>FR890672.1:78098-79260 GCA_000435075.1 Bacteroides sp. CAG:770 | reverse complement strand
GCGGACGAAGGACGCAAAACTTGATGGTAAGACGTTTCATGGCATTGACATTCAATAATTTAAGACAAAATAAAAAGCCACCCTCGGAAGAGGATGGACCAAAATTTCTGAAACATATACCTATATTATATAGAAAACGACCTACACAACTTTGACAACTATCAGACTTATATTGTCACGACCTCCGGCTTCCTCCGCCATCTGACTTAGTCTCGCAACCGAATCGACCGGGCCTGAATCTCCGGACAACACCTCCTGAATGTTCCGTTCAGGCAACATCTCGTAAAGCCCATCAGTGCAAACCAGGAAAATATCACCAGACTGAATGTCACCGCCGATGTCATTGATATCGACCTGAGCCGCAGCTCCGGCACCGATACAATTCACTAGCATTGACAATTCCGGACCGGAATTATACCTCGGGCGCTGCTTGATATTGTGATCTTCCGTCAGCTGCAAAAGAGAACCGGACCGGAACCTGTAAGTACGACTGTCTCCGGCATTGACAAGCCACACCCTGTCATTCTGCCAGATCAGCCCCGACAGAGTGCAGCCCATGTGCCTTTTCATCGACATTTCACTCGAAATGCACTCCATTTCGGCATTGACAGAACGAATCCAGCTCTGAAAAGCAGCTCCAACGTCAGTACCAGGCTGAATTTCCTCGCGAATCCGCCTAAGAAGGAACTCGCTCGCCATCTCTCCATGGTCGTGACCGCCCATGCCGTCAGACACGAGCGCAAAAAACAAATCAGGATTATCAAGAGAAAAGTCAATGCTGCCATCCCTTAGGAAAGACTCGTCGACAAGAACCATATCTTCGTTGCTGCGGCGCTTGTTCCCACGAATGCAGTTGGCTGCAATCTTCAGTTTCATCGTAGAGGTTTCATTTCAAAACATACTTCCATCGTCAATGCAAACGGACACTGGCGGAAGCGCGTTTCAAAGTTAACAAATTTCCGCGGAAACTCACCCGAAAACAATAACAGATTTAAAGAAAAACACGTAAAATATATTTCAGTTTTTCACAATAATTACTAAATTAGCGAGGTATAACAACACAAATTACATACATGAAATCAGACATTGAGATCGCAAGGAGCATTAAGCTCAAGCCGATATCTGAGATAGCAGAATCAGTCGGCATTCCTCAGGGAGACTT
>FR890672.1:66263-78078 GCA_000435075.1 Bacteroides sp. CAG:770 | reverse complement strand
GGCATTCCTCAGGGAGACTTGGAACCTTATGGAAAAAACATGGCAAAAGTTCCGCTCACACTGATTGACGAAGAAAAAGTCAAGAAGAGCAAACTTGTTCTCGTGACAGCCATCACTCCAACGAAGGCAGGTATCGGAAAGACAACAGTATCCGTCGGCCTGGCATTGGGACTGAACAAGATAGGCAAGCGGGCTATTGCTGCTCTGCGCGAACCGTCACTCGGACCTTGCTTCGGAATGAAGGGAGGCGCTGCCGGCGGAGGATACGCACAGATCCTGCCTATGGAAAAGATCAATCTCCACTTCACCGGAGACTTCCACGCGATTACATCCGCCAACAACATGATTTCCGCCCTGCTTGACAACTACATTTATCAGCATCAGGCAGAGGGATTCGGCCTCAAACAGATTTTGTGGAGAAGAGTTCTGGATGTCAATGACAGATCGCTCAGACATATCGTTACCGGACTGGGACCTCACACCAACGGCCTGGTCCAGGAGTCAGGATTCGACATCACCCCAGCTTCGGAAATTATGGCAATCCTCTGTCTGTCAAAGGATTTGGATGACCTCAGACGCAGAATTGACAACATTCTTCTCGGCTATACACTCGAGAACAAGCCATTCAGGGTCAAGGATATGGGAGTAACCGGCTCTATCATGGCTCTTCTTCTCGATGCCATGAATCCGAACTTGGTTCAGACAACGGAAAACACTCCTGCCTTTATCCACGGAGGACCGTTCGCAAATATCGCACACGGCTGTAACTCTATCATTGCCACCAGAATGGCCATGACCTACAGCGACTATGTGATTACTGAGGCAGGCTTCGGTGCAGATCTCGGTGCAGAGAAATTCTTCGATATCAAATGCCGCAAGAGCGGCCTCAACCCGGCATTGACAATCCTCGTGGCAACATTGAGAGGGCTCAAAATGCACGGCGACGTGCCTGTGGACAAGATCAGCGAAGCTTCTGAGGAAGGCGTCAGAAAGGGATTTGCCAATATGGATCGTCATATCGAGAACATGCGCAAATTCGGACAGTCCGTACTTGTATGCTTCAATAAGTTCGGAGATGACAGAGACGAGGAAATCCAGATGGTCCGCGAACATTGTGCTGAACTCGGAGTACCGTTCGCATTGAACGACGCATTCATGAAGGGTGGCGAAGGTGCCGTGGAACTCGCCGAGCTCGTAGTGAAGACAATCGACGAGAAACCATCCGAGCCGGTTCATTTCATCTATCAGGACAATGACAGTATCGAGAAGAAGATCGAGAAAGTCGCCAAGGAAATCTATCGTGCAGGCCACGTGGAGTTCAGTCCGGAAGCACGCAAGATGATGGGCAAGATCGAAGGCACAGAATATGCAGCGTTCCCCGTCTGCATCGCCAAGACACAATATTCGTTCTCGCAGGACGCAAAAATGTACGGCGCACCTGAAAACTTCGAGTTCGACATCAAGGATATTGTCATCAATGCCGGTGCGGAAATGATTGTAGCCATCGCTGGTGATATCATCAGAATGCCGGGACTTCCGAAATCTCCTCAGGCGCTGAGAATCGATGTTGTCGATGGCCACATTGACGGACTCAGCTAAAAAATGAAAGGTTTATACGATAATCATAATCATTCACAGTTTTCTTTCGATGGAGGGAGGACCTCAGTCGTGAAAACTGTGAATTCTGCTATCGGTAAGGGACTGGCCGGTGTATGTTTCACCGACCATTGCGATTTCTTTGTCCCTCCGATGAAGGCCAAATACGAAGAATACGTGCCAGAAGTGTTCGACGTAGAGGCAAGAAATGCAGAAATTGATACGGTCAATGCCAAATGCCCGCGGGACTTCCACGTTTTCAAGGGCATTGAAATTGGCGTACAGAAAAGCGAACGAGACAAGATAGCCGCGCATCTGGAGAAATATTCTTTCGATGAAATCATCGCATCGGTCCATTATCTGGATGATACGGACCCGTTCTGGGGCGGATACTATGAAGGCAAGACCTGGCGCTACGCCTATGGACACTATCTGGAAACTCTCTATGATGAAATGGTATGGCTGGGAGACAGATTCGATATCATGGGACATTATGACTATGTCACCAGATACGCACCATACCCGGAATGCAGCATATTGTACAAAGATTTCCCGGATATTCTGGATTCCATGTTGAGATATCTGGCAGAAAACGGCAAGGCATTGGAAATCAATACGAAAACCTATCAGGATTTCAAGGGCAGGACTCCGGTTCTGGACAAAAACATCCTGATGAGATATCGTGAACTTGGAGGTGAGATCATCAGCCTGGGCTCCGACTCACATGATGCAGACAGAGTCGGATTCAACTTTGAGCGGACAGCAGCATTGGTAAGCAGATGCGGATTCAGATATCTCGCACATTTCGACAAGAGAAAGCCAGTGATGCTTCCCATAAGGTAACATTCCGACAGCAAGGCCAGAACGGCGAACAAAATGAGACGGCGTACCGGGACAGGACTAGTTGGCAACCTCTGAAAGGAACTTCATTCTGACAAGACGGATTTCCATCTCCTCATAATCCCCTCCGAGGGCCGTTATGGCATCCTCCAGAGAATCAGATTCAGCTTCATTCTTAAAATAATCGTAGATTTCGTCGACAACTTCTTTGTCAATGTTGTTCTCGATGTAATAGTTCAGATTCAGTTTCGTGCCGAATTCCACGATGTTTTCCATAGCTGTAAGAATTTCATTCATGTCCTTGTCTCTGGCAGTCGCGATATCCTCCAGATCCATACGCCTGTCGATGCTCTGAATGATGAAAATCTTGTCGGACGACTTGTTCGGCATTGACCTTACGACGAAATCATCGGGTCTGAAGATGTCATTCTCCTCGACATATCTGGTTATCAGTTCAAGGAACGGCTTGCCGTATTTGCGGGCCTTTCCCTCGCCTACGCCCTGGCACTTGATCAGTTCCTCAAATGTCTCAGGATACATTATGGACATGTCATCCAGAGAGGCATCTGAGAAAATCACCCAAGGCTGGAGATGAAGTTTCTTGGCCTCCGATTTGCGCAAGTCCTTCAGCATTGACAAAAGAACCGTATCCGCACCGGAACCGGCTTTTCCGGCTGACGGCGTCAAATCGTCGTCATCTTCATCATCATTATTATTGGTCTCGGTAAAATTACGGTCCTCCGCGAGCATGAGCGGATGAGGATTCTTCAGGAATTCGAGGCCTTCCTCCGTCACCGAAATAAGGCCGTAAGAGTCAATGTTACGCACAAGGAAATGCTTGATAAGTCCCTGATGCATAACCATTTCCCAGAATGACAAAGAATGATTCGAACCGGAGCCGAAAGCCTTCAGTTTGTCGTGATTATATGACTTGACGATTCCCTTCGCGATACCGGTGAGAATATTCGCAAGATGCTCTATCTTGAAATGCTCCGAAAGAGAATTGACAAGGTCAATGACCATGCACATTTCTTTCTGGGCGTCGAAGCGTGGCTTCGGATTCAGGCAGTTGTCACATGCCCCACAATTATCCTCGGTATAATCCTCGCCGAAATAACTGAGCAGAATCTTCCTGCGGCAGTCCCCCGACTCGGCATATGCCACAGTCTCCATAAGGAGCTGCCGGCCGATTTCCTGCTCCGATACCGGCTTGCTCATCAGGAACTTGTCCAGTTTGCGTATGTCCTTGTAGCTATAATACGCGATACAGATTCCTTCCTTTCCGTCACGGCCTGCCCTGCCTGTTTCCTGATAATATCCTTCCAGACTGCGAGGCACATCATAATGGATGACGAAACGCACATCGGGTTTGTCAATGCCCATGCCGAATGCTATCGTGGCCACTATGACATCTACATCCTCCATAAGGAAGCGGTCCTGATTCTCAGCCCTCACCTTGGCGTCAAGCCCGGCATGATACGGAAGTGCCTTGATACCATTGATGACAAGTATCTGCGCAAGTTCCTCGACCTTCTTGCGGCTCAGACAATATATGATGCCGGACTTGCCGGGATTCTGCTTGATATACTTTATGATATCCTTGTCCGGGTCCACCTTGTCGCGCACCTCATAGTAGAGATTCGGCCTGTTGAATGAAGATTTGAACACGCACGCGTCGGAAATGCCGAGGTTCTTCAAAATGTCAGCCTGCACCTTCGGTGTGGCGGTCGCTGTCAATGCTATTATCGGAGCCCTTCCTATTTCTTCCACAATAGGACGTATCTTACGGTACTCCGGTCTGAAGTCATGCCCCCAATCTGAGACGCAATGGGCCTCGTCAATGGCATAGAACGAAATCTTTATCTGCTTGAGAATCGCGATGTTGTCTTCCTTGGTAAGACTCTCCGGTGCCACATAAAGAAGCTTTGTGACACCTGATTTCAAGTCTTCTGTAACCTCTGCAATCTGTGATTTGTTCAATGAAGAATTAAGGAAATGGGCGATTCCCTCATTTCCGGAAACAAAGCCTCTGATCGCATCCACCTGATTTTTCATCAATGCTATGAGAGGAGAAACCACTATCGCCGTGCCGGGCAACAGAAGCGCAGGCAACTGATAGCAGAGCGACTTTCCTCCACCTGTAGGCATAATGACAAAAGCGTCTTTCCCGTCAAGCAGATGTCGTATAATTTTCTCCTGGTCACCCTTGAAAGTTCCGTATCCGAAGAATTCCTTCAATTTGGCATGAACCACTGCAGAATCGATGTCCATAGGCTTGAAATCATTTTAATCAAATTTAGGAATTATGTTTCAGACTTTCAAATAAAATTGCGATATTTGCGGCTGCTTTTGGAAATATTAAATTATTACATAAATAATGAGAACTTTTAAATTTGCAGCTGCCGCGCTCATGATTGCGCTTTCAGCATCTTGCACCTCCAATGGTACAAAGGGAACAACAGCAGGAACAGACTCTACCGCTGTAAGCATGGTAAATCCTGATAACTTCAAGCCAAGAAGAACCGAGATTGACTCAGTCAGCTATCTCCTCGGTGTTAACTTCGGTGCTTTCGTAAAAGGTTACGACTTCGGAGAGGACCTCAACTACAAGCAGATTGAAAGAGGTCTGAGAGATTTCCTCAAAGCTAAAGGAGACTACACAGATTCTACATATGCACAGCAGTTCAAGATCAATCCTGAGGAGCTGAACAACGTATTCAACTCATACCTCTCAAAGAGACGTGAGTATGTAAGCGCTGTCGCAAAGAACGAAGAAGTCAAATTCCTCGCTGAGAACAAGAAGAAGGAAGGCGTTCAGGTAACTGAAAGCGGTCTCCAGTACATTATCCGCGAGGCTGGTAACGATGTTAAGCCAGGTCCTGCTGACACAGTATATGTTCACTACAAGGGAACTCTCACCGACGGTACTGTATTCGATGAGTCACCTAAGAACGATGAAGGCATCAAAATGACCCTGAACCGCGTCATCAAAGGTTGGACAGAAGGCTTGCAGCTTATCGGCGAAGGTGGTAAGATGACTCTCTACGTTCCTTCAGAGCTCGGTTACGGCGAGAACGGAACACGTGGAATCAAACCTAACAGCACCCTTATCTTCGACATCGAACTTGTAAAGGTAAGCAAAGTTGCTGAGAACGAAGAGGCAAAATAATCAAGGTTCATGGAACTGACAGGAAGACTTCTTCAGAAACTCGCAGTTCAGTCCGGAACCTCGGCAAGAGGCCAGTGGGCTAAACAGGAGTTCGTCATCGAGTATCAGGACGGCAATTTCCCTACTAAGGCATGCTTCAGCGTGTGGGGTCAGGACAAGGTCCAGGATCTCGAAAGATTCCAGATCAATGACGAAATCAAAGTCGAGTTCAATGTTTCAAGCAGGGAGTACAACGGAAAGTGGTACACTGACTTGAGGGCATGGAGGATTTCCCCGGCACAGCAGAGCACTCCTGCATACCAGCAGCCATATCAGGCTCCTGCACAGGCTGCCGCTCCTGTTAAGCCGGCTTACACTCCTGATGTACCTGCCGGATTCGCCCCTAGCGCTCCAGCAGCGGACGATCCTTCAGACGACCTTCCGTTCTAAGAACGAAACACATACAAAAAAAACGCTGTCTCAGATTCGGGGCAGCGTTTTTTATATCCTCATCGATGACTCCGTCAATTGTAAAAAAGCAGCCTGACGGCAAATCGTCAGGCTGCTTCAATAAGTCGTTTTGAACCAATATCTTTCAAAACGTGATTCACACTAATACTTAAGTAATCCTTAAAAATAACTTGGTGATCTTTGTGCAGTCTTTTCGGTTTATATTCCTGCCTCATCAGTCGTGTGCGTCCAGCACACTCCTTCTTCGAAAAGGAATCTATCCTCGAAAATCCATCACAAATCTTTACCAACTTATTTTTTAATGCTTACTAACTCAGTTTATGTATCGCGAGGCCGGACCTCAGTTTAGGCTCAAACCATGTAGTCTTAGGAGGCATGATGTTTCCGCTGTCAGCGATGTCGGTAAGCTGTTTCATGGAAACAGGATACAGAGCGAAAGCAACCTTCATTTCACCATTGTCAACACGACGGGAGAGCTCACCGAGACCTCTGATACCGCCGACGAAGTCAATGCGTTTGTCAGTACGGAGATCCTTGATTCCCAGTATCTTGTCAAGAACGAGATTAGAGAGGATAGTAACGTCGAGAACACCGATAGGATCTTTATCATCATATCTTCCCGGCTTAGCCTCAAGTGAATACCACTTTCCGTCAAGATACATGGAGAAGTTATGGAGATGTGAAGGATGATACTCGCCTTCTCCGTCGAACGGAACAACATCGAAATCAGCCTCGAGAGCCTTCAGGAACTGCTCCTTGTCGAGACCGTTCAAATCCTTGACAACACGATTGTAGTCAATGATTTTCAACTGGCTCTCAGGGAAGCATACTGCCATGAAGTAATTATATTCTTCGTTTCCTGTATGATTAGGATTCCCGGCACGTTTCTCTGCACCGACACGGGCTGCAGCTGCGGTACGGTGATGTCCGTCAGCAACATAGAACGCGTCAATGTCATTTGTGAAGATGGCTGTAATTCTGGAAATGACAGCGTCATCATCGATAACCCAGAAAGCATGTCCGAAACCGTTCTCGTCAGTGAATTCATACTCAGGAGCACCCTTTGCAGAAGCCGCAACGATATCATTCAGTTCAGCATTGTCCTTATAGGCAAAGAACACAGGCTCGATATTGGCATTCTGAATCTTCACATGGACCATACGGTCATCTTCCTTATCCTTGCGGGTAAGCTCGTGCTTCTTGATCTTGCCCTCTGAATAGTCGTCAGTATGAGCGCAGAGGACCAGACCGTACTGGGTTCTGCCGTCCATCGTCTGTGCATAGACATAGTAGCAAGGCTTGCTGTCCTGCACCAGCCATCCCTTCTTCTGCCATTCGGCAAAATTCTTGACAGCCTCATCATAAACCTTAGGGTCATGATCCGGAAGTATAGGGTCGAAATCAATCTCAGGCTTCGTGATATGAAGCAGGGATTTTTCACCGGCCATCTTCTGAGCCTCTTCTGAATTCAAAACGTCATAAGGAGGTGCAGCTACTTCAGTAACAATATCTTTAGGCGGACGGACAGCCGCAAATGGTTTCACTTTTACCATTGATATTATGAGTTTAAGTGTTGTTCAACTATTTGTTAACCTGGAACTTGGTGCAACCGTCAGCAAAGTATGCAACAATCTGTCTGGCAGCAGCAAGACCTGCATTGACATTGGCCTCAGAGGTCTGCGCGCCCATCTTCTTAGGAGTTGCGAACACGCGCACGCCGAATTTCTCGCGGAGAACATCAATGTTGTCAGGAGCTACGTCAGTGATGTACTTGAGGTCAGGCCTGTCGGTCAATGCCTTCTCGAGACCAGCCTCATCCACAACTTCCTTACGTGCAGTATTTACGAGGACGGCACCCTTAGGCATAGATGTAATCAGATCATAATTAATGCTTCCGATTGTCTCAGGTGTCGCAGGGATGTGAACTGAAACGAAATCACACTGTGAATAAAGATCTTTCACTGTCTCCACCGGAACCGCACCAGCCTCTGCAATCTTGTCTGCAGGGATGAATGGGTCAGTAGCATATACTGTCATGCCGAGAGCCTCAGCCTTCTGACCTACGAGACGGCCTACGTTACCAAATGCCTGAATACCAAGTTTCTTGCCTGAAACCTCAGTACCTGAAACAGGAGTGAACTGGTTTCTGCTCATGTAAATCATCATGGCGATGGCAAGCTCGGCAACTGCGTTAGAGTTCTGTCCAGGAGTATTCTCGACAACAACACCGCGCTCCTTTGAAACAACGAGGTCAATGTTATCGAAACCGGCACCTGCACGAACAACAATCTTAAGTTTGCCGGCAGCCTCAAGAACAGCTGGAGTAACTTTGTCAGATCTTACGATCATAGCATCTACATCTGCAACAGCATTGATAAGATCCTGTGCATCTGCATATTTTTCAAGGAGAACGACCTCGTGGCCGGCACCTTCAAGAATTTCTCTGATTCCCGCTACAGCTGCTGCTGCAAATGGTTTCTGAGTAGCTAACAATACTTTCATGACAAGTGGATTTTATTTTTTCAATGACTCAAACTCTTTCATGCACTCTGTGAGAGCGGTAACATCCTCAAGTGTACATGCATTGTAGATGGATGCGCGGAAACCGCCGACTGATCTGTGTCCCTTGAGACCGACCATGCCCTTGCTCTTGGAGAATGACATGAACTCGTCCTGAAGGTTCTCATAACCAGGAGCCATCACGAAGCATACGTTCATGAGTGAACGGTCTTTCTCAGCTGCTGTACCTACGAAGAGAGAGTTGCGGTCGATCTCATTGTAAAGCAAGTTTGCTTTCTCCATATCATATTTGTGAATAGCCTCAACGCCACCCATGCTCTTCAACCACTTAAGAGTCTCGTTCATGACGAAGATTGAGAATACAGGAGGGGTATTGAACATAGACTCCTTGTCAATGTGAGTCCTGTAGTCAAGCATTGTAGGGATATATCTGCTTACCTTTCCGAGAGCGTCCTTGCGGATAATTGCAAATATGACACCGGCAGGGCCCACGTTCTTCTGTGCACCACCATAAATCAAAGCATACTTGCTGACATCTACAGGACGGCTCATGATGTCAGATGACATATCTGCGATAAGTGGAACAGGGCAGTCGATGTCTGTCTTGATTTCAGTACCGTAAATGGTATTGTTCGTAGTGATATGGAAGTAGTCGATATCTGTAGGAATGGTATATCCCTCAGGAATGTAAGAGTAGTTCTTGTCTGCCGAGCATGCGAGAGCATATGCGTTTCCGATGCCCTGTGCCTGCTGAAGTGCCTTGTGAGCCCAAACACCTGTATCAAGGTATGCAGCCTTGTTCTCAAGGAAGTTCATAGCTACATACAAGAACTGAAGGCTGGCGCCACCGCCGAGGAATACTACCTCATGAGTATCAGGAATGTTAAGCAGCTCTTTCCAGTTCGCGCGGACCTCGTCCATCACTTCGCCCCACTCTTTGGAACGGTGTGATACTGAAAGCACTGAAATACCTGTGCCCTTGAAATCCTTGAGGGCCTCAATTGAATTGTCTATTGCCTGCTGCGGAAGAATGCATGGGCCGGCATTGAATACATGAACTTTGCTCATATCTGAATTTGTTATAAAGTTATTGCAATTATTAACTAAAATCCTTTACAGCGATTTAAGTTTTTCTCTTAAATCGTTGTAAAGGTAACAAATTTCTACTTAATTCCAAATAAAGGACGAATATTTTTTCTACTACCTGTAGCCAAGGAGGTAAGCAATGACAGCCATGCGGACGTACATGCCGTTACGGGCCTGCTCGAAATAATATGCGTATGGCGTATCATCGACATCAGTAGAGATTTCAGTAATCCTCGGAAGCGGATGAAGAATCTTCATGTTAGGCTTCACGCCGGAAAGCATTGACGCGGTAAGTTCATATACATCCTTTACCCTGTCATAGTCTTCCTTGCTAGGGAACCTCTCCTGCTGGACACGCGTCATGTACAGGATGTCGCAGTCATTGAGGTGAGCCTCCAGAGAATCGGTCTCCTCATATGGAATGTGTTTCTCATCGAGGAACTTGAGATACTTGGAAGGCATCTTGAGTTCATCCGGTGCGGTAAAGACAAATTCAGGAGAGAAATCTGACATGGCCTCTGAAAGAGAATGCACGGTACGGCCGTATTTCAGGTCTCCCACCATATTGATCTTCAGATTGTCGAGACGCCCCTGGGTCTGACGGATCGTATACATGTCAAGGAGAGTCTGTGTCGGATGCTGATTGGAACCGTCTCCGGCATTGACAACAGGCACTGGTGAGACACCGGCGGCGATTGCTGCGGCTCCTTCCTGCGGATGCCTCATGACTATCATATCTACATAGTTGGAGACAATCTTGATGGTATCTTCAAGTGTCTCGCCCTTGGTCACGCTCGTGTTCTTCGCATCAGGGAAACCTATTACCCTGGCACCGAGACGGTTAACCGCGGCTTCAAACGAAAGCCTCGTTCTGGTAGATGGCTCGAAGAAGAGGCACGCAATCACTTTTCCCGCGAGGAAATTCTGCTCTCTGTTCTTTTCGAATTCCTTTGCCACATCCAGGATATGAAGAATCTCATCTTTTGTGAAATCCTGGATTGAAATCAGACTTTTAGGCATACTGCACAATTTTACTGTTCCGGCAGGTAAGCCAAATCCCCGCCGCTATTAAGTTCTTATATAAATATAGGTGTTTGGCCACCGCTATTTTCACTCGTCAATGTCAGACGACAGACCGACTTCATCGACCGAACAGCCCGGAATATTGCCGGCCCGCTCAAGGAAATCCGCCTCAATGGACAGACGGACGGACACGGTCAGAGAGCATGAAGTCCCGAAATCCTGGTCTGACTGCTTCAGGTCCATGTCCTTTATCATCTTCATGACATTGTTCATTTCCAGATACCCGAAAGACAGGCGGAAGCGCTTCATCGCCACCTTATCCACAATCACCGCATTGGCTATCGCATCCGCAGACGAAGTCTTGTACGCACGGATCAGCCCGGGTATTCCAAGTTTGATGCCGCCGAAATACCTGACCACCACTATCAGTATGTCACTCAAACAATTGGAATCTATCTGCCCGAGAATCGGACGACCGGCCGAAGAAGAAGGTTCTCCGTCATCATTAGCCCTGAACACATCACCCTTATAACCCAAACGGTACGCATAACAATGATGCCTGGCATCGTGATATGTCTTTTTCAAAGAACTGACAATCTGCCTGACCTCGTCTTCTGTCTCGACGGGGTAGGCCAGAGCTATGAATCTGCTGCCATTATCCTTGAAAAGGCCCTCTGACATAGCTGCAATGCTCTTATATGAATCCCTGACAGGGGTATCGCCTCCGTTCTTTTCCATGAATTCAAAATTAGTTAAATTCGAGTTATTATGCAATGATAAGGAAATATTTTGTACCTTTGGAGGCAGAAAAATTAGCTTACGTAAATATGATTCTAAGATATCGTGTTTCCCTTCCGGGGATAAAGGGTTTCGCCCGTGTATATGAGTTGAAGCCAAATACAACTCTATACGAATTCCACAAGAAGATGAGAGATGACATGGATTTCTCTCACGACCAGCTTATCCAGTTCAAGGGTCTGGACAAGGCAGGTGCGCTTGTTGCCCGCTATGGAATGTTTGATCTCGGAGCAGGCGCAGTGGATGATGTCACTCTAGCAGACACATTGAATAAAGGCATTTTCTCGTTCACCTATTTTTATAATGTAACTGACAGGAAGAGCGTAATAGTCA
>FR890672.1:0-66245 GCA_000435075.1 Bacteroides sp. CAG:770 | reverse complement strand
CAGGAAGAGCGTAATAGTCACTTTCGATGGTGAGGCAGAGGAAGTTCCGGGAAAGGCATATCCACTTCTCACTGAGACAAAGGGGCCTAATCCTATCGAGTTCGAAAACGGATATGTGGCTTATGAGGACCTTCCGGATGACCAGAAACATCTTCCTGGCGAGTCTTCATGGGGCAAGAGCGATGAACCTGGAGACGATGACTCTGAGGACGTTCCTGAGGTTACAGAGGACATCGACGATGACGATGACGACGATGATGATGATCTCAAATCTTCATACGATGAAGACAGCGATATCATCTATGACGGTTCAGAGGAATTGAGCCTGTAGTTTATCGTCATGCGCAGGAAATTACTGGTAATAGCAGGGCCTACAGCCGTAGGCAAGACAGACTATAGCATTGAGACTGCACTTCGTTGCGGTTCACCGGTCATTTCATGCGATTCCAGACAGATTTATAAGGAAATGACTATAGGGACAGCAGTCCCGGATGCTTCGCAGCTTTCCGCTGTGAAGCATTATTTTATACATAGTATATCCGTCCTGGATGCCTATTCATCCGGACAGTTCGAAATCGATGCTCTTGCATTGATAGAAAAACTTTTCAGCGAAGGTCATGAGACATTGGTCATGGCCGGTGGCTCGGGATTTTACATTGACGCGGTCTGCAACGGTCTTGACAATCTGCCCGTTCCGCCGCCGGAACTGCGCGAGGATCTGACGAGACGAGTACGTGAAGAAGGGGTGGAAGCACTTGCGGACGAGCTGAAGAGACTGGACCCTACTGCATGGAAAGCCATCGACATCAAGAACGGACAGCGCGTCGTGAGGGCACTGGAGACAATCATTGTTTCAGGAAGGTCGTTCACCGAGTTCAAACTTGCAGAACCGCGGAAACGGGACTTCGAGATAGAAAAAATCTGTCTGACAAGGCCAAGGGACGTCATCTATGACAGGATAGACCGTCGCGTCCTGCAGATGATCGACGAAGGACTTGTAGAGGAAGTGAGGGGTCTGGAAAAGTACCGGGAGCTGCCTGCCCTGCAGACTGTCGGCTACAGGGAAATCTTCGGGTATCTGGACGGAAATTATTCTCTGGACGAGGCTATCAGGCTGATACAGAGAAACACACGACACTACGCAAAAAAACAGCTGACCTGGTGGAAGCGGGACAATGCCATAAAGTGGATTGACCTGTAAACATCAGGCATAAGTCCAATCCGGACATTGTCAATGCCAGCCTGAATCAATCCCCCACTTTTATTTAATTTAGGCCAATTCTTATTTCATCAAATCGGGAAAAATTCGTATTTTTGCAGTTCATTGGCGAATTGTGCAGAGGCGATAAATGAAAGCCTCTGGAGGTAGCCATGCAATTATTTGAATATTAAAAAGTTAGATAAAATTATGTTGTTCTCTCTCTTACAGTCAGCAGGACTTGATACTGCCGGAATGGCAGCAGCTGCAGAGCAGGCATTGACATCACCTGCCGTACCTCATCAGGAGGAAATGCATCTTCTCGACATGGCCATGAAAGGTGGCTGGCTCATGATTGTGCTCCTCGCATTGTCCATCGTCGCCATCTACCTCTTCGGAAAGAAATGGTGGATGATCCATCAGGCAGGACAAATCGACAACAATTTCATGCGTGACATCCGTGACTACATCCACGAAGGCAAACTCAAGTCGGCACAGACATTGTGCGAAAGATTCGATTCTCCTATCGCAAGACTTGTGGAGAAGGGCATCTCCCGCATCGGACGTCCGCTTTCTGACATTCAGACTGCTATCGAGAATTGCGGAAACACTGAGGTAGCAAGACTCGAGAAAGGCCTGCCTATCCTCGCGACAATCGCCGGAGGCGCTCCGATGATCGGATTCCTCGGTACAGTGCTCGGTATGGTCCAGGCATTCTTCAACATGTCCCAGGCCGGCAACAACATTGACATTACTCTCCTTTCAAGCGGTATCTACACTGCCATGATTACCACAGTCGGCGGTCTTATCGTGGGTATCCTCGCATACTTCGGATACAACTATCTGACTTCCAACATTTCAGATATCGTATTCAAGATGGAGAACGCTACCATCGATTTCATGGACCTCCTTCAGGAGCCTGCAGCTGACGAGAAACAGGCAGGAGAAAATTAAGGATTATCGACAAATTCCATAGGAATGGCATACAAAAGACAAACGAAGGTGTTGGCTGATACCGCGATGTCGTCAATGACAGACCTCGTGTTCCTGCTCCTCATCTTCTTCCTTATAACATCGACACTGGTGAATCCCAATGCCCTGAAGCTCATGCTTCCGAAGAGCACAGGTCAGGTGTCAGCGAAAGCTACTGTCAGCGTTTCCATAAAGGACTGGCAGGATGGTTCTTATACATACCACATCAACGGAGATGAACAGCCTGTTCCTTTCACTGAAGTGGAAGATGATCTTGTGGACCTTCTCCAGAACGAGGAGGACCCTACATTCTCCATCTATGCTGACGAAAGCGTTCCTGTAAAGGAAGTGGTATCCGTAATGAACATTGCCAAGAGAAACCATTATAAAGTTATTCTGGCAACACAGCCCGAATAAGGCTTACACATTGGCATACAATAAGATAAGGGACAATGAAGGAATATCAGGAAATACAGCGTAAAACAGAAAAGGGAGGAACAGTTGTTGCAGTGGTGACGACTGTCAGTTTCCATGCACTGCTGGTATTATTCGGAGTCAACAGTGGTCTGACATATCTTTCTCCCCCACCCCCTGAGCAGAGTTTCGTAATAGATTTCAGCGAGGAACAGGAAAAACAGGCCGTCAGACAGCAGAAAAGAGGTTCCGCACCACAGGTGGAAGAACCGGACAGGACAAAGCCGATTGAACTGGTCCAGAGATCTGAAGCTCAGAACAAGGGGCACAAGGCGAATCTGGCACAGGAATCGACGGTCGATGATTTCGGAGATGTGGAAAAGTATGAGCCGCCGAGAGAGAAGCCTATCGAGAAAAGGGCGCTTTTCCATGCGGCAAATAACAACTCCGACAAGGACACGCTTGCTCCCCAGACAGCAGACAAGGTTACAGAAAAACTGAAGGCCGGACATTCACAGGGCAACACGGTGACCGGAAAGACCGTCTCCACCCCTAACGCCCATGTGAAGGGCAGAAGCGTAAACGGAGTGATTGCAAAACCTGTGTATAAAGTTCAGGAAGAAGGCACTGTAGTCGTAACCGTTTGGGTGGACAACTACGGCAATGTCAAGAAAGCCCAGGCAGGCGCAGTCGGAACGACTGTGAACAATGCAGAGTTGTGGAGTGCCGCCAGAGAGGCCGCTTTGAAGACCCATTTCAACATGAGCACGGAAGCACCACCCCTGCAGCAGGGTAAAATCACATATCAGTTCAAACTGACCTCGCATTGACCTTAAACAGAAAAATCGGCGAAAGCCGTACATATATTATCATAATGGCGTGAGCCATAAACAATTAATCCGCCCGGCAAGGGCAATATCCAAATGGAAGAAAACAATAAAGGCGGTTTTACCGCAGAAGGAAGAAAGTTGAGACCGAGACGGCCTCGCATTTCCGGTAAGGTCTATTCATCATCAGAAGGACCGGCAGAAAGAAGATCCTACGGCAACTCTGACAGCAGACGTTCAGGAAGTTCAGAAGGTAGGAGTTATGAAAGACGTCCTTACAATTCAGAGGGCAGATCATCTTACGGCCGCTCAGGCAACAGCTATGGCCGTTCATCAGGCAGAAGCTACGGCTCATCTGAAGGCAGAAGTTATGGTTCTTCAGAGGGAAGGAGCTATGGACATTCATCAGAAGGACGCAGCTACGGCAATTCAGACAGAAGAAGCAGCTACGGAAACTCCGACAGGAGAAGCAGTTATGGCAGCCAGGACAGAAGAAGCAGCTACGGCAGATCATCTGAAGGCAGAAGCTACGGAGATTCAGAGAGAAGATCATATGGTTCATCTTCAGAAGGAAGAAGCTTCGGACCGTCAAGAAAACCGTTCGGCGGACGTGACAACGGAGCCGGAAGAGGCGGATTCAAGAGCAGCCGACCTGCAGGAAGAGGCGCAGCTCCACGCGGAAACGGACGTGGAATGGAGGCCAAGAGAGCCCAGGCCAAACCGAATCCATACAAATTCAACGATACTGACGAGCAGAATATGAATATGATGCTGAGCAGAAAACCTCAGCTCGACCAGATACAGATTTCCGACAATGACTACGTGGAGACACCTATCAAGGAAGTTATCCGCCTCAACAAGTTCATTGCAAACTCAGGTATCTGCTCACGCCGCGAGGCTGACCAGTACATCCAGGCAGGTGTCGTGACCGTCAACGGAGAGGTTGTCACCGAGCTCGGATCCAAGGTCAATGTTCTCAACGATGACATCAGGTTCAACGGAGAGAGAATCCGCGGTGAGGAGAAAGTCTATATCGTAATGAACAAGCCTAAGGGATTTGTAACTACAGCAAGTGACCCTCATGCAGACAAGACCGTCATGGATCTTCTCAAGAACTGCAGCGCAAGGGTATTCCCTGTAGGACGTCTCGACAAGAACACCACCGGTGTGCTCATGTTCACAAACGACGGTGAGATTGCAGAGAAACTTACACATCCTTCATACGACAAGAAGAAAATCTATCAGGTCATCCTTGACAAGCCTATCTCCCAGGAAGATTTCGACAAGGTTCTGAACGGAATCACCCTCAATGACGGAGACATCAAGGCTGATGAACTCGAGTACATCGACGCAGAGGACCACAGAAAACTCGGTATCGAGATCCACTCAGGCAAGAACCGCATCGTCAGAAGAATTTTCGAGTCACTCGGATATGACGTGAAGGCTCTTGACAGAGTTTATTTCGCAGGACTTACAAAGAAGGGCCTGAAGAAAGGCGAGTGGAGATATCTCACAGAAGGCGAGTCCAATGTCCTCAAGATGGGAGCATACGCTTAATCTTAAGATATGTCAACAAGTTCTATTCAGGAACCAAAAGAGCACAGAGCTGGATTTGTCAATATCATCGGTAATCCGAATGTGGGCAAATCCACTCTTATGAACGCTCTTGTCGGCGAGAAACTTTCGATTGTTACGGCGAAGGCCCAGACGACCAGACACCGTATCATGGGAATTGTAAACGGAGAGAACTATCAGATAGTCTATTCCGACACGCCGGGAATATTGAAGCCGAACTACAGGCTTCAGGAAAACATGATGGATTTTGTCGATGCGGCCATAGGTGACGCGGACATCATCCTTTACGTTACAGATGTCGTCGAGAAGGCTGACAAGAATGTCGAGTATATCGAGAAACTCCAGAGACTCGAATGTCCGGTCATCATTGTCATAAACAAAATCGACATCAGCGACCAGCAGAAAGTGGTAAAGACAATGTCAGAGTGGCAGGAAAGACTGCCCAAGGCATTGATTATACCTGTTTCGGCGAAGGAGAAATTCAACCTCGACAGCGTTCTCAATGCGGTCATTTCGAGACTTCCGGTGTCACCGGCATGGTTCGACAAGGACGCGTTCACAGACAAGAACCTCAGATTCTTCGCCTCGGAGATTATCCGCGAGCAGATTCTCGAGAACTACTCTGAAGAGATACCTTACAGCTGCCAGGTGGAAATCGAATCCTTCAAGGAAGGTGAAGACAGGTACGACATCAGCGCCGTAATCTATGTCATGAGAGATTCGCAGAAGGGAATCCTCATCGGCAAGGGCGGAGCAGCATTGAAAAGGACCGGAACCAAAGCGAGAATCGAGATGGAAGATTTCTTCCAGAAGAAGGTGTTTTTGTCAATGTTCGTGAAGGTGGATGAGGGCTGGCGCGAAAACAAGAGGGAACTCAGGAAATTCGGCTACGAAGACTAGTGCCGGATATCCGGAGGGAAGAAAATTGATAACCATATATTCAACTGAAAATGAGCAAGAACTGGGAAGATGACGACGAGCTGACTCCGGATGAGTTGGAGAACGATGAGGAACTTGATGAGGAGCCGATTGACGACTCTTCAGCCGCACCGTCTGAAAAATACGAGAAACTGCTTGGTGAAGACAGCAAGAAGTACAAGTTGTCCGGAATGTTCAAGGACTGGTTCCTGGACTATTCTTCATACGTCATACTCCAGCGTGCCGTTCCGAATATCGTCGATGGACTGAAACCGGTCCAGAGACGTGTCCTGCATGCAATGTATGAACATGACAACGGCTCATACAGCAAGGTCGCGGGAATTGTCGGCGAGGCCATGCACTATCATCCGCATGGTGACGCTTCCATTCTCGGAGCGCTTGTCCAGCTCGGTCAGAAAGGTTATGCAATCGACTGCCAGGGAAACTGGGGTAACATCCTTACAGGAGACCCGAACGCGGCAGGACGATACATCGAGGCAAGACTCAGCAAGTTTGCCAAAGATGTCATTTTCGACCCGAAGATTACGGAGTGGATGACTTCCTACGACGGCAGGAATCAGGAACCGGTGGAACTGCCGGTCAGATTTCCTCTTCTGCTCGCCCAGGGCACAGAAGGAATCGCCGTGGGAATGGCGTCCAAAATTCTTCCTCATAACTTCAATGAACTTATAGATGCATCCATCGCATATCTCGAAGGAAAAGAGTTCGAAATTCTTCCGGACTTCCCTACCGGAGGATATGCGGATTGCAGTAAATATATGAAAGGCCAGCGAGGCGGAAGCGTGAAAGTCAGGGCAAAAATCGAGAAAATCGACAAGAACACCCTGGCTATCAAGGAGATACCTTATGGAAAGACAACCCACATATTGGTAGATTCCATCCTCAAGGCAAAAGACAAGGGAAAAATCAAGATTAAGAAGATCGAAGATATGACGACAGCTACGGCTGACCTCGTCATCCATCTTCCAAATGATGTTTCCCCGGACAAGACCATCGACGCACTCTACGCATTCACCGACTGTGAAACCACTATCACACCGAATGCCTGCGTCATCAAAGACAACAAGCCACAGTTCCTCAGCGTAGATGATATCCTCATCTATGATACCGAGCATACCCGCGACCTGCTGAAGAAGCAGCTGGAAATCAGGAAGAACGAGCTCGAGGACACATGGCATTATACTTCCCTTGAGAAGATTTTCTTCGAAAACAGAGTCTATAAGATTCTCGAAGAGGACCAGAAATCATGGGAGGCGCAGACAGAAGCCATCTTCGGCAAGATGAAGGAGTACCAGCACCTGCTCCTCAGGGAGATTACCATGGACGACATCCTGAAACTTGTCGAGAAACCTGTCCGCAAAATATCCAAATTCGACACCAAAGTCATTGACGAAAAGATACTTGCAGTAGAGGCAGAGCTTGCCAAAGTCAAGGATAATATCGAAAACATCACGCGATATACCATCGACTTCTTCAAGAACATCAAGGCCAAGTACGGAAAGGATTTCCCGAGACAGACGGAGATTACCGGCTTCGAGACCATCACCGCTACAAAGGTTGTCAGCAACAATGCGAAACTCTATGCCAACCTTGAAGAAGGCTTCGTGGGTATCGGACTGAAGAAGGACGAGGGAGAGTTCGTATGCGACTGCTCAGACCTTTCAGAGGTCATCGTTATCAGCAAGGACGGCAAATACTGGATAAAGAAGGTTGCGGAGAAAGACTTCTTCGAAAAGAATCTTCTCTATGTCGGAATCTTCAACAGAGGTGACAACAGGACCATCTACAACGTCATCTACCGCGACGGCAAGGCAGGAGCATCCAGCTTATATTACGCCAAGAGATTCGCCATCACCAGTATCACCAGAGACAAGGAATACGATATCACCCAGGGCACTCCAGGCTCGAGAATCGAATGGTTCTCTGTAAATCACAATGGCGAGGCCGAGACGGTGAAAATCTATTTCCGTCCGAAACCGAAGCTCAAGAAACTGAATATGGAATACGACTTCTCGGAACTTGCCATCAAGGGCAAACTCTCCAGAGGCAACGTGGTGACAAAAAATGCCATCGCCCGTATTTCATTGAAAGCCAAAGGTATATCCACCATTGGAGGAAAAGACATCTGGTTCGATTCTGACGTGCAGAGAATCAATGACGAAGGACGTGGCGAGTATCTCGGACAGTTCAGCGGAGACGACAGAGTTCTGGCCGTATTCAAGGACGGAACCTACTATACCACGTCGTATGACCTCAGCAGCCGCTATCAGGGAGAACTGCTCAGAATCGAAAAATACGACGAGAACAAGGTTTATGCTGCATTGTACTACGACGGAGAGGGACATTTCTATATCAAGAGATTCTCATTCCCGATCAGTGACAATGTTCCTGTGGAGTTCATTCCTCATGGAAAGGGCACATATCTGGCTGACTTCAGCGCGGACAAGCATCCGCAGTTCATGGTCACTTTCACGGGACGTCAGGAACACAGGACTCCTGAAAAGTTTGACGCTGAGGAGTTTATCGGAAAGAAAGGCATTGCGGCAAAGGGCAGCAGATGCCACAGGCTTGATGTTCTGAAAGTGGAATTCATAGAACCTATACACAAGCCTGAGGACGATGAGGAAGACGAGCTCACTGTCAATCCCGGAGAGGAAATTTCTCTCGGCCCGGACGACATTCCGGATGACGCGGCCTTCAATCCTGAAGACCTTTACAGGCCGGCCGAAAAGGGCGAAGAAGTCAAGGGTGACATAGGCGAATCTGATCCGGATTCTGACAATGACGACGAACCTAACCTGTTCGACATCTAGACACTGTCCCGATGGTCATTTCATTGATAGGGTTCATGGGATGCGGCAAAAGCTGCATCGGAAAGGAACTGGGCAAACAGCTCGGATACAATGTCATTGACCTGGACAGTTGGATTGAGGCTTCGCAGCAGCGCAGCGTCAGAAGAATTTTTACAGAGGAGGGAGAGAAGCGCTTCAGAGAAATCGAGACACTGTCATTGACAAAAGTCCTGGATGAAAATGGGGACGGAAATCTTGTCCTGTCGCCTGGCGGCGGTCTTGTCACGACTCCGGAAGCAGCCGGAATCCTCAGAAACAGAACCACTTGCGTATATCTGAAAGCAGGAACGGACACCCTAGTATATAATCTATGGTGCTGGCCCGGCGACAGACCGATACTCGGTGACAGGCCTGACAAGGAGACGCTGCGTAGGAGGATAGAGGAACTGATGGCAGTCCGCGCCGCACTCTATGAAAGGACAGCGCAAATAATCATTGACATTGACAATAAGGAATATCCGGACGTTGCTTCAGAAATAATAGCGGAGACCAGAGCGGCTAGATGATGTCCTCCCTCTCGCGCATGTCCTTTATGCGGAGCTGGAGCGTGGAATTCCCGCGATAATAATTCTCGACAATGCTGTAGCAGACATCCACGGGATTGCCGTTTCTGATATGCTCGAAATATGCCGCCATATTGAAAGCAATGGCAGAAACTTGATGGTACGGCTGAGATTCCTGTATGAGTTCAAGTTTCAGATGCTGTCCTCCGGGGCCCACCTTTCTGCCGTTTCCGTCGTCATAGACATTCTTGGTCAGGAAAACAGGGGAGCTGTTACCAGGACCGAACGGCTGGAACTGCTTCAGGATTCGGAAAAATTTAGGAGTTATCTGGGCAAAATTGATTTCAGAATCTACCTCAACCACTGGCGTAGCCATCTCAGTCGTGATGTGTGAACTGACGTACTTGTCAATGCGGGCTGTGAATTCCGGAAGATTCTCTTCTTTCATCGTCAATCCCGCAGCATAAATATGGCCGCCGAAGTTCTCCAGAAGGTCCGCACAACTGCTGATGGCATCATACAGGTCAAATCCGCGCACACTGCGGGCAGAACCGGTAACGAAACCGTTTGACCTGGTAAGCACGAAAGTCGGTTTATAGAAAGCCTCCACAAGTCGGGACGCAACGATTCCTACGACACCTTTGTTCCAGTCTTTGCCATAGACGATTACGGCATTCTGCGAAGAGCAGCATGTACCGTTCTGCACCATTTCCAGAGCCTCACGGGTAATTTCACGGTCAATGCTCTTGCGCTCATTATTATTGTCATTGATCTTGCCTCCGATGCTCATCGCGGTATGGGCGTCCTCCGCGGTCAGAAGTTCCACCGCGAGACGGCCTGACTCCATACGCCCGGCAGCATTGATCCTAGGGCCTATTTTGAAGACGATGTCGTCGATGGTGATGTGGCCCGGCTCGAGGTTCGCGAGGTCAATCATGGCCTGCAGACCTACGCGAGGCTGCTCGTTCAGCCTCTTTAGACCGAAATGCGCAAGCACCCTGTTCTCCCCCACAATGGTCACGAGGTCCGACGCGATGCTGACGACCAGAAGGTCCAGAAGCGGCAACAGATTTTCGAAGTCAATGCCATGAGTCTGGGAGTAGGCCTGCACAAGCTTGAAGCCGACACCGCAACCCGACAAGTCGTCGAAAGGATAGTTGCAATCCTCCCTCTTCGGATCAAGCACAGCCGCAGCCGCCGGAATTTCGTCTTCCGGAAGATGATGGTCACAAATGATTATGTCAATGCCTTTGCCCGCGGCATATTCGACTTTGTCAATGGCTTTGATTCCGCAGTCCAGTGTGATTATGAGGCTGAAACCGTTCTCAGCAGCCCAGTCGATGCCCTTCCTGGACACGCCGTATCCTTCGTCGTAACGGTCAGGGATATAGAAATCGGCAAGCGGATTCAGCTTATGGATAAAGGAATAGACCAATGCCACGGCAGTCGTGCCATCGACATCATAGTCTCCATAGACAAGGATCTTTTCGGAACTTGAGATGGCCTTTTCCAGACGGGCCACCGCCTTGTCCATGTCTTTCATCAGGAAAGGGTCGTGGAGCGCAGACAGCGAAGGTCTGAAAAAAGACCTCGCCTCTTCGAATGTTTTCACACCTCTGTTTATGAGAAGAGTGGCAAGGACAGGGTCAACGCCCAGCTCTGCCGCGAGCTGTGCAACATTGTCCGGATCCGCCGGTTCTCTTAATCTCCATTCTCTTTCTTTGTCCATAATATACAAAGATACCTTATTTATTTCAAATTTCGAATTAAATATGTTACTTTTGTAGATAGCTTTAGGAAAACTATAAGAGATACAATAATATGGCAAATTTGGAATTGAGCGAGCAGGAACTCATTAGAAGACAGTCCCTCGACAAGCTCAGAGAACTTGGAATCGAACCATATCCGGCACCTTTATATCCGGTAAACGCAACATCTAAACAAATAGAGACAGAATACGATCCTGAGAAGGGAAATTTCCAGGACGTATGCATCGCAGGAAGAATCATGTCCAGAAGAATCATGGGAGCGGCTTCTTTCATGGAACTCCAGGATTCCACAGGACGTATCCAGGTCTATGTGAAACGAGACGAAATCTGTCCTGGCGAAGACAAGACCATGTACAACACCGTATTCAAAAAACTTCTGGATATCGGTGACGTGGTGGGCATCAAGGGTTTTGCATTCCATACCCAGACAGGCCAGCTTACAGTTCACGCCAAAGAGCTCACACTCCTCAGCAAGTCCCTCAAGGTTCTTCCTATAGTGAAGGAAGCTGACGGAAAAGTTCACGACGCATTCACTGATCCTGAGCTCAGATACAGGCAGCGCTATGTCGATCTCATCGTAAACCCTCAGGTGAAGGATACCTTCATCAAGAGAGCGAAGATCATCGCCACGATGCGTGAGTATTTCAACAACGCAGGCTGCCTCGAGGTCGAAACACCTATTCTCCAGTCAATTCCGGGAGGCGCTACCGCAAGACCTTTCATCACACATCATAATGCATTGGATATTCCTCTGTATCTGCGTATTGCGAATGAACTCTACCTCAAGAGACTTATCGTGGGCGGATATGACGGAGTATATGAATTCGCAAAGGATTTCCGTAATGAAGGAATGGACAAGACCCACAACCCTGAGTTCACCTGCATGGAAATCTATGTGGCTTACAAGGACTATATCTGGATGATGGAATTCATCGAGAATCTGCTTGAGAAGATTGCCATGAACCTCTACGGAAAGACCACCGTGATGAACGAGGGTGTGGAAATCGACTTCAAGGCTCCTTACAAGAAAATCGGCATCCTCGATGCCATCAAGGAATACACCGGCATTGACGTGAAGGGCATGGATGTGGACCAGCTCCGCGAGACCTGCAAGAAACTTCATGTAGAAATCGAGCCTTCAATGGGTGTGGGCAAGCTTATCGACGCCATCTTCGGAGAATACTGCGAGAAGCACTTTGTACAGCCTACATTCGTAACCGACTATCCTGTAGAGATGTCCCCACTTACAAAGAGACACAGAAACGACCCTACTCTTACAGAACGTTTCGAGTTGTTCGTATGCGGTCATGAATTGGCAAACGCATATTCAGAGCTCAATGACCCTATCGACCAGAGAGAGCGTTTCGAGGAGCAGGCCAGGCTCAAGAGCAACGGAGACGACGAGGCGATGTTCATCGACTACGACTTCCTCCGCGCACTCGAGTACGGTATGCCTCCTACATCAGGACTCGGAATGGGCATTGACAGACTTACAATGCTCATGACCGGCAACAACACCATCCAGGATGTGCTCTTCTTCCCGCAGATGCGTCCGGAAAAGATGTCAAAGCCGACTGAGGAAAAAGACGAACAATAATGAGAACAGAGTCAATAACATCTGCTCAAAATCCTAAAATCAAGATGCTTCTCGCGCTTGGGGAGAAATCCCGTACCAGGCGCGAGAACGCTCTTTTTATAGTGGAAGGCAGACTGGAAATCAAGCATTGCATCGAGGCCGGCTACAGGGCCAAGGCTCTTTTCATATGCAAGGATATCATCTCGGACAAGGATTTCAATGAAATCGCCGAATTGTGCGACGGTCAATGCTCATGTTACGAAGTTCCGCAGAATGTCTATGAGAAAATAGCGTATCGCAGTGGTACTGAGGGCATTATCGCAGAAATAGAAATGGAGGAAAAGTCTCTGGAAGATGTGAAACTTCGCGAAAATCCTCTTGTAGTTGTGCTCGAATCAGTGGAAAAGCCGGGCAATCTTGGCGCTGTACTGAGGACAGCCGACGCTGCTGATGCGGATGCCGTGATAATCTGCGACCCGCTCACGGATTTGTTCAATCCCAATCTCATCCGTGCCAGTCTTGGAGCCGTATTCACGAGACAAGTCGTGGCAGCAACTTCAGGAGAGACTCTGAAATGGCTGAATGACAACAATATAAAGATTTACACGGCACAACTCCAGGACTCTTCATGGTACTATGATACAGACATGACATGCGGAACCGCACTGGTCATGGGCACAGAACACGACGGACTGTCAACATTCTGGAGAATGCACGCTGATGCTCATGTGAAGATTCCGATGCTGGGACAGATGGACTCTCTGAACGTGTCGGTCTCTTCGGCAATTCTCATGTTCGAAGCAGTAAGACAGAGACACAGCAGCAAGAAGTAACCGCACATCCACGCCAAAAGTACAAGTCAATGAATAATTACGGATTGATAGGCGATCCTATCGCCAAATCACTCTCCCCTGCCCTTTTCAATGCCGGATTCGGCGGAAAGTACAACTATGACCTGATAGAGGGCGCATCCTTCGGAAACTCATTCAAGACCTTCGAGGAGAGATATAAAGGCATCAATGTTACTGCACCTTTCAAGGAGGATGCTTTCAGACGTGCAGACATCTATACCTCATATTGCAGCAAAATCGGAGCGGCAAACATTCTCGTGAAGACTGGGGATGGTATTCTTGCTGACAATTCCGACTTCACAGGCATCATCCTGAGCATTGCAGAGGCATATATGCCGGGACTGGTAAGACAGTTCGCAGCAAAATACGGAGAAGCCATGCACAAGAAGGTCCATCTGTACCTCAGACAGGCATTGACAATGCTCTTCTCACGCAAGCCGCAGGCTTTGGTCGTCGGTTGCGGCGGGGCAGGCCGGGCTGCGGCTGTGGCTGCGGCCGAGCTCGGTTTCGATACTGCACTTATGAACAGGACTCCGGAGAAGGCTCAGATAATCGCAGATGAGATGCCTGAGTACAATTTCATATGTGACCAGATGGCTGACTTCAGGGCAGCAGTCAGGGAGTGCGACCTTGTAATCTATACCCTACCTGTGAAACTCGATGAAATCGGGATGCTTACGGCTGAAGATTTCGAGGGCGAGGACAGATACCAGTGGCCGCGCCCAGGAAAAGTCATCCTTGAGGCGAACTACAGGAATCCATCATTCTGCGGACTCGTAACCGATAAGATCAATGCCGGTGGGGCGCAATATATTCCCGGAACAAAGTGGCTTCTTTATCAGGCACTTACGGGATACCTGAGTCTTACGGGCAGGATTCCCGACCTCAATGCAATGGAGCAGGTGATTGCAGATTCGCAGATTGTCTAAATCTCACGAGTCGGCAGTCCTAACATTTCAAAACAGATTCTGAATAATATCAATAAAAATTACTAACTTGCGTTGTTAAAACAATATTTACAATGTCATTGAATAAAGTAATGCTGATCGGTAACGTGGGAAAAGATCCGGAAGTCCGTTACCTTGAGAACAATCCGTCCGCACAGCCGGGCACAAATCCTAAAGTAGCACAGTTCACGCTCGCCACAACTGAACGGTTCAGAGACCGCAACAACGAGGTCCGTGAAAACACTGAATGGCACAATATCGTAGCATGGAGAGGCTTGGCCGACCTTGCGGAGAAGTACATCAGAAAGGGGTCACAGATTTATGTGGAGGGCCAGATAAGGACCAGGTCATGGACTGACCAGGCAGGGGCAAAACAGTACAGGACTGAGATCATTGCCAATGCCATCCAGTTGCTTGGACGCAAGTCTGACAATCCGGCCAACCAGCAGGCTGCTCAGCCTGCACAGCCACAGGGATATCAGCAGCCTGCATATCAGGCTCCTGCAGGATTCCAGAGCCAGGCGCAGCCAGTTTACACCGCGCAGCCGCAGACTGCCATGCCGACCCAGCCTCAGACTCCTGATCTTCCTGGAAACGATGGCCCGGGAGATGACTTGCCGTTCTAGTCCGGCATTGATCTGTTCCTCTGCGGACAGGCATCTTTAAATTTCAACAGGAAACAAACATTTTTACAATATGAAACTTGACGTAGTTCTTGGCCTTCAGTGGGGAGACGAAGGCAAAGGTAAAATCGTGGACGTACTTGCCGGAAGATATCCTGCAGTCGCCAGATTCCAGGGTGGTCCGAATGCAGGTCATTCACTCCATTTCGACGGACACAATTTCGTGGTAAGAAGCATTCCGTCAGGAATTTTCAGAGACGGCTCCACCAACATCATCGGTAGCGGAGTGGTTCTCGATCCTATCACTTTCAGAGAAGAGTGCGGAAACATCAGCAAGATGCACATCGAACCGAAAGAGAAAGTCTGCATTTCCAAGAAAGCTCATCTTATCCTGCCTACTCACAGGCTTCTTGACGCTGCTTATGAGGCTGCCGCAGGCAAGAGCAAAATCGGTTCTACCCTGAAAGGTATCGGACCTACATACACTGACAAGATTTCCCGTCATGGTCTCCGCGTGGGAGATATCCTCGCACCTGATTTCCATGAGAGATTCGAAAAACTCAAGAACAGACATCTCCAGCTTCTCAAGGACCTCAATTTTGAGTGTGACCCTGACAAGGATGAGGCAGAGTGGATGAGCGCAATCGAATTCCTCAGAGGATTCAAACTCATAGACTGCGAGTATTTTGTAAACAACTGGCTTGATGAAAAGTCAATGCTGGCCGAGGGAGCCCAGGGTTCTTTGCTTGACATTGACTATGGCTCTTATCCATACGTCACTTCTTCTTCTACAACCATCGGAGGCGTCTGCACAGGTCTGGGCGTAGCTCCTTCAAGAGTCGGCCACGTATATGGCATTTTCAAGGCCTATTGTACCCGTGTCGGCAGCGGTCCGTTCCCTACCGAACTTTTCGATGAGACAGGTGAGAAGATCCGCAAGATCGGTCATGAGTTCGGAGCCGTGACAGGTCGTCCACGCAGATGCGGCTGGCTCGACCTCGTAGCATTGAAATATACTGTGATGATCGACGGCGTTACCGACCTCATCATGATGAAGTCCGACTGCCTCGATTCTTTCGAGACCATCAAGGTCTGCACATCTTATATCATTGACGGTAAGGAGACTAATCAGTTCCCATTCGATACCGAGTGCGAGATTACACCTGTATATACTGAGTTCAAGGGATGGAATCAGGATCTGACAGGCTGCCGCAAGGAAGAGGATCTTCCTGAGACTTTCAAGGAGTACATCCGTTTCATGGAGAACTACCTGAAAGTTCCTATCAAGATCATTTCTCTCGGACCAGACCGTGAGGCAACTATCGAAAGGTAGGTTCAGGTCAATGCAGACGGCCACATGGCTATAGAACGAGGACGGCTTACATAAGCTGCCCTCGTTTTCGTTTCAGCTCCGCAGCACGTCACGGTCACCTCTTCCGTTGTGGAATAGAGTGGACGGAGCGGCAGGAAGGGGCAGAAGGAAGACCGGGAGGAGGAAGATGAGGGCGATGACGGAGAGGGTCATACCGGCGATGGTGCCTATGGCGAAGTCGAACCAGAATACTTCGCCGGGACATTAGTATTGTTGCTACCGCAAGAAGCAATGACAAATAATGCAGTAATCGCCGCTCCTACCACACAAAATTTATTCATATACACATAAAGTATGGATCTCCTCACCACCCGCCAAATCAAGCGTCTTCTTCAGGAAGTATAGCTTTCCATTGAAAACATCCACTGCGGATCGGCTTTCAAAAGTATCATACGGAAAACAGCGCTTGTCCATGACTTTCCCCTTACGGTCAACCTCATAGAGCGAGTAATAACGTCTGTCATTTTTCCGGATGCCAGATTCCCTGTAGAATTCGCCCTCACAAGTCAGCACCTTGAACCTGTTCCCGACCGGCATAATCATGAGTACCGATGAAACTTCATCATAGAATCCGGACAGTTTCTTCCTGTTTGAAAGCAACGCCTCAACATCATCAATTTCACCAGACTTGAAAGAAGATGATTCTATATGGAACAGACACCCGGCATCTTCACCCGTTTTCAAATTGAAGCCATACACATCCATCTCACAGCACGGCATATAATAGAGCATCCCATCTTTTATGCACATGGGATACACTCCAGATGAATTGAACACGCGCTGCACTGAAGACGACTTTGTCAATGACTTCACGACCGCACCTTCGGCAATATCATAAATGTCAATGATGTTCTGTTCCCTTGCACCAGCAGTATAGATGACAATCTTATTCCCATAAGGAAGGAAGTCCTTAATCGCTGACGTATAGCTGGATTCTCCGATGAAACTGCCAGATGCATCATACTGCATGAACTTCAGGTTCATGGCATCCCACACAAAGATACGGTCACCGTCGACACGGACTTTCATCGGCATATTATACTCGCCGGCAGCACGGCCTTTGTTGCCGAGATTCTTCAATCTCCTCCCTTCAAAAGAACACCTCAACACTTCCCTGTCCGTTGACAGAAGAACTGTAGAGTCATTCTGCACAGCCATGCTGTACAGTTCACGTATCGGGTTGTCCGCCTGCTGCAGACGGCACAACTCAGAAGCATCCAGTTCTGAAACCTCAACATCACCGCCAGCAGTTCCACATGAAACTGCGGCGATGACTGAAAAAAATATCAGAACTGTTTTAAAAAGATTCATATAGGAAAACATAATATCATTTTTACAAACAAAAACATATGGAATCAGCAACTTCTTGTACCACCTTTACTACAGCGGCAACTATCACCATGCCTGCGGCCACAATCAATTTTTTCTTCATTTTTAGTTCGATTTATATCTTTCACATATTTCCAGGATTTCATTAAAGACTGCACTCCACCGCAAATATGTAGAGTGCAGAGATACAACTACTTGTCCAGATTGCCACGCATAGAGCCAACAGGTGCTACGGCTATGACATCATGTTCGGAATCCTCATCTATACCTGAAAGAATGATTTTATCACCGGATATGGAAACCAGATGGTATTTTCCACCCTCAACAGGCTGTTTGTATATTTCCTTCTTTTTCATGTCGACGATAAAATCAACCGGTGTTCCGCAATCCATCATTGTTCCGAAAGCGACATCGCCTACAACAGCAGAACAATTCACAAGAAATGAATACTTCACGATATTTTTCATATTCGGCATGACAGCTTTCCTGATTTCATCAGGAACCCTCTTTCCACCGAAATCAAAGAAATAATCTCCTTTATATTTCTTGTCTTCGAACACACTTACATAGTCATCTATCGGCATGTTCAGCATAATGGATTTCCCGACTTTTGAAAAACCGACATTCGGGAACTCGAACTCAGGATCATAAACATCAAGTTTTTTTCCATGACGGGAAAGCACGTTCAGGCTGGTATCCGTAAGAACCGCCTCAAAATCGCCGTTTTCCGTCTTGTCCCACAATGCGACACCGAGAAGGAGTTGGCCTGCATCGAACGAAATATACGAATACTGACATTCTCCCGTCTTGCTCTGAGACAAGAACTTCCCTTCAGAAGAATAATGGACAATGACATCTTTCTGTCCGTCAAGAACCCATATTCCACCTTCATCATCCACATCGAAATCCGAGACCTGCAGATACTCTTCAGAACCGCGCCCGCGTCTATTGAGGACAGACACCGGCTGACCGTCCTGACCGAAAATGATTATCCGGCGAGTTTTCCAGTCAGAGATATAAATCCTGTCCTTCCAACATACAAGTTTTGAGATTTCCATAAAAGAATACTCTTTCGACGTATCCTGAAGTTCAATCACTTTCAGATTCTCTCCGAGCAATGTCTCCCAGCTGAACGTTCTCTCATGAAGATTACCCAAATCTATGGTCCCTATGACAGACCCTTTCCCTGGCTGATTCGTGCAGGAAAGAGCCGTCACAAACATGCACAAACATGCCAGTAATCTTACTGCAAATTTCATGATGCGAATCATATTGCGGTTATACATGTTTTAATCAAGCTTGAAGCGGAATATGGACAGTGAGCCGTCATCTTCGCCGTCAAATACTTGAGAATAATAATATGGAGCGGCATAGCCGGTGACCTTGAAGTCCCTCGGCACGTCCACATCACCGAGAAGCTTCCCTTTCCTGTCATATATCTGTAATCCGTCAACCTCTGAACCATCACCTTTCCTATATGAGCGGAAGCACATTCCGGTCTCATCTATACATTCCACCCAGGAATAATATCCCTTTGTCTCCCTGTTCGTCTGATATACCGGCATCTGTTCCCATGAACTTACAGACGAATAATCCCTGTCCATATTTTTTCCGCCTGCTCCGAACGCGAACTGCGGTTTCATGTCCTTGTCGAAGACGTAAATCAGGGAATCAGCCTCAAAGTTCACATACATATTTCCATCCTTATTCACATCGAAGTTGATGCACTGGAACGATGAAAACTTATACGGATCTTTTCCGTACACTGACGGAAATCCTGTCACCGTCATTCCCTCGATTTCTCCTGAACGCATATTCACGACTGACATATGCATTGACTCTTTCAGATAGGATTCCGTATTGTCGAAATAGTTGAATGACGGATTCTCGCTCATTTTCCCCTGATACAGGAGGCCATCATGGAGCCGGCCTACCATATTGCTCCAGGCATTGGAATATGTCCTGAAACTGTCCGGCTCTGTCGTTCCTTCTCCGTAAGAAATGCGGAAATTGTTCTCTTTCTTATAATCTTTGGAAAAAAGTTCAAAATCCAATGATTTTCCACACATTGCATATTCACCGGACTCAGAGTTCACGAAACAGACACTCTTCTTTATCAATGTTTCCTCCGGGCCGCGCCCGAATCCGAGTTTTCTGCCGAGCAGCTTCCCATCCTGTGAAAATTCATACAGCCAGCCGAAATAGCGGTCCAGATAATAGATTGTTCCATCCGGTGTAATGCCGGAAAAAGATTCACCGGAGCAATGCACAGTGTCCAGCTGCACTGCCTCCAAATCCAACGACATATTTTTGCCAGCAGAGAACTTAACGACATGGAAAGTGTCATAAACATTATCCGATTTCGTACAGGAGAATGCCATCAGAAGCCCAAAGCCACAGGCCAAGAATCCAAGTTTTTTCATATCAATGTCTTTAAAATATCAACAGATTCATTATGCATTTTCACAAAATCATACAATTATTCATTCAAAGCTAAGCAATATGTGGAAAACCGCACTGTTGCTTCGTTTCGAAAGTACACTGTTTTCACATCATACACAAGAACCGAACGGAAAAAGTTTCATATCGAAAGCATCTGTAAAAGCCTGAATATCAGCATTGATAGAAAAATTTTTCTATCAATGCTTCCTACAACATCTCGTTATGGATATTCGACGAACAGGATATTTACCAAAAATCTAAAAATGGTTATCGTTTCGGAATTGCAGACAAAATAGCATCGGTATCTGGACTTCCGGAGGCCATAATCTTTTCCCGTAAACGTTTCGCACGATTATACAGTTTAGGTTCTCCATCATCCATAATTACACTTATGGATTTATAAGAGAATCCAAGTACCAACAGAGAAAATAGCAACACGTCAGAAACCTTAATTGTCGGACATGCCGCAGTCAATTTCGACACGCTATTCGCCGAAACAGCATCCGCAGCGGAAGAAATCCGCTTACGGCAGTCATCATCATTCCGAAGTTTGTCAATGATTTCGGCATAAGGTTGAATCAATGAATTCCGGTTCAATGAATATTGTTTTTTCAGCATGTCATCTATCATCCTGGCTAAGAAAATCAAATCCATCGACCGCCCTGCATCCACTATTTGAAGCGACGCAATCTTTTCACGGATTTCATTGACTGAACGGACAGCCTCCAGCATCTTCATTTCGTAAGAAATTCTTTTCCGTCGGGAATACCTGACAAAAAGAACAACAATCAAAACAATCAGAAGAACAAGAACTACAATGGAAAAGGTATATATGATAACCGTCTTTTCTCTTTTAATTTTTTCAAGCCTGGCAACATCTTCATAGTATTTTTTCTGGACTCTTACAGTTGACGATTCCAAAGCTTTCACTGTCAGTGTCTCCTCAAGTTCAAGCAGCTGTTCAGATACAGCTAAACGTCTTGTGATATTTCCAGTATCTTCCAAAACAGATTTCTCCGCATTCAAAGAATACATATATGCTCTAGAATCCAAGCACCGTGCATAGGACGAATCCAGACAGGCACGTGCCTTGTCAACCAGCCCTTTCTGTTTATAGGCTTTAGCCAGTCCGGCATAATCATAGCTGTCAAGATCCGCACCACAACCAATGATTTCATCACATATGGAAATAATGCCGTCAGAATTTCCCATCCCGCTCATGAGCTGATAATATGCACTTACTATCAACGCTTCCACAAGCAATAAAGAATTCTTCTCCAGTCTTGCCTCTGCCAGGACCGCCAGAATATGCTCGTCCGCTTCCGGAAACCTGCCGCAATTCATAAGCGCGGATGCGAACTGAAGTGCAGCAAAATCAAGATGTTCCTTCTTGCCAGCCCTCCGAAAATAATCACATGCCTGTGAATAATACGATGCACTTTCCGGACTGTTATATGTCAACGCATACAAGTCTGCTATGCTTCTGCATGACATTCCGCAAAAGAACCAGTCTTCTGCATCATCAGCAAGTTTCAACGCACGCATGAACTGAACTGCAGACTCTTCATATTTAAGGGAATCCAGCAGCTGGTCGCCATAATAAAAATGAAAAAGAATGCGGTCTCTTCTTGTGCCATGCCTTTCAAAATAATCTTCATATTTTCTTATTTCCGGAAGAAACGTTCCGTCATCCACACTTTGCTTATCCAAAGCCATCGCATACAATACCGCATATCTGGCTCTATATGACAAACCGAGATGGCCAGTAAGACCCAGGCTGTCCAACTTCTTGATTGCAAGTTCCGGAGCAGACTCGACAAGGCTCTCCACCATATCCAATTCCTGGTACCGTCGTGAACACGAACCGCCCAGAAGAACTGCAATAGTCAATAAGAAGAATCCAAACAATTTTCTCATAACCTACCTACGAGTTTACAGGACCATTTACAACACATCATTCTTTACAAAACAAAGACTGCTTCAGGAGAAATGTGAGATACGCAATGCTTTCATGCTGACTTTCAGAACAAAAATAACAATTTTCCAGAAATCCTCACAATTTCAAGTCGTAAAAAAGCCGGGCGATGAATGAATCACCGTCCGGCAAATTATGCTGTGATGTAGTGACCGCTAGAGGTCGTTCATCTCTTTGAGGTAGTCTTCCTTGCTGCTGACTACGATATCCTGGAAATCTTTCTGGCCTGTACCGGCTGGAATAAGGTGACCGCAGATGACATTCTCCTTAAGACCTTCGAGGTCATCGACACGGGCGCGGATTGCAGCCTCGCTGAGGACCTTGGTAGTCTCCTGGAATGATGCAGCTGAAATGAAGCTGTCAGTCTTAAGGGCAGCTCTTGTGATACCCTGAAGAACCTGGCTTGCAGTTGCAGGTCTTGCATCACGGACAACCATGAGTTTCAGATTCTGTCTTGCAAGTGACTCATTCTCATTGTGGAACTCTCGTTCGAAGATGATGTCGCCCTTCTTGAATCTCTGGGAATCGCCGGCATCGATGATGTAGCGCTTTCCATAGATTGCATCATTGGCATCCATAAATCTCCACTTGTCCACGAGCTCCTCCTGAAGGAATTCGGTATCGCCCGGAGAAATGATCTGAACCTTTCTCATCATCTGTCTTACGATGATTTCGAAATGCTTGTCATTGATCTTCACACCCTGGAGACGGTAAACCGCCTGAACCTCATTCACAATATACTCCTGAGCCTTTACAGGACCAAGCACATTGAGGATATCTGTAGGAGAGATACCACCGTCAGAAAGTCTTGAACCGGCTCTCACGTAGTCGTTCTCCTGAACAAGGATCTGCTTGGAGAGAGGTACAAGGTACTTCTTCTCGATACCTGACTTGTTGCGGACGAAGATCTCACGGTTACCTCTGGTAATCTTGCCCATGTGAACCTCACCGTTGAGCTCGGAAATGGTAGCCGGGCTGGATGGAGTCCTGGCTTCGAAGAGTTCGGTAACTCGAGGAAGACCTCCGGTAATATCGTTTGACTTACCGATAGCACGAGGGATCTTCATGATGATGTCACCGACCTTGACCTGCTGTCCGTCAGATACCGGGATGTGGGCACCTACAGGGAGGTTGTACTGCTTGAGTGACTCGCCGTTCTCATCAACGATATAGATAGAAGGGTTCTTCGTCTTGTCACGTGACTCGATGATGACCTTGTCCTTGTTGTTTGAGAACTCGTCAGCAGACTCCTCACGGTATGTGCTGCCGGCAACCATGCTCTCGTAACGCACAGTACCTGAAGTTTCTACGATGGTGATAGCGTTGTACGGATCCCATTCGCAGATGAGGTCTCCCTTCTGGACGGCATCGCCATCCTTCTTGTAGAGGATAGAACCGTAAGGCACATCGTATGTAGAGAAGGTAATTCCGGTATTCTCGTCAATGATCTTGAGTTCAGTCATACGGCTGACAACAACATCCTGAACTGAACCTTCATCAGAAACTCTCTGGAGTGTTCTGAGTTCCTCGAACTGGAGTTTACCATTGTACTTGGACTCGATAGATGAGTCAGCTGCAGTACTTGACGCAGTACCACCGACGTGGAAGGTACGGAGCGTAAGCTGGGTACCAGGCTCACCGATAGACTGTGCTGCGATTACGCCGACAACCTCACCTTTCTCGACCATGCGGCTTGTTGCAAGGTTACGTCCGTAACACTTCGCGCAGACACCCTTGCGGGATTCGCAGGTAAGCACTGAACGGATTTCAACCTGCTCGATAGGGAGTGTGTCAATGAGATTGGCAGTAGCCTCACGGATTTCCTCACCGGCCTTGATAATAAGCTCACCAGTGATAGGGTTGAAGATATCATGGACAGATGTTCTACCGAGAATTCTCTCACCGAGAGACTCGACAACCTCATCCTTATTCTTGATGGCAGTCGCGATAAGACCTCTGAGAGTGCCGCAATCCTCCTCATTGATAATCACATCATGTGATACATCGACAAGCCTACGGGTAAGGTAACCCGCATCGGCAGTCTTGAGGGCGGTATCGGCAAGACCCTTACGTGCACCGTGGGTAGAGATGAAGTACTCGAGCACTGTCATACCCTCCTTGAGGTTGGAAACGATAGGGTTCTCGATAATCTCGGCTCCGGCAGCACCTGACTTCTGAGGCTTGGCCATAAGTCCTCGCATACCGCAGAGCTGCTTAATCTGCTGGGTAGAACCACGGGCTCCTGAATCAAGCATCATATAGACAGGGTTGAATCCCTGCTGGTCTGCTGAAATCTGTTTCTCGACTATACCTGTAAGTTTATTATCGATAGAGGTCCAGAGGTCAATGACCTTGTTGTAACGCTCGTTATCGGTAATGAAACCCATACCATAGTTATTCTTAATCTCTTCTACCTGTCTGTAGCCCTCATTGATAAGGTCGTACTTTTCAGGCGGAACGAGCACATCACCCAAGTTGAACGAGAGACCTGCACGGAACGCACGGTCGTAACCGAGGTTCTTGATGTCATCAAGGAAGTGTGCGGTTCTGGAAACGCCTGTATTCTTGATAACCTCAGTAATGATCTTTCTCAATGCCTTCTTGCCGAGCACCTCATTTACATAAGGCACTTCATCCGGCACGAACTGGTTGACGATGATACGTCCTGCAGTAGTTTCTACCATCTGGGTTCCTGCCTCAGGATGCATCTTATCCTTAGGAAGTCTCACGCTGACCTTCGCATGAAGCTCGATTGCACGCTCATTGAGCGCAACAATAACTTCCTCAGGACCATAGAACTTGAGGCCCTGTCCCTTGGCATTCGGTCTGATCTTGGTGATATAGTAAAGACCGAGAACCATATCCTGTGAAGGCACGGTAATAGGTGTACCATTCGCAGGGTTAAGGATGTTCTGTGAGCCGAGCATGAGAAGCTGTGCCTCCATGACAGCGGCATTGCTGAGCGGAAGATGGACTGCCATCTGGTCACCGTCGAAGTCCGCATTGAACGCGGTACAAGCAAGCGGATGCAGCTGGATAGCCTTACCCTCGATCATTCTTGGCTGGAAAGCCTGGATACCGAGTCTGTGAAGTGTAGGTGCACGGTTAAGAAGTACCGGATGACCCTTCATCACATTCTCAAGGATATCCCAGATCACAGGGTCCTTCCTGTCGACAATCTTCTTGGCAGACTTGACGGTCTTCACAATACCTCTTTCGATCAGTTTCCTGATGATGAACGGTTTGTAAAGCTCTGCAGCCATGAATTTAGGAAGACCGCACTCATGCATCTGAAGCTCAGGTCCTACGACGATAACTGAACGTGCAGAGTAATCGACACGCTTACCGAGGAGGTTCTGACGGAAACGTCCCTGTTTTCCTTTCAAGCTGTCAGAAAGAGACTTGAGAGCCCTATTGGATTCGCTCTTGACTGCGCTGGACTTCTTGGAGTTGTCGAAGAGAGAGTCCACAGCTTCCTGGAGCATACGCTTCTCATTTCTGAGAATAACCTCAGGAGCCTTGATCTCGATAAGTCTCTTGAGACGGTTGTTTCTGATGATTACACGTCTATAGAGGTCATTGAGGTCTGATGTTGCGAAACGGCCGCCATCGAGCGGAACGAGAGGACGGAGATCAGGAGGGATTACAGGAATGACCTTCATGATCATCCACTCCGGACGGTTTACGCCCTTTGATTCCTCGAACCATTTGATGATGCTGAGCCTCTTGAGAACTTCAGCCTTTCTCTGCTGTGAAGTCTCTGTGGCCATCCTCTCACGAAGATCCTTTGCAAGCTCATCGATATCAATTTCCTTCAAGAGGTCATAGATACCCTCCGCACCCATCTTTGCAACGAACTTTTCAGGATCGTCATCCGCAAGAAGGTCATTCTCAGGAATCTTGTCGAGGATATCGAGATACTCGTCCTCTGAAAGGAGATCCAGTTTGCTCAGTCCGCTGTTACCAGGTCTGATGACTATATATTTCTCATAATAGATTACAGCCTCAAGCTTCTTGGCAGGAACACCGAGAACGGCCGAAATCTTGTTAGGAGCTGATTTGAAGTACCAGATATGCGCAACAGGAACAGTCAGGGCGATATGTCCCATCCTCTCCCTACGCACTTTCTTCTCAGTAACTTCCACGCCGCATCGGTCGCAGACGATTCCGCGATACCTGATTCTCTTGTACTTGCCGCAATAGCATTCGTAATCCTTGGTAGGACCGAATATCTTTTCGCAGAAGAGGCCATCGCGCTCTGGCTTGTAGGTCCTGTAGTTGACCGTCTCCGGTTTCAGGACCTCGCCATGCGATCTTTCGATGATATCTTCTGGAGAAGCAAGCGAAATGCTGATTCTCTGGAAGTTACTCCTTACTTTGTTATCTTTGTTATTGAAAGTAGGCATATTATATCAAATCAAATTGACTGTAATTAATCAAGTGTCACTTTAAGTCCCAGACCTCTGAGCTCATGGAGAAGCACATTGAGAGACTCAGGGATACCCGGTGTAGGCATCGGCTCGCCCTTGACGATAGCCTCGTAGGTCTTGGACCTTCCGGTAACGTCATCAGACTTGACTGTCAGGATTTCCTGAAGCGCGTTAGCTGCACCGAATGCCTCAAGTGCCCAAACCTCCATCTCTCCGAATCGCTGACCTCCGAACTGAGCTTTACCTCCGAGAGGCTGCTGAGTGATGAGAGAGTAAGGTCCGATAGATCTGGCGTGCATCTTGTCATCAACCATGTGACCGAGTTTGATCATATAGATGATACCGACAGTAGCGAACTGGTCGAACCAGTCTCCTGTACCGCCATCTCTGAGGTGAGTGCTGCCATATCTCGGAAGTCCGGCCTTATCTGTGTAAGCACAGATTTCATCAAGGCTTGCACCGTCGAAAATAGGTGTGCTGAACTTGAGTCCAAGTCTCTCGCCTGCCCATCCGAGAACGGTCTCGTAAATCTGACCGAGGTTCATTCGTGAAGGCACACCGAGAGGGTTCAGGACAATGTCAACAGGAGTACCGTCCTCGAGGAACGGCATATCCTCTTCCCTTACGATCTTCGCTACGATACCCTTGTTACCGTGGCGGCCGGCCATCTTGTCACCGACAGTGATCTTTCTCTTCTTGGCTATATAAACCTTGGCGAGCTGCATTACGCCGTTGCCGAGTTCATCACCGACATTGACCTTATCTGAAGCACGCTTCTTGAGAGCCTCAGCCTCCTTGACTGCAAGACAGTAGTTGTTGATGAGTTCACGAACCATGTTGTTGATTCTGTCATCCTCAGTCCACCTGTTGGAATTGACATTGTTATAGTCGATGTCCCTCAGGATTTCTGCGGTAATGACCTGTCCCTTAGGGATTACGTCAACACCATAGAGGTCGCTTACGCCGACACTCTTCTTGCCCTCCACGAGAGCTACGAGTTTCTCGAAGAACTTTGTTCTGAGAGAAGTTGTCTTCTTGTTGAAGTCCTCTTCAATGATAGCAAGCTTGGCATTGAGTTCAGCCTTTGCGCCCTTGCGGTTTCCTTCCTTCGCAACCTTTGCGTACAATGATGTCTTGATGATGGTACCGCTGAGTGACGGATTGGCCTTGAGGGAGGCATCCTTCACGTCTCCGGCCTTGTCACCGAAGATGGCACGGAGGAGTTTTTCCTCAGGTGACGGATCGCTCTCACCCTTAGGGGTAATCTTACCTACCATGATGTCGCCCGGCTCGATGTGTGCACCAACGCGCACGATACCGTTCTCATCAAGGTTTCTGGTAGCATCCTCGCTCACGTTAGGAATATCGGAAGTAAGTTCCTCCATTCCACGCTTGGTCTCACGGACCTCTGCGATATACTCGTCAACATGTACTGACGTAAGGATATCCCATCTTACCATCTTCTCGGAGAGCACGATAGCATCCTCATAGTTGTAACCCTTCCAAGGCATGAACGCTACCATAAGGTTACGTCCGAGTGCAAGCTCACCGTTCTGGGTGGCGTAACCCTCAGTCATCACCTGTCCTGGAACAACTCTGTCACCCTTTCTTACGATAGGCTTCAGGCAGATGGTTGTGCTCTGGTTGGTTCTCCTGTAGATAGGAAGATGATATACGGTAACATCAGGAGAGAAGCTTACATACTTCTCGTCGTCAGTACGATCATATTTCACATGGATTTCATTGCCATCCACATATACGACCTCTCCTGACCTCTCTGCCATGACCTGAGTCCTCGAGTCGATGCAGACTCTCTCTTCAAGGCCGGTACCTACGATAGGTGACTGCGGCTTGAGAAGCGGAACGGCCTGACGCATCATGTTCGCACCCATCAATGCTCGGTGGGCATCATCATGCTCCAAGAACGGAATGAGGGATGCAGCGACAGACGCCATCTGGTTAGGAGCAACATCCATGTAGTTTACCTCCTCTTTGGAGACCACAGGGAAGTCAGCTTCGAGACGGCACTGGATTCTGTCCTCCTCGATTGTTCCGTCATCGTCCATCTTGACATTGGCAAGAGAAACGAGCTGGTCTTCCTCCTCCTCTGCGCTCATGAACTTCCAGCCGGTATTGCTGAGATCCACTTTTCCGTTCTCTACCTTACGGTAAGGAGTCTCGATAAATCCGAGGTCATCGATCTTCGCATAAACGCAAAGAGATGAGATAAGACCGATGTTCGGTCCCTCAGGAGACTCGATAGGGCAAAGACGTCCGTAATGCGTATAGTGTACGTCTCGAACCTCGAAACCTGCCCTGTCTCTTGAGAGACCTCCAGGACCGAGTGCTGAGAGACGACGTTTGTGTGTCACTTCTGCCAGAGGGTTAGTCTGGTCCATGAACTGTGAAAGCTGGCTGGTTCCGAAGAATGAATTGACAACTGAGGACAAAGTCTTCGAGGTGATGAGCTCACCTGGAGAGAACTGCTCGTTGTCACGGACATTCATCTTTTCACGGATGGTCCTTGCCATTCTTGAGAGACCTACACTGAACTGGTTTGCAAGCTGCTCACCTACTGTACGCACCCTACGGTTGCTCAAGTGGTCGATATCATCGACAGTCGCTTTCGAATTTATAAGTTGTATGAGATACTTGATAATCTCAGTGATATCTTCCTTTCTGAGGACTCTCAAATCCGGATCAGCATCGAGATTGAGCTTCTTGTTCAGACGATATCTACCTACGATACCGAGATCGTATCTCTTCTCAGAGAAGAACAACTTATCGATTACATCCCTCGCTGTAGTCTCATCAGGCGGTTCTGAATTCCTGAGCTGTTTGTAGATGTAATTGACGGCTTCTTTCTCCGTATTGGTCGGGTCTTTCTGCAGAGTGTTGTAAATGAATACATACTCCTTGTCAGTCTCCTCGTCTTTCTGAAGAAGGACAGTCTTTACCTCTGCATCAAGAAGTTCCTGGATAGTAGCGTCATCGATAACGTCGCCGCGTTCCACAACCGGCTCGACACGCTCGATAGGAATAACCTCTCCAGTATCTTCATCAACGAAATCCTCATTCCAGGTCTTAAGTACTTTCGCAGCCAATTTTCTGCCTTCGTTTGCCTTAAGGGTATCTGGTGTGGCTTCGATTTCCTCTGCAAGACCAAAGATGTTGATGATATCCTTGTCAGCGTCGAAACCGATAGCACGCAGGAGTGTTGTTACAGGAAGCTTCTTCTTACGGTCAATGTATGCGTACATGACATTGTTGATGTCAGTAGCAAACTCAATCCACGAACCCTTGAATGGAATGATACGGGCAGAGTAAAGTTTTGTACCGTTCGCATGAAGTGTCTGGTCAAAGAAGACGCCAGGTGACCTGTGCAACTGTGAAACAATGATACGTTCAGAACCGTTGAAGACGAAAGTACCTGCAGGTGTCATGTAAGGAATGCTTCCGAGGAATACATCCTGAACCTTGGTATCGAAGTCAACATGTTCCGGATCACTACATGAAAGGCGGAGTTTTGCCTTAAGAGGGACACAGTATGTCGTACCTCTCTCTAGACATTCTTCAATTGAGAACTGAGGTGGATCGATGAAATAATCGATAAATTCCAGCTTATAGTTATTCCTCGTGTCCTCAATCGGAAAAATTTCCTGGAAAACTTTATACAGACCTTCGTTCTTTCTATTTTCAGGAGTGGTGTCAAGCTGGAAGAAATCTCTGAATGATTTCAGCTGCACCTCGAGAAGATCCGGATAATCCAGGATTTTAGATGTGGCGAAATTTATTCGTTTATTTATAGTCTGATTTGACATATTCTGCCTTTGAAATGAGAAAAACTTAAATACGACAAAAAGGTTTAGAGCCTATAATCCGACTCTAAACCTGAATTCGTTCCCATCTAGGGGAGAAGCGAAGTTATTTAACCTCAACTTCTGCACCAGCCTCTTCAAGAGTAGATTTGATCTGCTCTGCTTCTGCCTTAGATACTTTCTCTTTCAAAGTTGCACCTGGAGCCTTGTCAACAAGTTCCTTTGCCTCCTTAAGACCAAGTCCGAGGAGATCCTTAACGGTCTTGATAACGTTAAGTTTAGCGTCACCTGCTGACTTGAGGATTACGTCGAACTCTGTCTGCTCTGCTGCTGCAGCCTCGCCACCAGCAACTGGAGCTGCTACTGCAACTGCTGCTGCAGCTGGCTCGATACCGTACTCTTCCTTGAGAACTTTAGCAAGTTCCTGAACATCTTTTACAGAAAGGTTAACCAACTCTTCTGCAAGTGCTTTTACATCTGCCATAATAAATTGTATTGTTAAAATTGTTAATAACTATTTCTCTTCTTTTTCTGAAAGGGTCTTTACGATGCCTGCAAGTTTGTCGCCAGCTGACTGAAGAGCTGAGATAACGTTCTTTGCAGGAGACTGGAGAAGACCGATGATATCGCCAAGGAGTTCCTCTTTAGACTTGATAGCTGCGAGTTCCTCGAGCTTGTCAGCACCTACGAAGGCACATTCCTGAACGTAAGCACCTTTGAGTGCAGGTTTCTCAAAACCATCCTTCTGGAACTTCTTTATGAGCTTTGCAGGAGCATTTGCAACCTCTGTGTACATGATTGCAGTATTTCCTTCAAGCGTAGGAACAAGAAGATTCATCTCCTCATTGTTCAGTTCCTTGATAACGTGATGGAAGAGTGTATTCTTTACAACGGTAAGCTTGATATTCGCCTCGAAACAAGCGCGGCGGAGCTTAGTTGTCTGCTCAGCATTAAGACCGGAGATGTCGGTAATGTAGAAATTAGGAGTCTCCTTAATCTGTGCTGAGATAGATTCAATTATCTGGGCTTTTAATTCTTTTCTCATAACATTGAACTTTTATTATTCAGCACTGAATGTCTTAATATCGAGTTTGATACCAGGGCTCATAGTAGTGCAGATAGCTGCACCCTTGAGATATGTTCCCTTAAGTGTCTGTGGCTTAAGCTTGATGATAGCTGACATCACGACCTTTGCGTTGTCATAAATCTGCTCTGGTGTGAAAGAAGCCTTTCCGATAGCTGTGTGGATAATACCGGTCTTGTCAACCTTGAAGTCGATCTTACCAGCCTTAACCTCCTTGACAGCGTTGCCTACAGCCATTGTAACTGTACCGGTCTTAGGGTTCGGCATGAGTCCTCTAGGTCCGAGGATACGTCCGATGATACCGACCTTGGCCATCACTGAAGGAGTACAGATGATAACGTCAACATCTGTCCAGCCAGCTTTGATTTTCTCAATGTACTCGTCGAGTCCTACGTAATCAGCACCGGCCTCTTTAGCCTCAGCCTCCTTGTCAGGAGTACAGAGAACGAGAACACGTGTTACCTTACCTGTTCCGTGAGGAAGTGAAACGACGCCACGAATCATCTGGTTTGCCTTACGAGGGTCAACACCGAGATTTGCTATAAGCTCAACTGAAGAATCGAACTTTGTATAAGTGATTTCCTTGAGGATACCACACGCTTCAGAAAGCTCGTACTGCTTTGACGGATCATACTTTGCCAATGCAGCCTGCATGTTTTTAGAAAGTTTACTCATGTCGCATGTGATTTATTTAACGTCAGCAGGGAAAACACCTGTAACTTTGATACCCATACTTCTAGCTGTACCAGCTACCATCTTCATTGCTGCACCGAGTGTGAAAGCATTCATATCTGCCATCTTGCCTTCTGCAATTGTACGGACCTGATCCCAAGACACACTGGCAACTTTCTGCCTGTTAGGCTCACCAGAACCTTTCTGGATCTTTGCAGCTTCTTTAAGAGATACTGCTACCGGTGGCTGCTTTACAACGAAAGTGAAAGACTTGTCTGAGAAGACTGTAATGACAACTGGAAGCACTTTACCTGCAGAACCCTGAGTTGCTGCATTGAACTGCTTGCAGAAGTCCATAATGTTCAGTCCTTTAGAACCGAGAGCCGGTCCCACCGGAGGCGCAGGATTCGCAGCTCCACCTTTGATCTGGAGTTTAATGAATCCGGTTACTTCTTTTGCCATGATTTTATTCTTTAGTTACTTGATTAAAGTTGAGTTCGAGCAGAGTCTTTCTGCCGAAGATCATAACTATGACTTTGATTTTGCTTCTGTCGGCTGCAATCTCATCGACTGTACCATCGAAACCACTAAAAGGTCCGTCTGTAATCTTGACTGAATCGCCCACCTGATAATCGACTTCGGTAACTGCCTGTGTCTCGGTCTGCTCATCCTGCTGTCCAAGAAGACGCTTGACTTCGTCGGGCCTGAGAGCTACAGCTTCCATGTCGTTAGGATTCTTGCTGTCTTTCTTCTTTTCAGAGAGGAATCCGGCAAGTCCAGGTATGACGTGACTGCGGATAAGGTATTCAGAATCTTTGCCAAGTTCAGCCTCAATAAACACATATCCCGGGAAAAGAATCTTTTCAGTAGCAACTCTCTTTCCGTTCTTTATGGTATATTTACTTTCAAGGGGAACAAGAACCTGAGATATTTCTCTCTGAAGATCCGCGCTCCTCTCGATCTCTTTATCGAGGTACTCTTTGACTTTCTTCTCTTTGCTTCCTGCAGTCCTAAGGACGTACCATTTTTTATCGCCCATGGTAATGAATAAAAATTACAATGTGTAGATTGCTGTCATCAGATACTGGAAAATGTAGTCAATGACAAAAAGCACAGCAGCAATGATGACAGTTGCGACCATGACAAGCAGAGCAGAGCTCTGAAGACTTGACCATGATGGCCATGCCACCTTCTGGGTGAGTTCTTTGTATGACTCTTTCAGATAGTTAATGAACTTTCTCATCTTTTCTTTTAATGGACACCACTTGTTGGAAGCTTGCGCAGTGTCTGTTAAACATTACCAAATCGTAACCTTTGATATTAGCAGGGGCAGAGAGATTCGAACTCCCATCAATGGTTTTGGAGACCACTATACTAGCCCTTATACTATGCCCCTGTATTATGGTGCCGGAACAAAACCGGCACCTATTTCAATTTCAATAGAAATTAGTCAATGATCTTAGTAACCTGACCAGCTCCTACTGTACGGCCACCCTCACGGATTGCGAAACGAAGACCTTCGTTAAGAGCAACTGGAGTGATGAGCTTAACTGTAATCTCAACGTTATCGCCTGGCATAACCATCTCAGTTCCCTCTGGAAGAGTGATCTCACCGGTAACATCAAGTGTACGGATGAAGAACTGTGGACGATAGTGGTTGTGGAATGGAGTGTGACGACCACCTTCCTCTTTCTTGAGGACGTAGATCTGAGCCTTGAAGTCAGTGTGCGGTGTGATTGAACCTGGCTTAGCAACAACCTCACCTCTCTTGACATCCTTCTTGTCGATACCACGGAGAAGAAGACCAACGTTGTCTCCAGCCTCACCCTGATCAAGAAGCTTACGGAACATCTCGACACCTGTTACAGTTGTAGATCTAGGAGCGTCACCGAAACCAACGAGCTCAACTGCATCGTTAACGTGGATAGTACCAGTCTCGATACGTCCTGTAACTACAGTACCACGACCTGTGATAGAGAAGATATCCTCGATAGGCATAAGGAATGGTTTCTCGTTCTCACGAACTGGGATAGGAATGTATGAATCAACAGCATCCATAAGTTCCATTACTTTGTCAACCCACTGAGGCTCTCCGTTAAGAGCACCGAGTGCAGAACCGCGGATGATAGGGCAATCCTCATCGAATCCGTAGAATTTGAGAAGGTCTCTGATTTCCATCTCAACGAGGTCGAGCATCTCAGGATCGTCAACAAGGTCAACCTTGTTCATGAATACAACAATCTTAGGAACGTTCACCTGACGAGCGAGAAGGATGTGCTCACGTGTCTGAGGCATAGGACCGTCAGTAGCAGCAACTACGAGAATTGCACCATCCATCTGAGCGGCACCAGTAACCATGTTCTTTACATAGTCAGCGTGGCCTGGACAGTCAACGTGTGCATAGTGACGATTTGCAGTCTCGTACTCAATGTGTGAAGAGTTAATGGTAATACCACGCTCTTTCTCCTCTGGAGCATTATCGATCTGATCGAAAGATCTAGCCTCTTCAGCTTTGGTGAAACCCTTGTCGGTGAGCACCTTACTGATGGCAGCTGTCAAGGTAGTCTTACCGTGGTCAACATGGCCAATAGTACCGATGTTGACATGCGGCTTGGTTCTTACGAATGTTTCTTTTGCCATAATATTATGTTTTTAATATGTTATTGTCGTGTATAAACAACTATAGAGCCGGTGATGGGAATTGAACTCATGACCTCATCCTTACCAAGGATGCGCTCTACCCCTGAGCTACACCGGCGACACTTATTAAAATGTGGAGCGGAAAACGAGGTTCGAACTCGCGACCCTCAGCTTGGAAGGCTGATGCTCTACCAACTGAGCTACTTCCGCAAGTGAGTGGGAGAAGATGGATTCGAACCACCGAAGACATAAGTCAGCAGATTTACAGTCTGCCCCATTTGGCCACTCTGGTATTCTCCCAATATTTCATCGGAAAGGCCTTTCCGAAACTTGAGCCGATAGAGGGATTTGAACCCACGACCCCGAGATTACAAATCACGTGCTCTGGCCAACTGAGCTATATCGGCAATGTTGTGAGCCTTACTTTTTGTAAGGGATTGCAAAGATAGGCAGAAAATCTGAATCTGCAAACATTTTCGAAAAAAAGTTACATTTTTTCTAACATTTCCATGCATTTCGCGGCAATACCCTCTGCATCAAGCCCACATTCAGCCCTCTGGGAGGCCTGTTTGTCCTGTCCTATGAATTCGTCAGGTATTCCCAAGCCCTCAATCCGGATGAGATGCCCCTTCTCGGCCATATATTCGGTAACGGCTCCGAAAAGTCCTCCCTTGATACAGCCTTCTTCGACCGTGAGCACCTTTCCGCACTTGGCAGCCCTCTCCAGTATGTCTTCATCTATAGGCTTGATATACCTTATATCATATACGGCAACATTGATACCCGTCCTTTCATTGACAATGGCGGCAGCTTCTACGGCTCTGCACGCCTCCGGTCCGGCAGCGATGATCGCGAGGCGGTCACCTTCGAGCAGACACTCCCCTTTTCCCGGCATAAGCTCACTGAATTCCGCATTCCGCCAGTCGGTGCCTTCGCCGCATCCGCGCGGATACCTTATTATAAAAGGACCGCCGCCGTATTTCAATGCTGTGAACATCAGCGATTTCAGTTCGGTTTCATTTCTCGGTGCGGAAACGACGCAGCCAGGAATCGACCTGTATGCGGCCATGTCATAGCATCCGTGATGGGTTGCGCCATCCTCTCCGACCAGTCCGGCCCTGTCGAAGCAGAGCACCACCGGGAGATTCTGCAACGCCACATCATGGACTATCTCATCGTAGGCGCGCTGCGAGAATGACGAATATATATTGCAGAAAGGACGCATCCCGCCGGCAGCAAGGCCAGCCGAGAACGTGACCGCATGTTCTTCTTCGATACCGACATCGAAAAAGCGTTCCGGCATCTCATTGGCCAGGATATTCATGCCGCATCCCGTGGCCATCGCAGGCGTGATTCCCACTACCCTGTCATCCATCTTGGCAAGTTCCAGAAGGACCTGACCGAACACATCCTGATACCTGTCAGCAGGACGCTTGCCCGGCAGCCTCTCGCCGGTTTCAGGAACAAACCGGCCCGGAGCATGCCATACCGTAGGATTTGCCTCCGCAGGCGCATAGCCCTTGCCCTTTTTGGTTATCGTATGGAGAATCCTCGGGCCTTTAAGATCCTTGATACGGGTCAATGCTGTCAGGACAGCATTGATGTCATTCCCGTCGACAGGACCGAAATATCTGAATCCCAGCGACTCGAAAAGCGACCCGCCGAAATCATCTACCAGTGAGGACTTGGTCGAACGGACCAGGTTCTGCATCTTTTCACGCAGACGGCCTTCGCCCATCTTCTCCCAAATCTTGTTCTTTATCCTATTATAGGTGGGATCAGTAGTTATCTTGAGCAGATAATCGTGGAGACCGCCGGTATTCTTGTCAATGGAGCAATTGTTGTCATTGAGAATGATGAGGATGTCGCTCCTGCTGGCGCCGGCATTGTTCAGTCCCTCCAATGCGAGACCGCCGGTCAAGGCACCGTCGCCGATGACGGCGATTACTTTTTCGTCAATGCCTCTGAGCTTTGCCGCATACGACATTCCCAGCGCAGCCGATATGGAAGTTGATGAATGACCTACGCCGAATGCGTCATATTCACTCTCATCCCTTCTCGGAAATCCGCTGAGACCACCCTTCATCCTGTTATTCTTGAATGCTTCGCGACGACCGGTAAGAATCTTATGTGCATAGGCCTGATGTCCCACGTCATAAACGATCTTGTCGTGCGGAGTATCGAAAACATAATGAAGCCCCACAATCAGTTCGACTGCACCGAGGCTTGAACCGAGATGTCCCGGATTGGTCGAACAACACTTTATTATATAGTCCCTGACCTCGGAACACAACTGAACGAGCCGGGTTCTGTCGAGTTTTCGCAAGTCGGCCGGACTATTTATATTTTCTAGCATATGCAAATTCACGAATTTGTCACAAGGTACGAACATTTTCCGAGAGAATAAAACCATTTTCATTTTGTATTTTATGATTTATTCAATACCTTGCAAGGGCTTATTTGGGCTGAGGTGCCAGTTCGGGGCGCAGTAAGCCAATGGGCCTGATGCATCTGAAGATGGTGCAGACGTGATTGAAATCAAAAAACCAAAATATGACTAAAGTACAAAAACTAATGAATGACAGCGCAGTAGCCCGCTGGTCAGTGCTGGTGCTCATCGCACTCATGATGTTCTTCGGCTACATGTTCGTGGATGTCATGTCCCCTCTCAAATCACTCGTTGAAGAGAAGCTCAAATGGGACAGCACCGTATTCGGAACATACGCAGCTTCAGAGTTTTTCCTGAATGTATTCTGCTTCTTCCTGATTTTCGCGGGAATCATCCTTGACAAGATGGGTGTCCGTTTCACAGGACTTCTTTCAGCATCCCTGATGGTAGGCGGCGCAGTCATCAAATACATAGGTATTAGCGACTGGTTCCAAGCAACTGCACTCTGCGGCTGGCTTGACAGCTGGTGGACAGCACTCCCTGGCAGCGCCAAAATGGCATGTCTCGGTTTCATGATCTTTGGTTGCGGTTGCGAAATGGCCGGTACCACTGTATCCAAGGCTATCGCCAAGTGGTTCAAAGGCAAGGAAATGGCATTGGCAATGGGTCTTGAGATGGCAATCGCACGTCTCGGCGTGTTCGCAGTAATGTGGATTTCACCTATGATCGCTTCCAAGTTCGACGGTTCAGTTGTCGCTCCTGTAGGATTCTGCACAGCACTTCTCGTAATCGGACTTCTCTTCTTCCTCATCTTCACATTCATGGACAGGAAGTTCGACAGCCAGCTTATCGAAGCGGGCCTCATGACGGCAGAGAAGTCTCCGGAAGACGAATTCCACCTCAGCGACCTCGGCAAAATCTTCAGCAGCAAGATGTTCTGGATTGTCGCTCTTCTCTGCGTCCTCTACTACAGCGCAATCTTCCCATTCCAGAGATATGCTCCTAACTACCTCGAGATAACTCTCGGCGTAACCGCTGAAACCGCTTCACGCCTGTTCAGCTGCTTCCCTATCCTCGCTATGGTGCTCACTCCGTTCCTCGGAGCCTTCCTCGATTTCAAAGGAAAGGGTGCATCAATGCTTATGGCCGGTGCCATCATCATGATCGTATGCCACCTCAGCTTTGCATTCCTGCTGCCTGCATTCCCTAGCAAGGCATTGGCACTCGTACTTATCGTTACACTCGGAGTATCATTCTCCCTCGTACCTGCAGCACTCTGGCCTTCAGTACCGAAAATCATTGACGAAAAAATCCTCGGATCAGCATACTGCCTCATTTTCTGGGTACAGAACATCGGTCTCTGTCTCGTTCCGCTTCTTATCGGCGCAACACTCCAGGGCACAGGCGGATACATGGTTCCGATGATTATCTTCTCTTCTTTCGGCGTTATGGCATTCCTTCTCTCATTCCTGCTGAAGATTGAAGACAAGAAGAAAGGCTACGGACTTGAGCTTCCTAATGTTAAGGAAAAATAAGAAGTTCAATGATATCCGACAATAAAGGAATCCGGAACATCTCACGCTGGCTGGCATTGGCCTGTCTGGTAGTGCCGATGTTCGGATCCTACTTCTTTGATGACATGTTCTCATCCCTGTCCCAGCTTTTCCGCAACCCGGAACTGCTGGAACTCGGATGGGATTCTGCTGATTATGGCGTATATGCCGGAGGATATTCGTTCCTCTGCGTATGGGGCGGACTGATAGTCTGCGGAATGCTGCTGGACAAATGGGGTGTCCGCGTCACAGGTTCCATCTTCGTGGGGCTCATGGCTGCAGGAGCCGCAATTGTAACATTGGCAATAACCTCCGGAATGGCTCCGGAATCCTCTCTGGCATTGGCCTATGCCGGCTGCATGATTTTCGGTCTCGGAAGCGAGATCGCCGGCGTGGCTGTGACAAGGTCGATCGCAAAATGGTTCAAGGGGCACAATATGGCATTGGCAATGGGCCTCCAGCTTGCGATTGCGCGTCTGGGTACGGCTCTTGCGCTTATCCTGTCCCCGATTCTTGTGTCAGCAAAACCGGCAGGATGCTCCTACACACTCATGGAGACCGCCCGCCCTGCATTCGCCGGGCTCATACTCCTTCTTGCCGGAACCGTGCTTTGGGGAATTTTCGTCGCAATGGACGCAAGGTTCGATTCAATGACAGGCTCCACGGACAAGAAAGAGACTGCCGAAGAGGACAAATTCAAGTTCTCCGACATATTCAAAGTATTGGGTAACAAGTACTTCATCCTGTCCGCCCTGCTCTGCGTATTCTTCTACTGCAGTATCATCTCGTTCAAGAAATTCGCGACATCCATTCTGATTCCAAGATTCGACATTCCTGTGGAAAGCGCAAGTCTGATGGTGTCAATGATACCTTTCTTCACTGTGATCTTCGCGCCGCTATTCGGATTTCTCGTGGACAAGTCCGGCAAAGGGACAAGATGGATGATAGTAGGTTCCATCCTGGTATTGGCGGCACATCTGATGATTGCATTCGCACCTCAGGGAGCATCCGCGTTCGGTTACACAGCTATCGCCATGCTGGGTATCGGTTATTCTCTGGTACCTGCGGCACTCTGGCCTACCGTATCCAGGATTGTCCCGGAAAAGAACCTCGGTACTGCATATTCACTGATGTATTGGATCCAGAATATGGGCATGATGCTGGTTCCTGTGGCTGTCGGCTTCATCTTCAGGAATGAGGTGACAATGCCGGGAAACGCATTGCAGGAGCATAGTGCCGCGCTTCATGCCGAGTTCATATTCATCTCGCTCAGCGTGCTCGCAATCGCGGTATCCGTAATATTCGCAAAACTTTTCAAGAACGAACCTGACGCCTGACAATTCTACAGACCACATAACACAATGAAAATCAAAACATTCAACAGGATGCTTCTGGCATTGTCCTGCGCGGCAGCCATTTCCGTCGGCTGCGACAAGAGCTCTGAAACTGAGCAAAAAGCGCCAAGCATCACGATTTCCGAGATTTCGGCAGGTGCCGAGTCGGTAACCTTCACAGTTTCAGCAGAAAATGCTGACAATGCCGCGTATCTGCTGATTCCAGCGAGCGGAAACACCCCTGATGCGAACAGCGTACTCTCCATCGGAACCAAAGTCAATCCTGCCGCAACAGGTTCATATACCGCAGAAGGACTGACTCCAGATACTGACTACATCATATATGTGGCAGCCAAGAACAAAACAAGGACAGCACTGGAATTCGCTCAGATCCAGACAGATTCGAAATATGACGTGTCGTTTGTCGCAAAGAAGGTACTGGCCATGTACTACGGAAACAGGGACACGAGAAACAAGGAAAGGTACAACTATTATCTGGTTCTTTCGGATGTCGGTTTCGACTCCGACATGTATCCTAATCCGAATGGCGAATACTTCTTCCGCATTGACTTTTACTATGAGAGGGCTGAGGACCCTGACAATGCGGTGATTCCGGACGGAACTTACGGCTTCGACGGATTGAACGACGAGCCGGAGTCAGGTCTGCTAGGCAACAGGAGCGGATTCTTCAGGACTGACGACATGAGTTTCCACAAGGACAAGCACGACTTCGAGAATGCTACGTTCACTGTAACGACTACGGAGAAAGGCAAGAGATACCATCTCAAAGCCCTGCTGAACGACGGAAAAATGTATGAAATCACTTACGAAGGTGATATCAAGTTCGACAACCAGTCCGGAGAATCCACCGGAGGAAAGAAAGACCAGCTGCCGCCGCTTGAAAGCGATATCAATGCTATATTCACAATCGGTGAAGGCTCCATTATCGCACAGCAGGACGACCTGAGCCAGGTAAGTCTTGCCTTCTCAGACATGGCGATTGAAGACGGGCAGCTTACGCCTCCAGGCAATCTGCTCAACATCAATATCATAACAGTTCTCCAGGATGGAAAGATCCCTGAAAGGACATTCTCCATCCAGTCAGATGAATCCGAGAAGAATTTCATTATTCCGGGACAGGAGGAGTATGAGGCCGGCACCTACTACCCTGTATTCTCTTATGTGCAGAACTATGTGACTTCCAACTCCAGCACGACCGGATATGTCAATGGCGGTTCCATTACAATAAAGAAGAGCGCCAAGGGTTATTCTTTCGACATTGACCTTACCACAAAGGACGGTCACAAGGTCACCGGCAAATACAACGGAGAGTTCCCGCTCTACGGCCCGGGCAATTCGACATTGACAGAAGACTATGAGATTCAGTTCCAGTCAGATACAAAGGCGACAGCCGTTTATTACGGAGACTACTATTCAACAAGTACCGGAAACTGGATGCTTGTCCTGATGCCTGAATCGGAGAAAGGTGACGCATTCTACATGGAGTGCTTCCGGAAGGACCTCGATTTCAGCAAAGGCTTTGCATACGGGACCTACACCCCTGAGACCACCGGAAAGGACATGACTTTCCTGCCTGGTGAGATCAATGACAACGGACAGCTTGCCTACACTTATTATGCTTACGTCGATGGCAACAACATCTACAATTACGCACCTATAACAGGAGGAAGCGTGAGCGTAAGTCAGGAAGGAGAAACGACGGCCATCATCATCGAAGGCATTGACGACAGCGGTCACAAAGTCAGCGGAAAGTGGTCAGGAGCATTGAACTCCATTGACAATTCTTCTGCGACGACAACTCAGGCCGGCAGAAGGCCCACCGCAACCGCTGTAAAATGCAACAAGTTATTTTTCAACAAATAGTTAACGTCTTAAAACACAAACTTATGAGACACTCAATTTTTTATGCATCTGCAGCCCTGCTCGCATTGGCAGCCTGCAAAAAGGATGAGCCGAAACTTGAGATACTGGCTCTCGAACCAGCTACGGCTGAGGTAATTACTGATGAGGTTCTGCCTGAGCTCAAACTCACTGCTACTCCTGAAGGAATTCTGGAGGGTAAAACTATTACTTGGACATCAGACAAGCCTGAAATCGTCGCAATATCCAAAGATGGTGCACTCTCGCTCAAGGTAACTGATCTGGAAGAGCCTCAGACCGTAGTAATCACTGCTGCCGTAGAGGACAAGACCGCCACATGCACATTGACAGTCAAGGGTCTGATTGCAAGATACGAAATCATTGACATGACTTCAGAGCTCGGCTTCAAGATTCTGGACCGCAACGTCGGTGCAAAAACAGCTGATGAGGTCGGCAACTTCTACCAGTGGGGCAAAAACACTCCTGTAGCCGCCAACAATGACGCAGACGTGAACAGCAACTATGATGCAGAGTGGAGCGCTTCAAGCACAGGTTTCGCTGACTGGTCAAAGCCTGAAAACACCCCATGTCCTAAAGGATGGGGACTTCCTACCGAGGATCAGATGAAGGCCATCGATGACAAGACCTACCTCCCTTATTGGGGTGCAACTGATGAGGAGATTGCGGCAGTCAAAGCAGTTCTTGACAAGATGCACCTTGTGAACACAGGTTCATTCGACAAGAGGAACACGACAGGCAAGACTCCTGACACTTACGTGAACTTCTGGAGCGCCGTATCAGGTGACAACGGCAACCACTGGATGTTCCAGTACAACAACTCTGACGGAGGAATGGTTTACATCGTAAAGACAGGAACTCCTGACCTCGCAATCCCTGTAAGGTGCGTAAAGAAGTAAAAACCGGGAACTGACACCTGCTGCCGACATTGTCAATGCAGGTACACAAATATTCCGCGCGGCTACATTCTCATCGGATGTAACCGCGCGGAATCATTGTATGATAACCACTTACGGAAGTTGGAATCCTGTAATTTTCATAACTCGTTCCGGGCTTTCAGGGATACCTGTCATCGGCGTGCGCCTGTCAAGGGCACGGATTGCGGCCATCTCCTCCGGGGAAAGCTCAAAATCGAAAATATCGGCATTGGCCTGAATCCTTTCGCGATGGACACTCTTCGGGATCACGATGACACCGCACTGAACCTGATAGCGGAGGGCTACCTGACGGACCGATTTGCCATGCTTTTCTGCAATGGCGACAAGTGACGGCTCATCGAAAACTTCATTCATACGGCCCTGGCTGAAAGGCATATAGCCCTCATGCTGGATACCAAGACGGACCATCCATTCATGCTCCTCGTGACGCTGCGCCGTCAGATTCGTCTCAATCTGATTCACCGCGGGAACGACTTCGTTGTAACGGACAAGGTCAATGAGCCTGTCGGTATTGAAGTTCGAAACGCCGATGGCCCTGATGAGACCCTCGCGGTACATCTTCTCCAGTTCCCGCCACGCGGCATAGACATTTCCGTAAGGCCAATGCAGGAGGACAAGGTCAATGTAATCCGTGCGGAGTTTGGTCAATGAATCCTCGACCGCCTTCCGGGCATCATCGAATTCGTCACACCAAACCTTCGTCGTAAGGAAGATGTCGTGTCTGTCAATGCCGGAAGAGGCCACAGCTTCACCGACAAATTCTTCATTCTTGTACATTCTTGCCGTGTCTATCATCCTGTAGCCAAGTTCAAGAGCAGAAGTAACGCTGTCAATGCACTCCGACGAGTCAGTTGACTTGAATGTGCCCAAGCCGAGCATCGGCATTGACACACCATTGTTCAATTTTACGCTGTCCATTCATCAAGTACTTTAATGTTCGATTTTTCCGATTTAATTAAAACCTTTTAGCAGGTTTATAAAAAAGTGGATTTTTGTTATACAAATAGGTATAAAAGGTTACAAATATAACATTTTCACTGAATTTTTCAGATACCGACAATTCTTTATCAAAAATATTTTTTATATTTGAAACCGCTGACGGAGTCCTGCAGAATACCGAACAAAATTTGTGCAAGATTCCTGCAACATTGACGTTTCTAAAATAAAACTAAAGTTAATTTCAATGAAAAGGATTTTTTCTTTCCTTCTTGCGGCCGCTCTTTTCGTGACGGCATGCGACAAAAAAAATGACGGAACAGATACTCCACCAGAGCCGGTAAACTCAGACTTCACCATCGAGCAGACTGCTTTGACACAGGGGTCGCTTGATGTGAAGATTACACCGAAGGACAATGAGGGTACTTATTACTTCAGTGTGATCTCCAAGAAAGAATGGCAGGCAAAATATCAGTCTGACACAGAAGTTCTTGCTGCAGCCTACAAAACCTGGTTCGAGAATCTTGCCGCAAGTGCGGGAGTCTCCACTGAGGAACTTCTGAAGAATGCCCTCCTCAAGGGAATGCAGACTTATCAGTTCCGTCAGCTTGTTCCTGAGACAGAATACGTATTCTTCGTATATGGTGTCGATTATACAGGAACGGCTACAACCCCTGTTACAGTCCAGGAATTCGCTACTCCTAAGGTAACATTGAACCCGAACGCTACATTCACCATCACTCCTACCGAGATTGGTTCTACCTACTTCAAGGTCAACATCTCTTGCAGCGACCCTAGCGTCTTTTACTACTATGACGTCCTCCTGCCTGACGTTTATGAGACATATTGCGACAGCAAGCCGGAGAATATTCCTAGTTACATGGCAACATACCTCTCTTCATTGAAGAGCGAGAACAACACCTACAGCAAGATGACTATGGCAGAGTTCATCAGTGCCATTACAGTGGAAGGCGAGGCTGAATACGATACAGCACTCAGCGAAGCTGCCAACTCACTGGTTCCGGAGATGGAATATCCTGTATTTGCAATCGGTATTGCCAATGACGGAACATTCACTACCAATGCTACCGTACAGATGGTAAAGACAGCTGAGACCCTCCCTAACGACTGGATTCTCACAGACGAGAAAACCACTGATATTCAGTATAATGCCACTATCGCTCCTAAGTGGGATGAGGCTTATGCAGTAATTCTCGAGCGCAAGATGTACTTCGAAGGCGCAAGTGACGAGGAAATGGTCAATGATCTTCTCGCGGCAAGAGGAGGTTCATTCCTGAATGACCTCTGCATCACCCGCGCAAAGGTCGAGTTCAAGAACCTCATTCCTAATGAGGACTACTATCTCTTCCTTATCGCCTGCACACCTGACGGAGCGCCTAAGACAGGCAAGAAACTGAATGTCAAGAAAGTGGACGTGAAGACAGAAACCGCAAAACCTACCGGCGCAGTATATACTCTTAACGTTTACAATGTTTCCAAGACCACTGCGAAGATTTCCGTTTCTGTAAATACTGAAGGTGAAGGACAGACCTTCCTTACAAACTACATCACCAAGGCTGATCTGGAAAGCCGGACAGCTGCCTCCAGCGAAAGTGAAGCTCTCAAGAAGCACATGGATGAATTCATCGACTCAAGCCTCGAATCCTGGAATTCAGGACACCCTAACTCCAAGATGGACAGGAAAGAGTTCCTTTCAAGACTTCTCCCTGGCGAATCACAGACAGGTGCAAGTTCCGCTGCAGAGATTTCAGGTCTTAAAGAAGGCACAGACTACTATGCTTATGTAATCGGCATCAAGGCTGACGGAACATATACTACAGAACCGTTCAAGAAGGAGTTCACTACAATCGCTGACAAGAAGAGCAAGATAACTTTGAAGCCAGGATTGTCTTCCTGGAGATTTGAATCAGGTTTCCCTGGCATCAACAACTATCAGTTCGACATTCTTGCAACGCCAGTCAAAGACTCCGAGAAACTCTATGGAAAATACTTCGAGGATACAGACGAGTGGGCCGGAAAGACCTCTGCTGAAATCCTGGAGCTCCTCCTTAAGGAAAGCCCTTATGCAGGAGATCGATGGATGTCTCCTAATAGAGTAGCTTATGGTAAGATGATGTATGTTTACTGCATCGGTTACGACGTAGATGGCATACCGACAGATATCGTCAAACTCACACACCAGTCCAAGAACACAGAAGGTACAGAGGGCACCGGAATAGCTAAGGAAGTACCTATCGACAAAACTGAAACTATAGCAGTCGCACGATAATGAAAAGATTCAGCAAATTTATAACATTGACACTTGCAGCAGTTGCCCTTCTGGGCGGCTGCGGCAAGGGCAATGATCCTGATGACCCGACAAAACCGATAGATCCGACAAAACCGGAGCCGGGAACTCCTACCGTAAAGACTTATGCTGTAGGTGACTATTACGAGAAAGGCTTCGTAAAGGGGATCGTGGTCAGCACAGACGAGAAAGGTGAACACGGGCTCATCGTATCTCTTAAAGAGTTTGAAGGGGCATGGGCTCTCAGGGATGAGAACGTGATGAACGGACAGCCAGGAACTGGCGCTTACAATACCGGTCTCGTCCAGAAACTCGATGACTGGAGGAACTACTACCCTGCATTTGAAAGGGCTACTTCATTGAACGTGGGAGCACTTAAGGACTGGTTCCTGCCGTCTATGAACGAACTTGCCCACTTGTATAAGGCCTACACGGGTCATGAGACCAACGACGTGGATCAGGGCACAGGTTCAACACAATCCGTAAAATCCGCCAATGCGAGCGAGGATGAGATGAAAGCAAAATTCAACAAAATCCTCACGGACAACAAGGGAACGGCCCTCAGTGACGGCATTTACTGGTCTTCCAATGAAAGTGGTCCAAGCATTGCCTACGCATTCAACATGGGCAGCGGCAGCACCATTACCGTTCCGAATGACCTTGAGAAGAAGAACAAATACAGAGTCAGGCCAATGGCTTCATTCTAGAGTTCCAAATTTTAGATTTAAGAAATGAAAAAAATATTGTTGATGCTGGCAGCAGGTATGCTGGCATTGGTTTCTTGCGACAAAGATAACGGAAGCACACAGAAACCGACTGGGACAGGCGAGCTCGAAGCTCCTGTAGTCACAATTACAGAAGGCACAGGCTCATTGACAGCCAACTGGGCTCCTGTAAAAGGTGCAAACGGCTACAGATGCGAGATTACATACGTGTCAGGCGGCAGGACTATGGATGTCATCAAGACAGACATCGAGGAAACCACCATCAGCGTGGAGGCATTGAAGCCTAAGACTACGTACACTGTCAGAATCGCTGCAACAAGAAACGGCAAGGCTTCTACCAACTGGTTCAGCGAGGAAAAGAGAATCGGCGAGTTCAATGTCACTTTCGACATCACGCCATACGAGGTTTACAACTCTACTACAGGACACATCGACTATCTCGCGAAGGTAAAACCATCCAATACAGATGTGTATTACTGGACAGGCGCAGTGACATACGCCAAGAGACATGACGCGAAAATCTGGATCGAGAGCGAAATAAGCGATGCCATGCAGTCAGGCGCAACCTGGGAGGACCTTGTAGCTGACGGATATATCACCAAGGGCAATGCACAGAGTGTATTCGCATTTACAGGTGAGGATATCTTCATGTTCTCAGCAGCGATACTTGCCCATGTGGGAAATGAAATAGTTGTCGTATCGACACCTACTCTCAGTTATCCTTTCCACGCAGAGAACTTCGAGAACAAGATCAGTCATCCAAGCAATTACAAAGACTACATAGGCGACTGGGTAGTGATGCCTTACGATGTTACAGTCTATAAGAACGGCCAGTGGGGAACAGAAGATGCCAAGACTTTCGAGGTAAAGATTTCCGAAAAAGAAAACGGCAAGTCATTTAACCTGACAGGATGGGGAGGTTCATCAAACAAGTTCGCAAACAGTCCTATAGTCCTCGACTTTGCAGCAGCAACTTCCGACAAATACGAACATTTCAACATTTCATTCCCTCAGGACATCACTACCGAAGGAGGAGTACAGTGGGCATACACGACATGGTTCTCTCTGGCACAGACAGATGAAGAAGGAAATGAGAAGGTAACTGCCTACGATCCTTACGATTACGATTACGACAAGATGGCTACTGAACAGGTATCGCCTCAGACAAACGGCTGGAAACAGGGCTTCAGAGGCTACGTTGCCAATGCCAACAAGACTGTGATAAAGATTCTCCCGAACACTTTCAAGTATGAGGGTTTGACAGCCTATATGCAGAGCATCTGGGTATGCGGAATGAAGGACGGAAAATACTCCAACTCCCTCAACAACGACAAGGGCGGCCAGCCTAACGGCGTCTATTACCTTGTCCGCAAGGATGTTGCAGAAGGCGTTGAACTCCCGGCTCCGGATGTTACAAGCCAGCTTATCTCAAGCGTAAACACTTACAACTGCGGAAGATCTGAAATCAAACGGGTAAGATAAAATTCCTGCAGATACTGTACAAGAAAACAGAGTTGCCGATAAAGCAACTCTGTTTTCTTATTATCATTAACCAACACACGCCACGGACAATCTGCCGTGGCGCTTATTCAAAATCTTATCCGCAGTAGAAATACTTGTCCACAAGTTCTTTCACCTTAGCTGCATCCTTTACTGCATCAGCAAGCATTCCCTTGTCATTGAAAGACTTGAGAGCACGCTCGATACCGTCGATCATTCTTGGAGTGAAGACATTATTTCTTTCGAAGATCTCTCTTGACTCCTCGAGACAATCTGCTGCCTCAGCGCAACTTCCAGGAAGTTCAGCAAAGTCCTTGGAACCCTTCGTATGGATATTCAAGCCGGCATATGTACGTGCCACGAGATCAAGAGCCTCTTTCTCCGGCATTTCAAGACCGATACGGCAAGCTACGCACAATCCTGCCATAAGCTGGTAAATGTCGGCCGAGCTGTCAGGAGAACGCATCTCGAAGGTCTGCTTGTCAGAAGCGTCAGAAACGACATACTCCTCAGAAGACTTGTAGGTCTCTTCCATAGGATTTGCAACTGCACACATGTCAATGCCTGTCGCCCATCCGAGAGGAACGCGCACGAGAGCCGAACGGTTGCAGTCACCCCAACATATATTGGTAGGAGCCTCCTGGTGAGGAACGAGACGGAAGAATGAGGTAGGGTTCTTGTTTCCGAACGCCGTAATTGCAGGAGCCAATGTCATGAGACCAGCGATAGCCCTCTTGGCGATATCTGAAAGCTTACCGTTCTCTGTCATGCAGCTGTGGCCGTCTTTCATGATACGCATATGTACGTGCATACCTGATCCCGCCTCACCTACGATAATCTTAGGAGCAAAGGTAACATCGAGGCCATACTGCCATCCCAGTGTTCTGATAACCCATTTTGCAAGAAGCAGCTGGTCAGCTGCAGTCTCGATAGGGCAAGGAAGGAATTCAACCTCATTCTGTTCATAAGTCTTGCCGTCACGTGAGAAGTTGCCCACCTCGCTGTGACCGTATTTGATGAGGCCGCCTGTCTGGGCAATCATAGACATGCACTCTGTCCTGAAAGCATTGAGTTTAGCAAATGGTGATGACTCATGATATCCCTTCTGGTCTGTTCCAGGGAAAAGCTGTTCCTCTTCAGTGATGACATAATACTCGAGCTCGCCCATGGCGTCGAAAGTCATTCCGGTAGATTCGCGGAATGCATTGGAAGCCTTGACGATGGTCTGGTATGGATCGCACTCGAACGGACGACCATCCTTGTCGAAGAATGAGCAGAGCATACCGAGTGTAGGAATTTCCGAGAATGGATCCACAAATGCTGTCCTGAATCTAGGAATCACATAGAGGTCACTGCTTCCGGCCTCGACGAATGAAGGGAAAAGGCTTGAACCGTCAACTCTCTCGCCCTGGCTCAGAATAGTTTCGAGATACTCAAGGCTGTTAATCATAAAGTTCAATGTCTTGACTCTGCCATCCTCGGCAGGATACATGAAGTTCACCATCTTGATTCCGTAAGAACGGACGAAGTTAATAATGTCAGCTTTTGTGAAGGTCTCTGGAGACTTCTGAAGGAAAGCCGCAACAATGTTCGGAGACATTTCCAGTTTTTTGTCAGTCATATCTTTAGTTTGTGTTATTTGTGGTTCGCTAATGGTTTGTTCTTTTAAATTTGAATCCACGCGATAGCATTAATAATTATTTGTAGCAAAACTAATGAATATAATTAACATTTCAAAGCAAAGCCCCGTTTTTCCTTCAAAGCCGGCAAGTTACCGGTAAACCATTCCGAAAAGATGGTGCAGCGGGCCGGAATCGCCTGACGACAAAAGTGTTACATCCGGTGTGGCACATGAACTGTCTCTGGCGGGATTTCCGACTGGAAGATGTTCCTCGGTCATGACATGGACAAGCTGACGCGCAACGGCAGGGGCGGGATCAATGAATCTGATTCCCGGCCCTGCAACTTTTTGCAGGACAGGCAGGAGGAACGGATAATGAGTACAGCCCAGGACAATGATGTCGGCATTGGCTTTCAGGAGAGGTTCAAGGCTTGCGGAGACAACTGCCTCTGTTTCAGGCCCGGACAACCTGCCAGACTCGACAAGTTCCACGAAACCGGTACCGACATGCTCGACGACATTGACATTGTCATCGACACTTTCCTTGGTCTTCAGGTACTTGGAGCCTTTGAGCGTCCCGGCTGTCGCGAGCACGCCGACGACGCCGGTGCGGGTACCGAGAGCGGCAGGCTTGACCGCAGGCTCCATGCCGATAAAGCGGACGTGGTCATGCCTGCCTGAGGTCAATGCCAGTACACGTGATCTGACCTCCTCTGATGCAGCGTCCGAATACTCCGCCCTGAGAACGGAAATGGCAGCGGCAGTCGCTGTATTGCATGCCACGACTATAATGTCCGCCCCTTCCCGAAGCAAAGTTTCCGTAATCACACGGGCCCGCGCCTGAATGTACTCCGGAGACTTTTCCCCATACGGGCAATGCGCATTGTCAGAAAAATATATGTATTTGTCATCAGGCAGAAGACGGGTTATCTCCCGTAGGACCGACAACCCGCCTTCTCCAGAATCAAAGATTCCTATAGTAGCCATATTTAAATATCCGCTAATAACCGTAGCTGTAGTTTCTTGCCATCTGACCATACATCTGGCCGAGAACTTCGAGATAAGGTGTACCACTTACAAGAGTTAGTCTATAGACCGTATCGTCCACTCTATAGTACTGGACCCCGTCGAGAGTTATTATATCATAATCTTCAGGAAGTTCCTGGACCAGAGCACCTGCAGGAGGAACGATTACCTGGTACTGCCCGCTTCCATTGACAATATAGAATATACCGTCCTGATAGAAGTAATTCCTGTCGGCATAGGCATAGCTCTGCACGAGTCCGAGACGGTTTGCGATTTCGTAAGACGACATCGCGGCATTGGGGTTCATCGCTATCGACCTGTTCTGAGCCAGAATTGTCGCATTGTTCTGGGCAATGATACGGTTCTGCTGGTCAATGTATCTGTTGTTCGCGTCAATGGTGCCGTATGTCCTGTAAACATTGGAATAGTAAGCGAAATTGACAGCAGCGAAGGTCAGATTCGCGATAGGGAGTGCAATCGTGACTCCGAACGGAGGACGGCAAACGATGTAGTGACCTCCATAAGGTCTGTAATAGACATCGTTATACATATAGTAGTTTACGCCGTAATAGGTCACCACCTTGTATCTCGGAGGAAGAACCTCAACCCTGTAACCGAAGCAGTGAGGATGGTGATGGTCATAGAAGTGGCTCGGACGGTCATATGCCATGAAGTCCCTGTCACGAGGCGGAATCCTGTGGACATTATGGTCTTCAATCTTGAAGTCCTTGGAATTGTCCATGCGTGAAGGGCCGCGGCTGCCAGAGTTCTGTCTCACGCTGCTGCCGGACTGGGACCTCATCTGACTGGTCACTGTACCGAGACCGTTCCTGGTAACATTGGTATTGCTTCTTACTGCACCTGAAGAGCTTGACTGACGCTCATCCCTCGTGACATTGTCATTGCGGTTATAATTATTGTAATTGCCGACGGCAGCATTATCCATACGGACCGTACCTGTCGAAGTGCTCTGACGGACAGACGAAGAACCTGACTGCCTTGTAATTGTCGTTCCTGTCTGGCGCTGCCGGGTGTTTGAAGTACCTGACTGTCGCTGCACGGAAGTACCGGTCTGGCGGGTCGATGAAGAACTGCTGCTGGACTGTCTCTGTGCATTGACGCCATTCTGACGCTGGGAGCTCGAAGATGACTGCCTCTGGGTAGCAGTTCCCTGACGGTTCGTATTGGTATTGCCGGTCTGGCGCTGAACTGTCGTACCTGTCTGACGCTGGGTGGAAGAAGAAGACTGACGCTGGACGGTGCCGGTCTGACGCTGGGTGGTCGTTCCAGTCTGCCTCTGTTGGGTGCCAAACGATGACCTTGTGGTCGTAGAACGGTTCTGAGTGCTTCCCGTATTGCTTCTCTGCTGGGTACTTCTCTGAGTCGTAGTACCTGTCTGGCGCTGCTGGGTACCTGACGACGACCTCGTGGTGGTAGAACGCTGCTGTGTACTGCCGGTCCCGGTCCTCTGCTGATTAGTAGTGGTAGTCGTCCTACGCACCTGTGCATCGATATCTACACTAGGAATAAGCAATGCAAACGCTGCCAGCGATGCCAATGCCATGTTTCTGATATCTCTCATAATACAAATAGTTTTTACGGAGACGGGCGGAAATTGTCAATGACAGTCCCCCGTTCCAGGGTTATAGCCTGACCTACCGATAAAGATAATACTTCTTCGAGAGATCCTTGAAAGCCGTCACATCCTTGTTCCAATAGTCGATGATGTCGGACACTTCAAGACGCTTTGAAAAGGTCTTCCTTACATAATCCGTACCACATACCTTGTCAAACATCCCCACACGGTCACCGGCCATCACGAACGGATTATGGTCAGGATAAAGATGATTCAGGGCCTGCATCACATAAAACTGTGTCATGGTTATCTGAGCCGACTCAAAATCATAAAAATGATATTGCACACCATGAAGCAGTTTTCCCTTGGCACTTCCCGCGATAGGTTTGTAATGAATTGTCCTGAAAGCGACACCCGGCAGATTATAACTGTCAAGTTCTGCCTTCAGTTTATCCGCATCAATCCATTCGGCTGCAAAAGTCTCGAAAGGAAGGGTATAGCCAATGCCGATGTTCAGATATCCGTAAAGTTCGCCTGCAATTCCAGATGAAGGGTAGTCCACAGCAGACTGCGGGTAAGGGATATTTGGAGAAGGCAGAACCCAAGGCAGGCCGGTTTCGACATAAGACATGTTGCGGCGCCATCCGTCCATAGGAATGACACTGAGTTTGCACTTCAGATGAGGCTCATAGCCGCGCTCTCCCCTGTTCAGCCCCTCTTCATTGATAAGAATGGCAAGTTCGCCGACGGTCAGACCATAAACGTAAGGAATCTGGAACTCGCTCACGAAGGAATGGAAACCTGGCTCCACATAACAGCCCTCCACCTTGTTTCCTCCGAGAGGATTCGGACGGTCAAGCACCATTACCTCAATGCCTTTCTTAGCGCAGGCACGCATGACCAGACCGAGAGTACTGATGAAAGTATAGGAGCGGGTGCCGACATCCTGGATATCATAAACCATAACGTCAATGCCGTCCAGCATTTCCTGTGAAGGCCCCCTGTACTTTCCGTAAATCGAGAACACCTTCACTCCCGTCTGAGGGTCAACGCTGTCGGAAACGACGTCTCCGGCATAAGCATCACCGCGCACACCGTGCTCGGGTCCGAACAATGCCACAAGTTCCACGCCTTTGGCCTCGTGAAGAATGTCAATGGTAGAGCGCAGACGGGTATCAACGCCACTCGGATTGGTCACCAGACCGACACGTTTTCCGACCAGACCGGAAAAGCCACGTTCCTCAAGCACTTCAATGCCGGGTTTCACCTTGTGGGATTTGGCAAATGATACAGCCGGGAAGCAAACGGAAACCATCGCAATGGAAAGAATTCCCAATATTTTGAATGTCAATGACTTTGTCATAGCAATTTAGTTTTCAACAATTGTAATCCTACCGGCAAAAAGGATGTCATTAGAGCCGGTATTGAAAATGGCGAATACGAAAGGTCTGTCCACGTTCATCACAAACATCCTCTCGACAGGGACGACAGAGGTCAGACGGACACCGACTGAAGTTACCGCAGCAGCCTCAGCTCCTTTTTCATTGACCTCGACAAAACATTTCTGCCTCACTTCGTCCACGGCGACGCCGGCTGATGTGATACCGCTGAAATCAGCTCCATTCGAGAAGGCTTTCTCCACACCGAGAGACATGAGGATACTATTCAGGACAGCGGTCGTATTGACCTTGAACTTCGGCATTGACAATGCCACTTTTCGTGTAGTTGCCTGATTCAGAGCAGATTCAAACATCGACGAGGTCACGTGAGGCAACATTGACGAGATGCTCATTCCCTCTGACGGGAGGCAGATTGCCATCTGGTACTCACCGGATTTGTATGGAAGGAACACGAATTTGCAGCCCTCGATTTCTCCGCATGGAAATTCCCTGCTGATATGCATGAACGGCACAGTCTGGTCACCTGCCGGAGAATGGAAATCGGAATCGAAAGTGTCATTCTTGTCGAACTGATACTCCCATGGGGCCTTGAAATACAATGCGTTGATGAGGAACATCATCATGTCCGGATTTATCTGGTCGATGATTTCAGGAATCCTTCCGGCAGTCTTGTCGGAGCACCACTTGTTGATTTCATTGACAGTGGCAGGGCTGGAGAAATCACGTTCAGCTATCTTGGCAGAATAGTTCTTTTCGAGCAGGATGCGGTAATCCGCATTGACAGGGAAGCCTTTACGGATCCAGGCGGAGTTTGCTGATGATATTATATAGCCCTTTCCGACACTGGGAACTGAGCCGCTGTAAGAGGATTTTCTCAAGGCATTGACAAGTTCCTCCTTAGTCTCGCCTGCAGCACCATCCGCCAGCATTGACAATGCCGCTCCTGCGCTGTATGGCGACACAACGACGTTGGCGTCCTCATCGGAATTGGCGACAGCCGCATTGAAAAGGGACAGGCCGAAAGCCAGACGGCCTTCAGCATTGTCGCGGGATGCGAACTTGACAGGAGCCTCTGACTTTACGGAAACTTCAGGGGCAACCTTCTGAGTGTCTGCTACTTTATCATCTTTAACAGCTTTTCTCTGCGTTCCGCATGAAACTACGGCAAGCGCAGTCATGGCCATCAGTACTTTTAGGTTCGGTTTCATATTTTATTTGTTTTTACCGTATTCGGGATCCACTTTGATGAGTTTTGTCACGGCAACCGTACCGATGCAGCAGATGATTACCATCCAGAAGAATGCCTCATAGCCAAGCATTTCCTGCAGATATCCGGCAAACGCACCCGGAATCATCATGCTGAGCGCCATGAAGGCCGTGCAGATTGCATAGTGTGACGTCTTGAACTCACCCTCCGAGAAGTACATCATGAACAACATGTATGCCGTGAAACCGAAGCCGTAGCCGAACTGCTCCACAGCGACACAGATGCTGATTATCACGAGGTTATGCGGCATTGCCATGCTCAGATAGACAAATGTCAGACACGGGAGGGTCATGCATGCAGCCATCGGCCAGAGGGATTTCTTCAGACCCCAGCGGGATGCCGCCATACCGCCGATGATACCGCCGATTGTCAATGCCAGGACGCCGATTGTTCCGTAAACGACTCCGACTGTGGAAGTCGGGAGGCCGAGGCCGCCATGCTGTGCAGGTGACAGGAGGAACGGATTGACCATCTTCAGGAGGAATGCCTCAGGAAGTCTGTAAAGCAGCATGAATACGATGGCAATCCAGACACCGGGCTTCTTGAAGAAGGTTACGAAGGCCTGCGCGAACTCGCCGCCGAAAGAACCGCCGGATTCATTGACAGGCTTGTCGCCCGAAGGACGCGGAATCGCAAAGGTATGATATAATGTTATCAATGAGAACAATACGGCAGTTGTCGCCATAGTGAGCATCCAGGCCATAGGGATATTTCCCGTCTTTTCTTCCAGCAGACCGGCGATAACCACGAGGACTCCTTGTCCGAAAATGGAAGAGAGTCTGTAGAATGTGCTTCGGATGCCGACGAAGAAGGATTGCTGTCCATGGTCCAGGCCAATCATGTAGAAGCCGTCTGCCGCGATGTCATGTGTAGCCGAGGCAAAGGCTGTTATCACGAACAAAATCAATGTGAAAGTAAACATTGATATAGGCGTGTTCATTCCGTCGATGACTTCATTGGAAGGATGAGGGATGCTGAATGTGAGCAGGACGAATGCTGCCGACATGATAATCTGCATCATCACGATCCACCATCTCTTGGTCCTGAATATATCCACAAGCGGGCTCCAGAGCGGCTTCAATGTCCATGGAAGATAGAGAAGGCTGGTGAACAGCGCCATTTCGCCATTCGGTACGCCCATCTTCGTGAACATGGTCACTGATATGTTGTTGACAATGAAATATGGTATTCCTTCCGCAAAGTACAATGTCGGAATCCACCACCATGGTGATTTGAGTCGTGTATTGTTCATAATCAGTTATTGTTCAATGTTGTCATTACGGAGCATATGCTGCCCGGATAATAATGCGAGAGGATATCCTTGTACTTGTATCCTCTTACGGACATGACGGCCGCGCCTATCTGGCAGAGGCCTACTCCATGTCCCCATCCGGCTCCGTAGAATGTTATCTTGTCTCCGTCTTCCTTGACGATGAAGGCTGAGCTTTTCAGATGCGACCTAGAAAGGAACTTTCTGATTGTCAATTCTTTGCCAATCACGGCAGAGCCCTCAGTTCCAGTCACTTCTAGAAGCATTATCCTTCCGGACGGGCCACGCTTAAGAGGTTTGAGTCCTGTAATCGTGCCTATTTCCATTCCGGATCTTGAGCGGAAGATTTCAGAAAGTTCCGCCCTGTCGTACTCCTGTTTCCATCTGAAGAAGTCCGCGGTCTCCATGTCGTAATCGTTCAGAACCTGTGAGAGGACCTTGTGGTCGGAAGTGTTGCAGAAAGAATCTTCTTCAGCATTGACCCCTCCCATAATCCATTTTTCGGCATTGACCTCGACCGTCAGGTCAGGTATCGTCTCCGCGTCTGCGGAAGGCATGTCCGGCACGGCCTCCAGATACGGGAAGTCGGTGTCGTTCCAGCAGGTGCTGAAGCGCTCCATCATACCGCCGCAGCATTTGGAGAAGCGCGCATCGCAGACTTTGCCGTTATACATGAGGACTTCGCCCCAGGTCTGGTCGATCGCCTTGCGGACGTTCTCGCCCACTGCCATCGTCAATCCCTGATATCTCTGACAATGGTCGTCTGCGCAGACATCGAAGAGTCTGTGGTCTGTCCTGTCCTGCCAGCACACCAGATGGCGCACCCCGTTTTCATCCGTAAAGTCCTCTTTTACAGACGGTTTGGCATCATGTTCGTGCCGGCTGCGGGACATTATCTGGGCCATGAGCCATGACCTGGAAATGACGGCATGGGCTTTCAGGAATTCAAGTGACGCCGAGGCTTTCATCTCGGAGGATATCACGCTGAGAAGATAATCTTCCGCGCCAATGACATTGACAGCGACAATATGGTCGTCCTCGACGATGAATTTCAGGGTGCCGGCGAACTTCTGGGTCTGTCTCCTTTCCCAATGGAAATCCACACCGATGGTCACCCCATAGAGGATGAACGTAGGCTCTGCGAACATCGCAGACATCGTCTGGGCATCGAAGGTCAGCTCGTCGTAAAGCACTCCGTTGTAGGATATACGTCCGTTTTCATATAAGACTTTCTGCCTTCCGGCGCCGTCCGAGATAATTTCGAATTCGATTTCTTTGCCGGACATTATGCCGACATGGACCTCCTGCTGGCTCCTGGTAAGTTTTCGTATGACATTTCTTTCGGTATCTCCGCTGATGGAAACCTCCGAAAGCATACTCTCCAGCATTGACGGGTCAAGTTTCTGATAATCATCGGTATTTGGAACGATGAAGAGTCCTGCCATGTCAGCGCAGCCGGGGCTCATGGTCAGGTGGTCGGGACCATCCGTGAAATAATGGTGGGAGCGATGCTTGTCCCTGGCCAGCAGCACTGCCCTGTATTCTCCGAACCTTCCGTGGGATATTCCGGAAATCTTCTGGGAAGGCTTCGGCTTGTACCATGCCAGCAGATTGAACATCGGCTCGGTCTCGTCTTCCCTCTGCGGCAGGCAGTCCAAAAGCCTGTAGAACAGCTTTGCCATGGACTTCGAAGTTGTCGCGGCCAGAACAAAGACACCCTTCGTAAACTTGTCATAATGAAAGAGTTCCGCATCCTGAACCGAAGTAAGATAGGTCAATGTTTCCGCAGGCTTCCCTGCCTTTTTCTCGTCAAGGAGCCTGTCAATGTCATTTTCCAATGGCATGAGGCCTCTCGGGCATGCCTGGAAATGGAAATGGTCAGGTGCCGAGGCGCCGCATTTCGGTCCGTTATAGAAAATGGTGAATGACGGATGATGCCTTGCAAGATCCGTCATATCAGGTAGCCTGTGCCAGATGGACTGAGGCACATGAGTATTTCTCGCTATTACAAGATGCTCAGGGAAAATCGGATAAGGGTTTATGAGGATGTTGTATTTCCTGCCCTTACGGCCCTCGAACTCCATAGATATCTGCTCCTGCGGACGGTTTTCGCTGCAAAGGAAGCATTTCCTGGCCTGAAGCGAAGCCTTGTCCACTTTGGCCGCTGAAGACCTGATTCTCGCAGGATTGTGCTGAAGCCTTACCTCAAGCCCGCCGACTTCCAGACTTCTGGTCTCGACATTCTTGAGGTCCCTGAAATTAGATGCCGCCATCGGCCAGACAGAAAGCTGGTCAAGGACGAACTTGTCAATGATATTGTCCATAATTGTATTCCCTGTGCTTTGTCCGGCCGAAGCCCGGCTGTCATTAGGTACCAGCCTGTATTTCACTACAGATTCTTCTCCGCGTCACTCATGGCAAGTCTTGCCTGGAGTTCCCATGTGCGGATAGCATCCTTGTAAAGATTGTTGGCATTGACTTTTACGATGTCGAGCGCTGCGTCGGAGTTGCCTTCCCATCTGCGGCAGCAGTAAATCGGCTCGTAGATTCGTCCGATGCGGTACTCGCGGCTGATTCGGAGGCCGACAGCATAGTCTTCGCCATAACTTACGTTAGGAAGATTGATTTTCCTGAGGAACGGTACATAGAAAGCGCGAGGCGAGCCCAAACCATTGACTCTGAGTGCATTGTTTCTACCGTTTTCATCTGTCCATTCCTTATGGTCAATGACTCCCGGGGGTATAGGCTTCATGTCGAAGTTGGTCATCATGTATGAGCCGATGACCATTCCGCAGCCTTCCTCACGGAATTTGTCCACAACTTTCTGAAGAGTATTTTCGTCCATATAGACGTCATCGCTGTCGAGCTGCAGAGCGTAGGTTCCGCAACGGCTGTCGTGTACGGCCATGTTCCAGCATCCGCCGATTCCGAGGTCAAATCTCTCAGGGACAACGACAACGAGCCTAGGGTCGTCTATGGATGCGAGAATCTCGGACGTGCCGTCGGTAGAATGGTTGTCCACCACGATGACATTGAAATCGAAGTCGCATTTCTGAGAGAGTGCGCTCTTCACGGCATCGGCCACGGTGCGGACTCTGTTGAAGACAGGAATGACCACTGAAGCGAGCACATCTGACTTCATGTCCGGGTCGAGTTCGACTTTCTTGAAGCCCGGGGCGATATATGCGCCGATACGCTTGAGATAGTCTGTACAGATTCTTTCCATTTCGATCTGCACCGCGCGGTTCTTAGGATCGACATAGTCGAACTGTTTCTCGCCTGACTTTCTGATGTCGGTCTCGACTGATGTATAAAGATACTCCCCGATGTGGATTTTCTTGTCCATCCTGAGGCGGAGGTCATACATGGCTCCATATACGTCATTCTCATCGAGTTCGGCTACCGCCTTGAGGAAAGAGCTTGACCTGAAAACTACCAGCGGGCCGAAGTCAAAATCGTCTCGGAGTGCTCCAGGCTGACATTCGATAGCAGGATGTCTGCGTCTTTCGTCCTTCCCGTCCGGTCCCGGAACTATCTCATAATGATCCGAATAGAGCATGTCTGCGCCTGTGTACTCTGCGACTTCGGCAAAGCGCTCAAGCGCCAGATAGCCGAGCTCATATGGGAATGGCTTGGTATTTATGAGAATAAAATCCTCTGTCAATGAGTCTGCGGCTTTGCGCAAATCAGGAGTACTGTTAAGAGGGGCTCCTGACAAAATCTTGAATGTGGCCATCGTGATAGCGTTTTATAATAATGCTTCCAGAGACTTTCTTATTCTCCGGAACTCACTTTCAAAGTTAGGTGTAAAAATGGATTTTCCAATATTTTCTTCGATTTCTTCCATTGGCCAGTAACGTCCTTCCTCGACCTCGTCAAGGTCCGGCTGAGGGGTGAAATTACCTACGGCCGCGAAGATATTGACAAGTTCACATTCCACATTGCTGTGGAAAACATAGTTGCCGAGCCAAATCGGATTGTACTCCGTGAATTTCAGTTCTTCAGACGATTCGCGAAGAGCGCTTCGGAGATATATTCACCGTAATCCACATGTCCTCCTACCGCGGTATCCCACATCCCGGGAAGAAGGTCTTTCTTCATGGAGCGTTTCTGGAGATAAAGCTGGTCGAACCTGTTGATAATATGCAGGTGGACAACGGGGTGAAGAAGCATTGAGCCGCCGTGGCAGTATGCCCTGGTCGCCTGGGCATAGACCAGGCCGTTCTCCCTCACGATCGGCAGCATCTCGGCAGCATTGACAACCGCCTCTTCAGAAACACCGGCCACCTGCTTCGGGAGGACCGGAGCAGGTGAGCCAGGATAAAGCAATTCAAACATTGTATTGTAAAAGTTTACAACGTAAACAATATTATAAGCTGGGCCATCAGAACTCGCATAAACATTGTCAGAGGATATACGGTAGCATAACTGATTGAAGGATAGTTTGTTCCGTAAACTTCCTGAGAGAAGGCGAGTACAGGAGGGTTTGTGGTTCCACCGGAGATGAGACCGCAGATCTGATAGAAATTCAGTTTGAACACGAGTCTTCCAAGAAGCACGACGCAGGTTACAGGTACCAATGTTATAAGCGCACCATAGAGAATCCACCAGTAACCTCCGTTCACGATAGAACTGATGAAGTTCTCACCGGCACCAAGTCCTACGGCTGCAAGGAAGAATGAAATACCGATTTCCCTGATCATCATGTTCGCACTCAATGTCGTATAAGTCGTAATCTTGAGCTTAGGTCCGAAATAGCCGAGCAGGATGGCAATGATGAGAGGTCCGCCGGCAAGTCCGAGCTTTATAGGCTGAGGAATTCCAGGGAACTTGATAGGAAGACTTCCGAAGATTACACCGACCACGATTCCGAAGAAGATAGGAATGAGGTTAGGGTGGCTGAGGCTGGCAGCCTTGTTTCCGAAGAGTCCTGCGACCTTGTCCATAGCATCTTCAGGTCCAACTGCAAGAAGGCTGTCTCCCACGTGGAGATAGAGGTCCGGTCTGGCCACGAGTTCTACTCCTGAACGGAACACACGGGTAATGGTCACTCCGTATATTGACCTGACATTCAGGTCTCTGAGGCTTCGGCCTGTAATGGATGACTTGGTAACCGTGATTTTCTTCACGACCATATTGTTGTCCTCGCTATCCCACTCCTTGTAAGACATCTCGATTTCGTCACCGAAGAGAATCTTGACGAGGTCTTCCGCGTCAGGGGACGTCACGATAAGAAGTCTATCATTCTCTTTCAATACCAGATCTGAAGAAGGGACACAGAGTTCACCGTTTCTTAGGACTCTGGAAATGACGAACCTGTCGCCATTGTCCTTGGTTACGTCACCGATTTTTCTTCCGAAGATGGCAGGATTCTTGACCGCGAAACTTGCACGTATCGCTCCTGTTCCGAGCTTGCCCTCATCATCGAGTTCCTCTTTCTCTTTGTTAAGGTCAACATTGAAAATGGCCTTGAAGAAAATGAGAAGGAAGATAACTCCGAGCACACCGATAGGATATGAGACGGCATAGGCGGATGCGATGGCTGATGTCGCGGCAGCAGCGGCATCCTGTGATGAGCCTTCAGCAATCATGGCATCAGAAAGGGTCTGCTGGGCAGCACCGAGGCCAGGCGTATTGGTGACGGCACCTGACATCACACCTGTCATCGTGTGCAGATCTTCTCCCGTGACAAGATGGATGACGTATGTCACAAGGACTGCAAGCATGACGAGTGTCACTGCAAGCATGTTCATCGTAAGTCCTCCTTTCCTGAATGAATGGAAGAATCCCGGGCCTACCTGAAGTCCGATACTGAATACAAACAGGATAAGACCGAAGTCCTTCATGAATGAAAGGATGTGCGGGTCACCTCTGAAGCCGAAGTGGCTGAGCAGAATGCCGATAAACAGAATCCATGTGGAGCCGATGGAGATGCCCTTGAATTTGAATCGTCCCAGATACAGGCCGATTGCAATCACTGTGGCGAAGAGCAGGATGGTATGCGCAATACCAGTGCCCAAGAATAAATCTCGCATAAATAGATATTTATAGTTGGTTACAAATTAATTTTCACGATAAAGCAGGCCTTGTCTCCGGTCTTGCCTTCTATGACATACGTTATGTCCCCGTTTTCAGTTTCAGTGCGTACCTTTTCGAGGACGACTTCCTCGCCAGGCCTGGTTTCATGAATAAAATTGACTGTCAATGATTTCACGACCTTATGCTTAAGTTCCTCGAAATCAATGCAGTCCATCGCCCAGACGACATATCTGGCATTATTCGTATGACCGAGCAGATCGACATCGGAGAATTCCACCTTGTGGACTCCTGCAGGTTCCGGTGTCACGCCACGAGGCATCACGACCTTGTCGGCAGGCCTTTCGATGGCATTGTCATGACATATCGTATCCTCAGGTATCATCTCCATGATTTCGGCAGTACGGCACATGGTCCTGTTGGCGACATCTATAATCACCCACGAACTTGTTCCGCGCACAAGCATCTCTCCTTCAGGGCTTTCCAATGTAAAGTCCCTGAGATAGAACGGGCCGTAAGGTCCCTTGTGCCATGTGGAGAGTTTCACGGCCTCACGCCATTTAGGATGTCGCATGAAGTCGAAGTGCATCCTTGACAATACCCAGGCTTTGCCCTCCGTCTGGAGTGCGTCATATCCGAATCCGAGTGCCGTCGCTGCTTGATAAGCTATTTCCTGGGCCATGTCCATGAAGGCTGCCGGCTTCAAATCCATATTCGAATCGACATCATAGCATGGGACTTCCGACTCTATAATGTATTTCTTTTCTTCTGTGTAATTTCCGCTCATATCAATTTCAGGTTTCAGTCAATATCATCTTTGTGGAATTCTCTTGTCCGAGGCGTCTTTTTACGCATAATTCCTAACAACTCACAAAATTACAAATGAAATCGCACTTTATCAAAAATACGGAGGATTTACAAAGCAAAACTCCCCCGTGCGAAACGCACGAGGGAGAGGAGAAATTGTGTGTGTTATAGTGGTTTCAGGTCAGAATTGTGCAACCTATTTCACTTTCATTATATTCAGTTCCACTTTAGGTTCCATAACACGGTTCACATCCCAGGTCATGGCCTTTGCAAGCTTGAAAGCAGCATTGGCACGTATATCTTCGCAAGATGCGCCGAACTTCACATTGTATGTGCCGGCAGCGGTTTCCCACCTTGAAGCAGTCTCATTGAAAGATGCCAGGGTATAAGGGGCGATTGTCATTGACAAGACTTCGCTTTCGCCAGGTTTGAGCTCGCGGGTCTTGGCGAATGCCTTGAGTTCTATTGCCGGTTTGACGAGACCTCCGTCAGGTGCTGCGACATAGAGCTGGACTGCCTCCTTGCCGGCTGCAGAACCATTGTTGCGTACTGTAATAGAAGCAGTTACGTTTCCGTCCTTACCCACCTTCACTACAGGGTTGCTGTACTCGAATGTGGTGTAGGAGAGACCGAATCCGAACGGATATGAAACCTGCTTGCCGACGGTATTGAAGTAACGGTATCCTACCCAGATGTCCTCGTTGTAATCTACATAGTCCACATCCTTTATTTCCTTCATGGTCTGCTTACTGGTCGTGAACGGATTCATCACCGGACGGCCCGTGTAGTTGTAAGGGAAGTTGAATGATGAAGGGATATCGAAGTATGAGACAGGGAATGTCATAGGGAGTTTTCCTGACGGATATGACTTGCCGCAGAGGACGTCTGCTACTGTATAGCCGCCTTCCTGACCAGGGGTCCAGGCGAGAAGGATAGCATCAGGAATGTGTTTCCATGAAGCGGTCTCGATGACGCCACCGATATTGAGGACAACGATAACTTTCTTGCCTGCAGCATGATATGCATCCGAGAGGTTCTGGAGGAGTTCGCGTTCGCGGCCTGTAAGAGTGAAGTCACCGTCAACGCTTCTGCGGTCTGCACCCTCACCTGCATTTCTGGTGATTGTGAGAACTGCGATGTCAGTAGAAGCGACTTTCCTGTCAATGAAAGCCCTGTTTACATTCAACTCGCCTACTACAGCTTCGCCGAGAAGAATGCTGAATGGATTGGTCGAAGAATTCTTCGCGTCAAGTCTAGAGAACTTGATGTACTGCTCGTACCATTCGCGGATGTCCTTATCCACTGCAAAGCCGTCAGCCTCAAGACCTTCTGCAATGTTGCGGATATATGGTTTGTTCACATTTCCGGAACCTGTACCGCCTGCAACAAAGTCGTAAGAACCTACTCCATAGAGAGCCACGTTCTTCACATCATTCATAGGAAGGACTGATGCGTCATTCTTAAGAAGAACCAAGCCCTCAGCAGCCGCCTTGCGGACGAGTTCCGCATGAGCTTCAAGTTCAGGAGCATTGGAGAACTTGTATTTGTTGAAACGTGGGGTACGGACGATGTATTCCAGCATGTTGCGCACGCATTTGTCCACGTCAGCGATATCAAGGCTGCCATCCTTTACTGCATTGACAATATTCTCGATCTGTTCCTCGTTGCCCGGTTCCATGAGATCATTCTGTGCGTGTACCTGCGCAGTGGTGTTTCTGGTTCCGGTCCAGTCTGTCATCACGATGCCGTCGAAGCCCCATTCGTCGCGGAGGATTGTGGTGAGGAGTTCGCGGTCTTCCTGTGTATAGACACCATTGATTTTGTTATATGATGACATGACAGTCCAAGGGTGAGACTCGCGCACTACGATTTCGAAGCCTTTCAAATACATCTCGCGGAGAGCCCTTGTGCTGATGCGGGAATCGGCCTTGAGACGGTTGGTCTCCTGGTTGTTTCCGGCGAAATGCTTCGCACTTACGCCCACGCCGTTGCTTTGGATACCATTCACATAAGCGGCCGCAATTTTTCCAGTAAGGAGAGGGTCTTCTGAATAGTATTCGAAGTTACGTCCGCAGAGCGGGTTTCTGTGGAGATTCAGGCCAGGTGCCAGAAGGACATCCACGCCATATTCTTTCACCTCTTCGCCCATTGCAGTCGTAAGCTGCTGTACCAGAGGGGCATTCCAAGTAGATGCCATTACTGTTCCTACAGGGAAACCTGTGCAATAATAGGTTTTGCTGTCACCTTCTCTGGTAGGGTTTATGCGGAGTCCGGCAGGGCCGTCCGCAAGTACTGTCCGAGGAATTCCCAGACGTGGAATCGCACGGGTTGTTCCGGCAGCTCCTGGCACTGTGGATTCGTCAAATGCCGTCATCGAGCCGGCCGCAACACTTCCCCAGCCCGCTCCGACCAGAAGAGAGGCTTTTTCCTCAAGTGTCATAGCCTTGAGTACTTCGTCAATGTTGTTTTTGTTCAGCTGTGGCTGTGCTGCCATAGGAATGGCACACAATCCAGCACATACAATCGCAGTTACTTTGTTCATATTATTAAATTTGTTGTTCGTGCAACGTTAGTAATCCTTGAACGCTTCCTTATTTTACCGTAATGACGGTTCTCAGATAGCGCGTCAGTTCAGGGAAACCGTTGTCGGTGGCCTGATATCATGTCGTGCATCAATATCTCGGTAAAGGTAAGAAAATTTGCTCTTTTGAGAAATGAATTATTGTCAATTTGGACGAATGATTCATGCCGGCAAACATGTCCTATATTTTTGTGATTTCAAAAGTGGTTTCTGACGTCATAAAGATTTAAGAATTATCATTAAAATTTAAGAATCATAAAAATCTTTTGAA
>FR890671.1 GCA_000435075.1 Bacteroides sp. CAG:770 | reverse complement strand
GGAGCAGCCATTTATAGCGGTAGCGTTGGCTAACGGAAATCTGGATATGTATCATACGGGAAATGGCGCTGTTCTGAGACACTTGCAATTACCAAATAAAAACTCAATGATGGTTGTGCATCCACAAAAGACAATCATTGTGGAATCGGATGGGCATCATATATTAAAGACCCATTATTATTTTGAAAAGTATTCTTATGATGGCAAGAGAATCGGATGGTGGAAAGAACATCCTTATCATGGACCTAAGAATATAATAGATGGGGATATCTTGGATATAGGCTTTAATGTGCAGAATGATCAAATAGTTGCAGTGTTGTCTAATGGTCGAATTATGTTTTGTTCTGATGATTGGACTGATTACAAATATTCATTTTATGTCATTACTGCATTCGATGTAGCAGCTTATGACTTTAGTGAGGTCCAGTGTTCTGAAGAATTAAAGGACGTTTTACGTAGAAATAAAGCGTTGTGATGAGTTCTATTAAACAACTTTTATATGATATCATTAACATCGATTGTTCGGTAGTGTTTTGAGTTAGGATAGGCGGAGTCTTGATGGCTCCGTTTTTTTGGTGATGTGTATCAGCGTATTAGTGTCACATGATTGTGCGGCTTGGCCGTGGGGATGTTTCGGACAGTCTGGGGGGGATGGCTTGGCATTGACAAGGATTTGAATCTGTATCATTGACAGTTGCTTGAAGCGGAACCTTGTTGTCATTGACAAAATGAAGAGGGCGCTTTTTGAACCGTGAGTTTAACATATTTTTGTATAATCCTAAATTCTGCAACTTGGATTAACGGCTTGGATTTACTGGTTTTGAGGAAAAGGAAGTATGAGTGAAGACTTCTGTGCATTTGTACTCCGCGTTTCAATAGTTTTGTTGTCGGGACGGTGCCACATTTATTTTTGTAATTGTTTGATTCATAGTAAGTTGTCAAATTCAATGTGGGCTAGTGGGCAAAAAATCGGCGGAAATCCACGCCTAAAATAATTGGTACTTGATTATCAATGTGTTACAGAGGGGGTTGTGGCGTCGTCCCGCCTGATGGAATTCGTTCCTCATGCCGTTTCCTGTGTCTCGCTCGCAGGAAATTTCAATATTTTGTAGTACCTTTAAAAGTTACGGTGAGCTGTCGAAGAATCCTCCGTTCCCGAATTGGGAGTCAGGACTTGATGATATCTGGAAATAAGACTTATGTGGTTGTAGTGTGCGCTTCGCGGGTGTGACGGCATTGATGGGAATTGTGGAACTGGGCAGTAGCATTGATATTGACTTTAACATTGATAATTATGATTGACATTGACAAGAATCTTGTTGCGGAGCTGCTGGGGAAGGCGGCGGTGAATCCGCGGTTGAGGCAGAATTTCGATTTGAGGACTTCGGCGGGGGATGGTAGTCAGCGGATGCTGAATGCGTTGATGCCGGGGACGGTGGTGCCGATTCACAGGCATCCGAATTCGAATGAGAGTGTGATGCTTCTTTGTGGGAATGTGACGGAGGTGATTTTTGAGGAGGTGTTGTCGGAGTCGGGGGAGCGGTCGTTCCGTGAGGTGGAGAGGTTCAGCATGGATCCGGCGGCGGGGAATTTCGGGTGCGTGGTTCCGTCAGGGGCCTGGCATACGGTGGAGGTGCTGGAGCCGTCGGTGATTTTCGAGGCTAAGGACGGTCGGTTCGGCGAGGACGGCAGCGAGTCGGCTTAAGGCGTATCTTCGATTCCGTGTTGACTTGGATAGTCGGCGTTGACGGGAGTCTTGTCCGGGAACTGGTGGAGGCTTCTCGTCTGGCAATCGGATGTTGGCTTGTCCAGGCCTCTGGGTGGCGTCTGTCTAAATATTTCTGAGTAGGAATCGAGAATCCGCTTTCGGCCTTGTATTATGGGTAGGAGTTTTTCAGTCTCGTGAAGACTTTTAGGGCCTCCTGGGCGTCGGCGGATTCTGTTGCGCTTAAGTAGCTGTAAATCATCGAGTTAATGAAATGCAAATCCGCCGACCCAGCCAAAATCGGAGGTGTCGGCGGACTGTCTGTTTGTAAGTTGCAGAAAGTCAATGCGTTAGAAAGTCCTAATCCGCCGACGGGGGAGTGCCGGTGGCGCCATGGAATGGTAGCTTGTCTCCGTCGTTCAGAATAGATGTCCTGTCGGAATTTGACGTCCCATATCCATTGACACGGCGAGGGTATCTTTTGACAGAAATCACATCTTCTCGGAGCACGGTCTCAATTATTGCGATTGTGCGGATGGTGAAGTTGTGAGTGCCGCTCATCCACTTGGATATTTCCGCCTCTTTCTTTCCTGCGGCTTTTGCGAAATCAGCTTGGCTCCATCTTTTGCGTTGAAGAATCTCCCGTATCCTTCCAGCTATCTCGAATGAACGCTCACTTTCGCGTTTGACTTCCTCCGGTACAGCATTTAGCATTTCTGCGAAAAGCGGATTGACATAATTGCCTTTTTCCATATCAGTGAATCTTAATCGTCAAATTATAAATAGCAGTTGCAATATCGACTCCATTGGCTTCCATGTCTGTCAAAACCTTGTCGATTGACTGAAGTGTCTTTACGTTTCTAAAAGAATCGGATCATCTTCGTAAACTCTTGTTTTCTTCTCTCCACCACCTCCAAGTATGAGTAGTGAATCCGTCATTCTTATACAATATAGACGTAATGAGCCGCAGTTGTCGGAATGTTTTCTCGGATATGTCAGCAACGGAATTGCACATACTCTATCTGAGAATTTCCCTTCCGGGCGGAAAAATGACTCTAGTACGCCTTCTTTGCCAATGCCATTGATTGATGTTAAAATTGAATTCAAGTCATTTCTGAGTGGTATCGATTGCGTGTCTTTGAACTCTATTAAAAATTCTTCTGTCTCCGTTTTCTCATTTCCGTCAAGTCGTATCGAGAAAATATCGGCTTTTTCTGTCAAGAGAAATGGTATAAATTCAATGTCTTTCATCTTTTATTCTTTGCCGCAAAGATAGGTTTAATTGTCTGAATTGCAGAGAATAATCTGTAAAATATCTTAACTTATAAGTTAAGACTATCCATTGCCGTTCCGAATGACAGTCACGGACAGGCCCGTGCGCATCTGTGGATTTTTACATCTTCCTTACGGACATTGCAAATCCGCCGCCAGAAGCCATTGTTACCGGCACCACGGACTCGCTCGTCACATTGACCTTCGATATTACATATGACTGCGGATTCGTCTTATAGTCAGCGTCTTCTGAATCGGCGTAGAGGGTCACTTCATAATTCTCTCCGGCATCCAGGAACGACATCGGCACATCGAACGAACGGGAGAGCTCATCGGTTACACCGCCTACAAACCATTGACCTGAATACTTGGCCTGGCGCGCAACTATCAGATAATCACCCGGTTCTGCGAACAGATACTTGGACTTGCGCCAATCGGTAGCTACGTCCTTTATGAACTGGAATGCATCGGCGTATTTCATGTAGTGCTCAGGGAAATCGGCAGCCATCTGGAGCGGCGAATACATTGTAAGGTAGAGCGCCAGCTGATTGCAGATGGTAGCATTGACATGAGACTTGTTGGTCGGGCAATTTTCCTTCATGTCCATCACGAAGACTCCCGGGGTATAATCCATCGGACCGCCGTTCAGACGTGTGAACGGAAGAATCGTGACGTGCTGAGGATGGAGGCCTCCAAAAGCCTGATATTCAGTTCCTTTGGCGGATTCGTTGCCTATCATGTTCGGGTAGGTGCGGCACAGGCCCGTCGGACGGACAGCCTCATGCGCATTGACCATGATATGATGCTCGGCAGCCTTGCGGATGGCATACTGGTAATGATTGTTCATGTACTGGCCATAGTGATGCTCGCCGCGCGGGAAAATCTGGCCCACGTAACCGGACTTGACCGCGTCATAGCCATACTTATTCATAAGGTCGTAGGCGGCATCCATGTGACGCTCGTAATTCCTTATGGATGAGGATGTTTCATGATGCATCATAAGACGCACGCCTTTAGAGTGGGCATATTCGTTGAGACCTGCAATATCGAAATCAGGATAAGGTGTCACAAAATCGAAAACATCGTTCTTCGAGAAACTCTCCCAGTCCTCCCAGCCGATATTCCAGCCCTCTACCAGAACCTCACCGAAGCCGTGCTCAGCGGCAAAGTCAATGTATCTGCGCACATTCTTTGTGTTGGCGCTGTGCTTTGGCGAGTGAGGCAACTTGCTGTAGTCCACGGTGTTGATATCCACCGGGCGGACATCTCCGGTGTAAGACCAGGACCCCTTTCCGCTGATCATTTCCCACCAGACACCGATATATTTTACAGGATGAATCCATGAAACGTCGTCCAGGGCGCAAGGTTCATTGAGATTCAGTACGAGCCTTGACTCCAGCTGCCTGCAGGCGTCGTCAGTCACCTGAATCGTCCTCCACGGGGACTTGGCCGGAGTCTGGATAGTGCCTTTGCCGCCGGTCGCGTCCGGAACGAGAGACGCTTTGAAGGTCAATGTCCCCGGCTCGAGTTCCAGGTTCATGCAGGAATAATCCACAAGTGCGGCCTCATGAAGATTGACATAGACACCGTCATCCGACTTCATCTGGAGCGAAGTCTGCACTGCATTGACAGAATACGGGAAATGCCACGGGTTCGGAAGCAGCTGATCCGCCACCAATGACGGGATTTCGGAGATGCGGGAGCGTGTGTATTCGTATTCCTGCGTATCGAAGTCCCCCGGAATCCAGAAGGCCGTATAGTCTTCAGCCATAGCGAATTCCGTCAGCTCATCATTGATGATGAAATACTCCGGCCAAGCCATTGGACCGAACTCGTAGCGGAAGCCGAGACCATCATTGAAAAGCCTGAACCTGATGGCCATGTCTCTTCCGGTCGGCTTGTGCTTAAGGCTGATTGTCAATTCGTTATAGTGGCATCTGATGGAGTCTTCTTCTCCCCAGACCGGTGTCCAGGTGTAGTCCAGGCTGTCGGTTTTCACGTCGGCAACTTCGAAATCCCTGTAGAAATCTATCTGGGGATGCTTGTCCACTTTGTCGATTTTGTCGCCCTGAACCTTCACCTCAGACACGTTCAGATCCCCTCTCAGCAGAAATCCCAGCCGGCTATCCAAGATAATGTGCTTTCCTTTGTAATCCAATGAATAATAAGGGGTTCCGTCATCTGACATGCTGAATCTCATCTCCAGATTCTTGTCAGGAGACAAAAGCTCGGCTATTTTCGTTTTTGTGTCTTTGCTGGAGCATCCTCCCGCCGCAGCAAGAGTCATCGCTGCCCCCAGCATCATTGAAATTATCTTATTTATTCTTCCCATATCGGTGCTATTGTTATTTCGAATGAATAATTGTCGGCTGGAATCAGGTAGGTCGGGAGCGGGTGGTCGCCGAAAGAGGAGACGCAGCCGAGGCCCATCTGCTTGAGGTCAATGTTGACGTAGGTCTGGCCATTTGTGCGGTCCGCCTCATGCGCCACCTTCTTCAGTTCCAGAGAATGCTTGAACTCCGGATTGCGGTCGAGCATCTTTCGCGATACCGGCAGGGCTGATGCGGAAAACTCTGGCGCAGAAGAAGTTATGCGGATACCATTGCCGTTTTTGTCGATGATGCTGAACCATTTGAGGCCGCAATGCGTGCCGCACTCCTGCGGACGGACCATGCTGAAATCGTACTGCTCGCTCACACTTTGGGTATAATGCCCCATCAGCGCCGCACTCCTCCGGTCGCAATAACTGTCGAAAGGACCTTCACCGTAAAAGTCAATGACAGAGTACTCACCAGGCATCGCAAACTCGACTCCGACCCTGAAGAAATGCGGAGCCTCTTTCAGCCTGCCGGCATCCTCCAGCGAAAGTTTTGCCTTTATAATGCCATGATTGTCAATGTTATATGTCAATACCGGTCTGAGGTAATCCTCTATCGGCCTGTAGCGGACCGTAACGACGCGTACATCCCCGTCCATCTCGTCTGACATTGACTCCGCCTCTAATGCCGGCGTCCTCCACGTGTCGAACATGCGGCGAGCCTCCTTGTCGAAAGACAAATCCACTAGCATGCCTTCGTCATTGTCGGTGACTGCGCGCCCAAAGCACGGAAGAATCGGCTCAGAAATCAGATTCCTGCCGAACACCGAGTATTTTGTCAATGCCCCTGTGCGCTTGTCGAATTCGACTTCGAAAGGAAGACCGGACAGCTTCGTGTCAGCCTGATTCTCAGAACAGTTCCAGTTCTCGGCAATGGCAATCTGCTCATACGAGAGTTCGGTTCCTGCCGGCAGAATTCCGTCCTCCCGGTTCAGCCTGAAACTGAGATTCAGGTAAATGTCGGAACCTTCGGCCAGAGTTTTGTCAATGCTGTAGCCGAGGTCAATGACAGCTGAGTCCTGAGGATGAAGTTCAATGGCATTGACACAGCCCCTTTTGATGGCTGTTCCGTTGCGCATCAGTTCCCAGTCGAGGGAGAACCTGTCGAGAGAGATGAAGAAGTACTCATTGAAAATGTGAATCTTGCCCTCTGCTGCCTCTTCCTTGCTTGCCCATGCGAGTATGGAGCGGTGCTGATAGCGGACCTCGTATGCGTGGCGGTGCCATTCGCGCTCTGTGGAAATGAGACCGTTGCACATGAAGGATGCGTCGCTCGGGTCCTCGTCATTGTAGTCGCCTCCGAACGCGAAAATGTGGTCGGAGCCGTATTTCTCTGCGTCCGCCGGCTTGTACAGCGCCTGGTCCACGAAATCCCAGATGCAGCCGCCCTGGAACGTAGGATATTTGCGGATAAGGTCCCAATATTCCTTGAAGCCTCCCATGGAGTTGCCCATCGCGTGCGCGTATTCGCACATTATGAACGGACGGTCCTGGTTTTTATTGATGTACTTCTCTGCATTGGCATAGCGGATGTACATTGGGGTGAAGATATCGGAGTTGCGGTCCCTGTTCGCTCCGCCCTGTCCCTGCTCGTACTGTACCGGGCGGGTGGTGTCGAAGGCTTTGGCGAAGTCGTAGGCGTCATAGAAGTTCTTTCCGTTGCCGGCCTCGTTTCCGAGACTCCAGATGATGACTGACGGATGGTTGCGGTCACGTCTCATCATTCTCCCTACACGGTTGGTTATCTCCTTGTTGTAGAGAGGGTTCTTGGCGATGGTGCCTTCTCCATAGCCAAGGCCGTGTGCCTCGTTGTTGGCCTCGTCGATGACATAGAGGCCGTATTCGTCGCAGAGTTCATACCAATACGGGTCGTCCGGATAGTGACAGGTTCGTACCGTATTGATATTCAGTTCTTTCATTATCTTGAGGTCGCGGCGCATATCTGCCTTGGAAATGCTGTAGGCGCCGTAAGGGTTCATCTCGTGGCGGTTCACTCCCTTTATCAGAATCGGCTGGCCGTTCACATAGAGGAGCTTGCCGTCGATTTTCACCATTCTGAATCCTGTTTTCAGAGAGGCGTTTTCGCAGGTTTTCTGCCCGTCGGAAACACTGACATTGACCTTATAGAGGTTGGGAGTTTCGGCGGACCATAGTCTGGCTTCCGGCATTGACGCTGTGCCTTCAAATACCTTCAGCCCGTCCTCGGTCGAGGTCGGTTTCGTGAGGCTGACGCTGTATCCGAGTTCCGGAAGGCTGACATTGACCTTACGTATAGTCTTGGTTGTCAGGACTTTCCATGTGAAGGTGCCGTCTGCATCGGCATTGACCTGGATGTCCTCGATGTGGCTGCGGTCGCGCGCGGTGAGGTAGGTTTCGCGGGCGATTCCGGTCAGTTTCCAGAAGTCCTGGTCTTCGAGGTAGGTCCCGTCGCACCAGCGGAAGATTTCGAAGGCGATGAGGTTGTCTTCGCCCGGTCTGATGAATTTCGTGACGTCGAATCTGGCTTCGAGCTTGCTGTCCTGACTGTATCCGACCTCCTTTCCATTGACCCATACGCGGATGTTGGATGTGGCGGAACCGATGTTCATTATGATTTGCTTGCCGGCCCAGTCGGACGGGATGGTGAAATGCTGCCTATATTGGCCGACGTGGTTTTTCGCGGTCGGGACGAAAGGCGGATTGTTTTCGAACTGGCCTTTCCAGCAGTAGCCTATGTTGACGTAGAGCGGGTCGCCGTATCCGTTGACCTCCCAGATTCCGGGAACGGGCATGGTGTCCCACGCATTGTCTTCAGTGTCAATGCTGTAGAATGTTGTCAGCCTGCTCTCAGGAGTCTCGTACCACTTGAATTTCCAGAGTCCGTGGAGGCTCATGACGGGGTTGTCCGTGTGGAATGTCGCCCTCATCGGCATCCTGTTCCGTTCTACGACCGAGGCGTTCTGCCAGTCTGGACCGGTCCCGACGGATGACTTGTCTGCTGCGCCTGCGAGTGTGCCGATGCCGCAGAATGTCAGTATCAATGCTGCTATCTTTTTCATGTTTCGTCTCATTACATTTTGGATGCCTTGTAGGTTATGGTGGTGATTTCCACAGGTCCTACGGCGGTAATCTTGAATGTCGGCGCCTGCTCGATGAAATATGAACTTATCCATGTCGAGCGTGAGCCGTCTGACTCATAGTCGCAGTGGATATAGTCTCCCATATCGACATGTATCTTTCCCTTGAACATTATGTGGAGGCTGCCTCCTGAAAGGAACTGTGACTTGAGTTTTGCGTTAGGCGCAAGTGTTTGTCCGTCAGTCAGATGGAGAAATCCTTCCTCGTTCTTTCCTTTGGTCTTGAAGTCGTCGAATCTGAGGTCTCCGGTGAGGTTACAGAGATTGCCGGAAACGATTTCATTGATTTCGCATCCGGTTGCGGAAAAGTCCATTCCCAGTGCGAGCATCTTTTCCGAGCGGGCCCTGTCTTCGTATGTGCCTGCGAATCCTATGTAGCATCCAAGTTTGTGGACTTCTTTGCAGATGTCTGCAAGTTCTTCATCCGTAAAGTCATGGGTGTTGCCCATGCAGTAGAGGTACGGGGCTCCGTTGCCCATGAAACGGCATCTTCCGAGGATTTCTTCCTTGGACTTGTATCCCCAGTATTCGAGTATCGGACCTGAGAATTCTTCCCTGTAGCCCCAGTACATGATGAAGTTGTTGCCCATGTAGGACTTGATGATGTTGACCTCTTCCTCATCAACGTGCTGTATCATCGGCGCGATGTTGTTCCTTCTGCATTCTGTCAGGAACTCTTCCAGGGATGTGAGGTGGGTGCGGTATTTCGCGTATCTGGAGCGGTACACGAAATTGTTCATGAGGTCTTCGAAGGAGGTCTCGCTGATTACCACGTCTTTGGCGCTGCGGCCGTCCTTGTACATGACCTGACCGCCGAGTTTCCCGCCTTCTCCGTGCATGACGATATATTTGCCGGGAGTGGCGGTCTTGTGTACGTTGCCTTCTATGAACTTGAATCCGAGTCTTGCGGCTATCTGTACGTCATAGACTGACTGACAGGGGATTATGATATCGCTATCTTCATAGATTTTGTCGATGAAGATGTGGCTGTAGTAGGGACCTCCGAACTTGACCGGCCAGTTCGCATTGACGGCATTGACAGTGTTCATTTCGATTCTCCGGTCCTGGGCTCCGGCCTGCATCGCAAGGAGCGATGTGAGTATTATCAGTAAAAATCGTTTCATTTTCAGAATAAGTTTCCCGAGTTTGCGAGTGCGAAACACCGCTTATAGAGCCCGTGAGGGCGAGAGTAAGTCCCTTCCCCGAGGGGAGGAATTTGGGTGTCAATATGTTAGTTCTGTTTCTGTGTTCTGTACGGACGTTTCGCGACGAAGTCACAGAAATCGTAATACAGTTCGAGGTCACGCGGGTCGCCTGTCTGCTTCAAATACTGCACCGCATTCGTGTCCTGATAGTAGGCGAGCTGGCACTTTGCCCACGGTCCGCATTCCTTGAAGGTCTTCATGTATGCGCGGAGTTTGTATGCGAGACTTTCTTTTCCCCAGAGAGGTTTTACGGCAGCGCGCTCGTCCAGTTCCATCTCCATGGCCATTCCGTTGGCGATAGCCTGTTCGCAGGCTGTGCGTATCTGTGATTCAGGGACAGGATAGAAGAAGTAGTTCGGCTGGTACCATGCCATGTCGAAGCCCTTCTCGCGCCATTCGGTATATCCCGGGGCCTGGAAGTAAGGAATCCATGTGATAGGGTAGCCCTTGGAATGGACATAGTCTGAAATGGCAGGAAGAAGCGGGCTCTTGTCCAGAGTTTCCTCCGTAATCCAGTAGAAACCTGCAAGTTCCACGTTTTCGTATTTGTGCTCCTTGTACTTTTTCAGGCACTGGTCCACGAACCATTTGCAGGCTGCGATGCGGTCGTTCTCATCGGAAAAGTCCGCAACCTTGTCCCCGAGCAGTCCCCAGTATGTGGTTCCGTGTTTTTTGGTCATTGACTCCTTGTACGGCATCGGGTCAGGGATGGAAATGATGATCTGACGCTTGGTCTCAGGTTTTCCCAGACGCTTGGACGCTTCTGCGACAGCCTTGTCAATGGCGTCGATGCAGCTCCCTTCTTCGAAGTAGTAGTCGATGAGTTTCATCCAGTCTGCCTGGTTGGCTGAAGGGAGGAATCTGCCGTCTTCATCCTTCATTCCCGGGGTGAAAGTGACGTTGGAAGCCTGGTCGTTTCTGGTGTCCCAGATCTGGAGCAGGAGGTATCCGTCGAAGAGCCAATGCTCCTTTCCGTCGCGGTCCACGTAAGACACGTAGTCGGCTGCGTATTTCTGGTCGTAGATGCTGCCGTTATGTCCGCCTGCATAGAACAGGACAATGTCGCTGGCAGTGATTTTCTTTATCTTCTTGGCCTCGCCTGAAACGGAGAGTGTGAACAGCGCCATGGCTGTGAGAAGAAGTTTCCCTAATGTTTTCATGATTATTTTATAAATGATTTGTATCTGTCTATGAATACGTGGTTCATGCCTGTGGCCGTAAGCCTTTCTTCAGCAGCGGAATAGTTTTCCCAAAATTCTGCGGTCAGGGCATCCATGCGTTCCGGATGATAGTAAAGCGCCTCACGTATGGTGTACATTCTGGCCATCCAATCCGGGAAGAAGTAACCGAAATCCTCATGATTCCGTTTCAGATCGTAAACTGCCTCATAAGTGCGTTTCGCCGCTCCCTTGAGCCCGTCCAGTTTCGCACCGGCCTCCGCATATTCTATTTCGATGTCTTTTGCTGTCGCGCAGTCAGTTTCGGGTATGTCAATGTCGATGGACATTTCTTTTCCGTTGAATGTCCAGTTTGCTTTTTTGTTATTGACCTTCACCGACTTGGGATATGCTGCCGACAGGATGCGGAGCGAGAATCTGCGGTCTGAAGGCATTCCTTCGTAGGCGCCTTTTCTCGGCGATATCACGACCTTGTGGCTCAGGCCGTTCCGCTCGGAACGGATCAATGTCTTCGCAAAATTATGTTCATAGTCCGGGTCAATGCCATTGTCTTCGTAGAGGCTGAAGCTGCTGTTCCCGTCGCCGGGGGCGATTACTATGATGATGTCCTCGTCGTTTCCGTCCAGGTTCATTTGCGTGCCGTCGTACATCGGGATGATGGCTCCGGCCTTGACAAACATCGGATACTCGTCCAGGGCATATGTCCTTTCGTATTCGCGGCCGCCTTCCAGCATCGATCCTGAACACCATTCATACCATTGACCTTCAGGTAGATAGAATTTGTGGTGGCTGAGCCTGGATTCTCCGCGCGGAGCGGTTATCGGCGCTACGAAGACATTGTCTCCGAACATGTACTCGCCGTCGTGGCTGTAGGCCTCCTCGTCTGCGGGCCATTCGTAGTAGAGCGGGCGGCAGACTGCGACTCCTGTCTCATATGTCTCGCGGCTCTGTGAATAAATGTACGGATTCAGGGCGTAGTGGAAGCGGACGGCGTCGCAAATCGCTGTGCAGTACTCGTATGGATGCATCCACGGGTACTTGTATATGGATATCTGCTTTGCGGTCTGGTTTCTCATGGCAGGCGTGAGTGCGCCGAACTGGAACCAGCGCAAGAGCAGTTCTGAGTCGTATTTGGTGGTCTGTGCCAATGGCTTGGACGGGTCCCACCATTCCAGCTGGTAACCGCCCAGATCGTGTGTCCAGAGGAAGCCTACATTGGCGGATGTGGTGTTGTAAACTGTCTGGAATTCAAGCGATTCCCAAGATGCGAAGGTGTCTCCGGAAAAGCCGACCGGATACCTGTGTCCGCCAAGTCCGCCGTAGCGTCCAAGGTAGAGCGGACGCTTGCCGCGTGCCGCATTGTCCTCGAAAAAGAGGCGCTCGCGCCAGAGGTTCATGTCAATGCCAGGGTATTCTGCCGGTGATGCGTAGGCCCCGTTGTCGTCCCAGAGGAAGTCCCAGCCGAGTTCGTACATCTTGTCTATCTCCCTGATGAAGAATGAACTTGCGAGTTTTCTGTCCATCAGGTTCAATGCCAGTGTGTCAGTCTTTGTGGAGTCTGCTCCCAAGTCCTTCTGTATGAGCGTGAAAGAAGACTCGTTGCTGTACATGGCGTCGATGTGCATATTCGTGGTGAGCTTCAGGTGGTCACGGTGGAAATCCCTGAACATCTTGGCGGGGTCAGGGAAGAGGTCCGTGTTCCAGTCCCATCCGTACCATCCGTTTATGTGGCGGTCCATATCGATGCAGAGGACGTCGAGTGGGATGCCGTTTCGTTTATAGTTTTCCAGCATCTCGCGGAATTCACCATCGGAATAGAGCCAGTACCATGAGTGCCAGTTGCCGTAGGCGTAGCGTGGCAGCATCGGAATGGGGCCTGCGAATGAGATGAAGTCCTTCAGCGCGGACTTGTAGTCGTTTCCGTATGCCAGGAAGTACAAGTCCTGGGAACCGTTGTCGGGACGGCTTGACAGCCATTCCTTGGTAATTTCATGTCCCTGCCAATCTTTGTCTTCTACGAAAATGGGCGTCTTGGAGTCGTCTATCAGGGTCCATCCGTCGCGTGCTATTAGTCCGTCCTCCAGTTCCAGGACTTTGCCTTCATCTTTACCGTACATGACTGTCCTGCCTTTTACGGCATCGTAGGCGTGGCGGGTTCCTTTCAGGTTCCGCTGCTGTTTCATGCCAGGTCTCCAGAGAAACTTGAAGGCGTTGTCTTTCGCGGATTCTATGGAAAGGTTGGAACTGGTGAACGCACCGGAATTCTTCAGGTATCTGAGTTTTATGTCGTGGGTAAGGATTTCCAGGTATTTGCCGGAAGTCTTCACCTTATATTCCGTAGGAGAGTACTCCCTGTCGACGGCCATGAGAGTCTTGGCATCTGTGAATTTGCCGTCAGGGGAATACTCCATACGTATTGTTTGTCCGGAAATTATGGTGAAACGCACGTGTGAGTCTTCGTACGCTGTGTTTTTGCTTTGCCCGAAGACCAGAGTCGCTAGTGAGAGAAGGAATATCGAGAGTGGCAGTCCTCTAGGCATATCTGTATTAAATGTTTTAATAAGAATTAGTTGTAAAGATACTAATTAATTTTAATTACGACTATATGTTTTTAAAAATATTTAATTATGATTCCGTTAAATTTTCCCTCGATTTTTGGTCTGGCGCAAATGTCTTATACCTTAAACGTTATAATAGGTAGGATAAATCATCTTTTCGGGGTGACAAAAACCTAGTTATTGAATAATTGAAAATAAATAATTTTAATAAGTCAATGTGGATAATTAAAAAATATTGCATGATATAAGTTTATTTTCTATTTTTGTGTCTAAATTGTTTTACACATAATGCTTTTAATACGTAAGTCATTAAAATTCAATTTAATAAAAGAAACTATGATCAGAGCAACCTCTAGTTTTCGCATTGCAAGTATGGCGCTGATATCATTGGCCTTGGCCGGTACGGTATCATCGGTTCCAGCTTATGCGAACAAACGAGCTGATGCTGCGCCCGTAACTTCTACGGTAAGTCAGCAGGGTAATCTTATCGTGAAGGGTAAGGTTATCGACTCTACAGGTCAGCCTGTTCCGGGAGTAGCTGTCTTGATTCAGGGCACTAAAACTGGTACGCAGACCGATCTTGACGGTTATTATGTCATCAATGTCCCTTCAGTGGGGACCAAACTTGAGTTCTCCAGCCTTGGCTACAAGACTCAGGTTTAGGCCGTTCCGAAGTCATTGGCGCTTGACATCTTCCTCCAGGATGATACCCAGGAACTTGACCAGGCTGTCGTTGTAGGTATGGGACACCAGAGAAAGGCTTCCGTCATCGGAGCCATTTCTGCGGTGGCAAAAGACGAACTTGAAGTCCCTCAGAGGAACTTGACAAATGCCCTCGCCGGTAAAGTTGCCGGTGCTGTGGTAGTCCAGAGGACAGGTGAGCCTGGTATGGACAATGCTGAATTCTGGATCCGAGGTATTTCTTCCTTGAACTCTTCGGCTCCTCTTATCCTTGTGGATGGTGTTGAACGTGACATGTCCAATCTCGCTATTGAGGAGATCGAGTCCATTTCTATTCTTAAGGATGCCTCTGCCACAGCCGTTTACGGTGTGCGTGCAGCGAATGGTGTCGTTCTCGTGACCACCAGGAAGGGTATCGCGCAGAAGCCTCAGATCGATGTCAAGATCGAGGGCGGTATTTCGGAACTTACCAATATGCCTGAGCTTCTCGATGGTGCGAACTATATGAGACTGTACAACGAGGCTTACGGTTCCACAGTCTTCACTCCTGAGCAGATTGCCAAGACTGAGGCAAGAACAGACCCTTATCTCTATCCGAACGTGAACTGGTTCGACGAAATCTTTACGAGATGGTCGAACAACGAGCAGGCATCTGTCAGCATCCGAGGTGGTGGTGAGAGGGCAAGATATTATGTTACAGCGGCTTATATCAGGGATAACGGTAACTTGTATGACAGTCCCGATACTGATTACAGTACCAATATCCATATCAAGAGATATAACTTCCGTTCAAACATTGACATGAATGTCACGAAATCGACTATCCTTTCATTGGAAATCGGTGCGAACATGACGGATGCGCATCAGCCTAGGCCTGTCACCGCGAACAACAATTATCAGGCTCAGGCGACGCAGCTCTTTACGATGGCCTATAACCTGGACCCAGTTTCCACTCCTGTCCGTGTTCCTATCGGATACAATGATGACGGAAGCATCAAGTGGGCATGGGGTGGTTCTACAGGAAACGGTTCTTCCAACCCTGCCGAGCGTCTTTTCGGTTCAGGATACAACAAGACTTACCAGACACAGATCATGTCTCAGATTATCCTGAAGCAGGATTTGTCGATGATAACCCCTGGCTTGAATGCAAATGTCTCATTCTCATATGACTACAATACCATGTCCATCCAGGCGCGCGGTAAGTATTCGTCACGTTATGCCATCATCGGCGTGAATGATGAGACAGGTCTCTATGACGTCACACAGACTTATGTGGGTGATGAGTTCCTCGGTTATGGTTCCCAGACATCGGGTAACCGTTCCGATGAGTTCAAGGGCCAGATGAACTACGACAGGGTATTCTCTGACAAGCATCGTGTAGGTGCGATGGCAATGTACTATCAGAGAAACTATGTGAACCTTTCTGCCGGTTCTGCTATGTACTCTCTTCCTTATCGTAAGCAGGGTCTCGCATTCCGTACCACATATTCTTTCGATGACAGGTATTTCGTCGAGTTCAATGCCGGATACAACGGTTCCGAGAACTTCGCGAAAGGTCACCGCTTCGGATTCTTCCCTGCAGGCGCCATCGGATATCTTATTTCCAACGAGCCTTTCTGGAAGAATATCAAGCCTGTTGTCAATCACTTGAAACTCAGGGCTTCCATCGGTCTCGTCGGTTCTGACGTCCTCGCTTCAGGACGTTTCGCTTACCTCACTACTTGGGGCGGCGGTCTCGGAGGACATCGTTTCGGTGAATCCGCAAGCTGGTCAGGTGGTGTCGGTGAGGCTCAGAAAGGTGTGGAGAACCTGACTTGGGAGAAAGGTCTCAAGAAGGATATCGGTATGGAGGTCAAACTCTTCAACTCTTTGGTTTCCCTCGATTTCGACTACTTCCACGAGCACAGATGGGATATCCTTATCCAGAGAAAGACGGTTCCGGGTATCGCAGGTCTGAACAATCAGCCGCTTGCGAACATGGGTGTGCTGAATAACCATGGATTTGAGTTTACCGGTGAGATCAACCATCATATCGGACCTGTGAACTACAGAATTTATGGAAATTACTCATTCGCGAGAAACAAGATTCTGGAGAATGACGAGGCTCCTACTGACAGCTGGCGCAGACGTACCGGTCATCCTATCAACCAGAGATTCGGTTATGTAGCCATCGGCTATTTTGCAGACCAGGATGAGATCGACCTCAGCCCTGCACAGTTCGGTGAACTCCATCCTGGAGATGTCAAGTATCTTGACTACAACAAGGACGGTGTGATCGACGTACATGATGAAGTTGCCATCGGATATTCAAACATTCCTGAAATCAACTATGGTTTCGGTGCGCAGATTAACTGGAAAGGACTCGACCTGGGAGTATTCTTCCGTGGTCAGGCTCATGTTTCATACTACCTCGGAGGAGCATTCTTCCCATTCTACAGGGGTGTGAAGCAGGGTAACCTCTTCGCCAAGGCACTTGACCGCTGGTCAGAGGAGAATCCTAATCCTAACGCATTCTATCCGCGTCTGACCAAGGAGGCAAATACCAACAACCAGAAGACATCTACGAAGACCATCTATGATGGAAGTCTTATCCGTCTTTCTGATGTTGAGGCAGGCTATACGTTCAAGACAGACTGGCTGAAGAAATGCGGCTGCAAGGCCTTGAGAGTTTATTTCGTGGGCAGCAACCTCTGGATGCATTCGAAATGGGATATGTGGGATCCTGAGACCGGTTCACAGGACGGAAGTTCATATCCTCTTACCCGCAAATACAATCTTGGCGTACGATTCACATTCTAATATCGAAGACAATGAACAAATACATAACATTATTCGCATCAGCAGCGCTTCTCCTGTCCGGCTGTTCTTTTCTGGACAAGATGCCTGATGATATGAAGACAGACGAGATGGTGTGGACCAACAGAAACGAGGTCCTCTCCTATCTTTCGAATATCTATGCCGTTCTTCCTGAAAAGAACTGTGTGGAATCTGACTGGAATGGACTTTGGTTCGGACTTTCCGATGAGCTGGATCTTCCTTGGAGCCCATTCAATGCCCTTACTGAGGGAAGCTGGGATCCTACGACTCCTACCAACAATGTGTGGGCGTCTTACTACAAGGCGATCCGTGCAAGTTTCGAACTCGAGGCGAATATAGGACGTTGCGCCGAGCTTGCCGATGACCTCAAGACCAGATATACCGGTGAGGCCATCTTCCTGAGAGGCTACTATTATTTCTTGCTTGTGCGTCAGTACGGACCGGTTGTCCTGATTAAGGAAAAGGCTTCTGATTCAGCTGATTACAGCAATATGCAGCGCAACTCATTCGACGAGTGCATCGATTATATCGTGGAGTGCATGGACAAGGCTTATGACCTTCTTCCGTATTCTTACCTTTCAGACAAGAACAATCTCGGCCGCGCTACGAAGGTAGCCTGCTACGCAGTGAAGACACAGGCCCTTCTTCTTGCCGCTTCCGAGCAGTGGAACGGAAACTCTGAATATTATTCTCTCCTCCGCAATAAGGACGGCAATCCGCTCGTGGAGTCTTCTTATGACCAGAACAAGTGGAAAAGAGCCGCTGATGCGGCAAAGTCTGTCATTGACCTTGCTGAAGTTCATCACTCGGAGACAGGCCTCGGCTTGTATTACGGTGAAAAGAATGATGTGAATTCTGCTGATTACAACCCTTACAAGGCTTACTATAACATTGAAATGACCGGATGGAACGAGGAAATCATCTTCGGTACCGTTTCTATCGCGAGAAGTGCATGGAATGATTATCCGCCTCGTTTCGGTTACATGTACCACTGTCTTCCTTCCAACGGCAAATACAAGTTCAACAACGGTGCAGCTCCTACTCTCCGTCTTGTGGATGCTTTCTACATGGAGAACGGCCGCAGCATTGACGATCCTGCATCAGGTTATGTGGAGGAGGGCTTCACCACTTCCAACGGTAAGCACTACAATCCTGTGACTGACGGCGAGCCTAAGTTCAATGAGGCTACCGAGGATGGCAGGAAGGGTCTTATCGATGACCTCAAGAAACTTGACAGCTGGGGACATTCCAAGGGTGACTGGAACATGTTCGCCAACCGTGAGGCGCGTTTCTATGCTTCCATCAACTACAACCACAGGGTTCAGCTTTTCTTCCCTTCCGACAAGGACTGGATGAATTCTCTGAACAACCGTGCGGACCAGCAGGACGGATGGGGCAGACTGGAGCTTTACTATGGCGGCATGTCCAACAACTCCACTCTTACCTATTATCCTCACAGCGGTTTCCTCGTCCAGAAGAGAATCGTTCCGGGAGACTTCTCCAACCAGCAGTTCTCGAACCATTTCGTGACTGTCTATATCAGATATGGTGAGATTCTCCTTGACTATATCGAGGCTTTGAACGAGTATGACCCTTCAAATCCTGACATCAAGAAATATTGGGACCTTATCCGCCAGAGGGCAGGTCTTCCTAGCATCTTCGATACTTATCCTGCGATTGCCGGAGACAAGGATGCCCAGCGCAAGTATATCCTCAGGGAGCGTCAGGTCGAGCTCAACCTCGAAGGTGACCGCTTCTTCACATGCCACAGACGTCTCCTCTGTATGGACGCTTCCGCAAAAACCGTCACCAGCACCGAGGTCGGCAAGTTCGGCGACCAGGGTCCTGTATGGGGTTTGTCAATGCGAGCAGGCGATCCTCAGACCAACAGTTTCAAGAGCACAGATTTCTACAAGAGGACAATTTTCGAGACCCGTGTCTTCAAGAAACAGTTCTACCTCTTCCCGATTCCTCAGGAGGAAATCAACAAGAGCCCTGGACTTACACAGAATCCTTGGTGGTAGTATTTATTAATTTTATTTGACATGAAACAGTTATATAGAACAATACTGATGATTTTTGCTGCCGGAGTTTCTGTCATGTCCTGTGACATTGAAAAGAAATTCGACACGACCATTCCGCAGTATCCTCTTACGAAGCTCATTTCTTCTGCGACCGCTACTGCCGGTGAGGAAACTGTGAACGGAATCGTCGATAACGACAAGCATACCGTGGAGTTCGTTTTCAATGATACTGAAGATTTCTCAGCCATTGAGATGAAGTTCAATTATCCTTCCCGTGTCATCAGGAAGGAGAATGCTGCTGCCGATACCACGGCTGACCTGAACGGAGGCAGAAAGTACACTCTCGTGCTGAACAATCTCGAAGAGGACTTCACTTACGAGGTGTCTGCCTACAGGGCGTCTGTTGTAAAGGTTGACCGCACTCAGTGCTCAGTCATTACCGGGCTTGATGGTGATGCCGATCCTGCTACCATGGAGACGGCAAACAATGAGGGCAAGTATGGTGCATCTGCAAAGAGTCTGTTCGACGGCCTCTGGTCCACAAAGAAGAACGACTGGTCTTCTTATGGCTACAGAAGTTTCGGCTGGGCTATGAAATCTCTGCAGGGCTCGGATGGAAAGACCTTCGGAAATGCCTATACCGTGGACTTCGGTTCACCTATGAGGGTTGCCAAGATGAGATTCTGGCCGTACTGGCCTTACACCAGAACAGACGCTGCTCAGTTTGAAATCTATGCATGGACTCTGGATGGCGAACCTTCAGGCAGCTGGGCAAACTGGCAGCTTATTGGAACTGTCGATGTATCAGACCGTTGGGAGGCTACCAATGCGCTTGGAGACGGTGAAACCAACGCATATCTGTCAGAGGGTATTGTCGTGGATTTCGTTTATGGCGATGTCCCTTCAGCAAGATATTACAGGGTGAAACTGATCAAGAACTTCATGCAGGTTTACAAGGATAAGATTGAAAAATACTGGAACGATGTTGCCAATGTCAATGCTTACAGCGTAGCCGAGCTTGAGGTCTGGAAGTACAACATTGATGAATAATCACATAATAATCCGAAAACGATGAAACGACTGAATCATATATTGATGTCGCTCACTCTTCTTGTTGCGGCCATGGGATGCAACAAGACTGAGGAGGCGTACATAAATCTGTCTGTGGATTCCATTGAACTTTCTTCAGATGCCAATGACATTACATTCTCTGCCGAATCAAACCAGGAATGGACAATGACGGTTTCTGACCACTGGTTCAAGATTACCCCTAAGCACGGAAACGGCGAGACTGAAATCAGACTCGTCGCCGAGAGGAACCAGACAGGTATGGACAGGACTTCAGTACTTGAGTTTACTTGTGGAAGTGCCGTCAAGAGACTTGAGGTAACACAGCCTGCGCACCTTGTAAACATGAATGTGGAATGCCCGGCAACCGTTGCTGTCAAGAAAGGTGAATCCTTCGCGGTGAAACTTGTGACTACGGCTGATGACTGGGTATATACGATGAAGAATGCCGACTGGATGAAGGAGTTCTCCAAGACAGGTTCCAGCATCATCTTCCAGCTTGACCCGACCGTCAAGTTCGACGAGAATGTTGCGGCTGTCATTGAATTTACCTCTCCTTCAGATCCTACTTTCTATGCGACGGCTTCCGTGAAGCCGGTCAATTACTTCAGCTTCAGCGCAGAAGTTCCTGAGACCATTGACCTCGGCGAGCGCGGAGCACAGCTTGACATCAATGTCAATGCCAACATCGACTGGACCTATTCCGTCAAGGACGGCGCATGGCTCAAGGAGTATGACAAGAGCAGAAATCATCTCGTGTTCGATGGCGTTCTGGACAAGCTCCTTTCTCAGGATGAGACTGCTGAAATCACTTTCTCATCTCCTGATTATGCGAACTTCAGCTATACCGCACATGTGAAGGCTGTCGCGCCTATTACATTCCGTCAGGTGGATAGGACAACATTGAAACCTATTGTCCTCCAGGGAGATTCACAGTGGGATGCCGGTACTGAGCAGTATCTTTTCGACGGTGCATGGACAATCCTCAGAGGCAAGTACAGTACCTTCACTGACGGTAATCCTGAGAAGCCTACCGGAATATCCTACAAGTGCTTCAGCTTCGGCATGAATGACTATAAGATTCAGGATCATCCGATGACATTCACCATCGATGCCGGCAAGCGTATCAGACTTGCCAAGTTCATTTCGAACCAGTATTACCAGTATGAGGGCCAGACACCTCTTACCTATGATGTGTATGCATACAAGACAAACGGTACTCCTACAGGTTCGGAGGCGCTCGGAACTGAACTTTATCAGGGAGATGAAGGCTGGGTGAAGATCGGCTCAGTGAACAATGTCGGCAAGATTACTGAAATCAAAGCCAAATATAAGGATGGTGAATATTGTCCTGAACTTGCTCAGGGTGACATCATCAGCGTGCCTGAGGATGGCGCGTTCATGGCCAGATATTACCGTTTCGCAATGACTGGCAACGGATACTGGTGGTACGGTGTCAAAGCCAGTGAGACTGGCATCGACAGCGGTGTGCAGGAATGGGGAGTCCCTTGGGGATGGCTCGGATGGTGCACACTCTCTGAAATCAGACTTTACGAATACATTGATTATTAATTAATAACCGAAATAAATTTTATAATTTATGAAAAAGATTTTGACTTTCGCGGCTGCTGCAGTGCTCGGTCTGTGTGCAACGGGATGTTACGATGACTCAGAACTTACGACAAGAGTGGATGTCCTTGAGTCTAAGGTGAGCGAACTGGAAACTCTCTGCAAGAATATGAATACAGATATTTCCAAGTTCAAGACTATCATGGAGCAGTATGAAAATGCTGTCACCATCATTTCCGTAAACGAGAAGGAAAATGGTTATGAAATTGTCTTCTCTGACGGAAAGATTGTTACTATTACCAATGGTGTGAAGGGAGAGAAGGGAGACAAAGGTGAGACAGGAAAGAAAGGTGAGACAGGTGACAAGGGCGAGACCGGTGAGAAGGGTGACAAGGGTGATCCTGGTCAGACTCCTGTTATCGGCGTGAAGAATGAAGACGGTATCCTTTACTGGACTATAAATGGTGAGTACCTGCTCGATGAGAATGGCGCCAAAGTATCTGTTGCCGCACCTGTTACACCTCAGTTCAAATATGTTGAGGCAGAGGAGACATGGTACATTTCTCTTGACGGACAGGAGTGGAAGGCACTCAGCGGCAAGATGGACCACTGCTACCTTTTCCAGGGCGTTCAGGATCTTGACGACAAGGTCGTGTTCACACTCCAGGACGGAAGCACTATCGAAATCCCTAAGGCCAAGGCTTTCTCATTCACTCTCGAGTCATCTAATGCTTCCACAGGTTCAGGCAATACTGTAGAGATTCCTTATACTCTTACCGGTGCGGACGAAACTACTGTAGTTGACTGCCTCGCGTCAGGAAACATCGTTGCCAGGGTAGATGCTGCCAAGTCTGTCATTGCAATTACAGCTCCTGCTACGGCAGAGACCGGAAAAGTTGTAGTATTCGCTACACGTGCCGACAGATCCATCGTCAGAGTCATCAACTTCGTTGGCTGTGAGTTCACTGTTTCTGCAAATGAGTTCAATGCTGCTCCTGCAGGTGAGACCATCACTTTTACTGTTACTACTGATCTTGAAAAGGATGGCTACAAGGTTATCCTTCCTTCAGACTGTGACTGGATTTCAAATCTCCAGACCAAGGCTGGCCGTACTGATGAGTTCACATTCGATGTGGCTCCGACATCAGAGGCTGAAGCTCGTGAGGCTATCGTAAAGATTCAGACCTCTACCGGCATTGAAATGGGCAAATTCCCCGTAAAGCAGGCCGCAGGTGCCGTGATGGTGGACAAGGCCGGCTGCAAGGCGTTGAAACTGAATCAGGACAAGACATTCAAGAACGACCAGTATCTGTTCAACAATGAATGGACTATCCAGTTCGGCAAGTATCTTGCATATATCGGCGGTGATCCTGACAAGGATTTGGGACATAGCTATCAGTGCTTCGAAATTTCTGAAGAAGGTCATGATTATTCAAAGCCTGCGATGTTCACTATCGATGCGGGCAAGTCCATCAAACTCGCACAGTTCCGCGCTTATCATTACTATCAGTTCAGGGATCAGGATCCTCTTACCTACGATATTTATGCGTTTGTAGGTGAAGGTACTCCTACCGGTGATGAGGAACTCGGCAAGGATTGGGTGAAGATCGGAAGCATGGACAATATCTGGGTTTACAAGAAATATTGCCAGGGTGCGCTCAAGAATGGCGATTATTTCGAGTATCTTGCAAATGGTGACAAGATTACCGTAGATAACGCAAAGGCCGTATCCGCACGTTACTACCGTTTCGCCATGACTGGTAACGGTTATGTATGGTTCGGTATCAAGAGTGCAGAGACCGGTATCACCGTCAACAAGAATGTCGGCGGCTGGGGTGGAGAATGGCAGCGTGCCGCTTGGCTCACCCTGTCAGAGATTTCCCTCTATGAATTCAACTACTAGTTTTTATTAATATCATTTGTTTTTTCGGAGCAGTCACCTGTGAATGATGCCTGCTCCGATTTGTGCAAAAATACGATGAATAGACTTTTATTTGTCACGGCAGCATTGACACTTCTGGTTTCCTGCAGCAGCGAAAGCGGTTCTGCGGAAAAAGTGGTTCTGAAGGCGCCATCTGATGTGGTTGCTGCACAGTCTTCCAAGTCATCAGTGAAACTGACATGGAAAGACAACTCGGATGGAGAAACAGGCTTTTCTGTGTTCATGACACAGGACAAGGCTGCCGTTTCCGACCGTGTGGGATTTACTGTGGAAAATGCCACAAGTTATTCTATTACAAGGGGTATTGCTGATGATGAGTCATATTATTTCGGTGTCCGTGCAGACGGAGCCGGTAGTAAGGAAAACTCTGAAATTGTCTGGTCTGACCTGTTTACATTGGTCGATCCGGACAGGCCTCAGGTGATTTTGCAGGAAATGGTGAAGTCGCTTCCTGCCTCAGTTGTGCTGAAATACAGTTTTGCGAATCTGGACAAGACTTCAAACCCTTCATGCGGCATCTGCTGGAATCTGGAAGGCAATCCTACCATTGAGGACATGCATCAGGACGGTCCTGTTCTGGCATTGACAAGTACCGGTGAGATGCAGGCCATTTCCAATGTCCTTCTGGATTACGGCAAGGAATACACGTTCAGGGCTTACCTGAAATCCGGCAAGAATATCTGGTACAGCAATCCTGGTAAGGGCTCTCTCGGCAAGGAACCGGAGGCGATAACCTTCAATTGGACCAGGGTGTCCACTCCTACCGTTTCGCCTGACATCGAGGTATATACGACTTCGGACAATCTGAGCGGAAGAGTTTTCAATGCCTGGTATGCTATTGCAGATGTTACTAAGGGCAATGTCGAGTTCCGTGTCTGCGTTCCTGACAAACTTACGACCGTGGACAAGCAGTACAATGACAATCAGCCTGACTGTCAGCTCCTTGTAAATGCAGCTTATTTTTACGGAAACTACAATATCGGAGTTTCTGTTGTCAATGGCGTAATGCAGGGAAACATCAATCCTCTTCAGGGGTCATTGGACAAGAAGAACGAGCCTGAGGAATATGAGACATATTATGAGGCGACCAGAGGTATATTCGGAACCGATGAGTCCGGCAGGCCCAAGAGTTGCTGGGTAGGTACCAACGGCCAGAATTATTTCTATGACAGGCCTCTCCCTTCCATCAAGGGCGAGTCGAAGTATTCGAAAGTTTCCACGTCAATGCCGTCCAAGAACATCTCCTGGTCTCCTAAATATGCCGTGACCGGCGGTCCTGTACTCCTGTATGACGGCAAGTGTCCTTTCGATTTCGAACTGACAGATAAGGGCGAGCAGTATTACTATAACAATTTCGAGATTATCCCATATGACCTTTACGGCCCTGGAATTGTCCCTGACAGAACTGCCGTGGGAATGACTGCTGACGGAAAAATCATTATCTTTGTATGCGACGGACGTATCAAGACCAGCCGTGGTGCATTGATAACCGAACTGGCGATGATAATGAAGGGTCTCGGCTGCGTGAGCGCCGTGAATTTCGACGGAGGCGGCTCCACTACGATGATCTGCGAGGGCAAGCGTCTGAACAGCGAAATCAGCAACTGGGCCGGCGACAAGACCGAAAACCGCGCCGTCAAGTCCACGATGGGATTTTTTACAAAAAGATAAATGAACTTTACAAAGAAACTAATTTTGTTTGCGGCTCTGTCCTTCCCGTTCTTTTCGTGCGGGAAGGATGAACCGTCGAAACCGGATGCTCCGCAGAAGCCCGACGAGAAGCCAAAGGAGTATTATGTCAATGTTACCCTGCGGAATACCGGCGAGAAGCTGGAAGGAACGTATGACATTGACTACAAGGCACATGAAGACGCTGTTATTGTCAAATCAAACACTGCATGGACGGTTTCCGCATCTCCTTCCGCGGACTGGCTCAAGTTCGAAAAAGGCTCGACTGTCCTTTCCTATCTTAAGACTTCTTTCAATACGACCGGAAAGGAGCGCAGTACGACATTGACCTTTTCCTCAGAGGCGGGCGGGAAGCTTGCGGAACTTGTCGTACGTCAGTCGGCTTCTGACAAAATCGGCAAGTCGGATTTCATGGACATGATGCTTCTGGAGTACGACCGCACGGACATTGACTACAAGGGCTACCTCCTTTACGAAAAGGATGGCCGTGTACAGTGGCTTTTCGATGCCTTCTGTCCCGGGATGGGACGGTATAACGGACAGACGATCGGTGAGGGGGAAAATGCCTGTCATTTGAACAAGGAGCAGACCACCGATATCCTGGACACCTTTTTCAAGGATGGCGAGTGGCTTTCACGTATAAACAGGATTGTCAGTGAACTGAAACCTAAAGTTCCGGGAAAATTCGTCCGCAAGAAAATCGTAATCTCCATTCCGTTGATTGTCAATGACAACTGGGGTGAACTTGACGGCAAGGAACTTCATCCTTCCAATGAAGATGCCGAGGGACGTGCTGATCGTGTGACCATTGCCAAGTGGTTCGTGGATGAGACTCTGAAGAGGTTTTCCGAAAAAGACTACGAGAATCTTCAGCTCATAGGATTCTATTGGCAGGAGGAGAACGGACGTATCTGGGAGGAGAACGGCAAGTCGATTGCTGATTATATCCATTCGTATAATCTTGATTTCTACTGGGTTCCGTGGTATGAGGCTTATAATAACACGAAGTGGAAAGACTATGGCTTCGACAGGGCCTGGCTTCAGCCGAACTATCATTTCGATGCCAATGCTACCAGACAGAGACTTTACGACGCATATGACAAGGCTACTGCCAATGGTATGTTGCTTGAGATGGAGTGGGACAATCTGAAACCGCTTCAGAAACATATTGATTATTGGGATGTTTATGAGGAGAAGGGCGTGCTTGCGGACTGGCCTCTGACTTATTACGAAAGCGGGTCCATGTTCCCTTCTCGTGACAATATCATTGACCCCGACTGGAAGGCGTTTTATGAGCGCGTGGCGAAGGATATTGCCGACCGTCAGAAGAAATTCTACAACTATTGATTTTATTATCTTTTTGTCGCTAGAATTGTCGGAAAGGTAGAAAAATTATCCTTAAGACCGGAAAATAATTTCCAAATGGAACGCTGATTTGAGGTATTCTTCACATTAAAAAAATTAATATGTATCTTTGTAAGTTGTGGGACAGTTACTTGACGTAAGTAGTCCCGCAACTTGTTGTATGTGGTAACGTACACAAACACTCGGCAAGTTATGCAACTTGCGAAACTTGAATATCGAATGAACAGGAAATCGCTAATAATCTGTCTGTCCGTACTGGCCGCACTCGTAGTGTTCTGCGTCAGTGCGATAACAGTCTTGTACTCAGGAGACAAAGGCGGCGATACCACCATATCTCAGGAGGAACTCTTTGCGGAAGCCTCATCCCGTTGCCCTGTCCTTTGTGCAGTGCCGTCAGATGCTGCCATGATACTGCATGGAGAGTCGTTCAGACAAGTGATACAGGCTGCATGCGACACGACAACGCTCGTCGGACCGTTGTTCCGGGGCACAGGAAGGTCGTCATTCGCACGATTCCTGAAAGATGTAAACGCAAACCTACCGGGTGCATTGAAAAATGCAGAAGCCACAGTGTCAATGCATTACAGCGGTGATCTTGTCCCGCTTCTGGTCATTGACTCGGGCAAGATGCCGTCAGACAGCACCAGCGGGGCCTGGACATTGGTACGCTTCGCGGACTCTACCGGAGTTGCTCACGCTGTCATTGACAAATCCCCGGACCATGCGGCAGCATTGAAAAGAAAAACACTTCTGGTGTTCTCGCCGTCCCTTCCGCTCGTCAAATCATGCCTGAGGCATGTGGATTCGGGCGAGTCAGTGCTCGAAAAAACCGAATGCGCGGCACTCGCAGCGCAGTTTTCCGGAGCCGTTTCGGTTATGGTCAATGGCGATTATTGCGGAAAGTTGGCAAGTTCGTTCCTGTCCAGGAACTATAGAAAATATTCCTCATTCCTGAAAAATTTCGCGGGCTGGACCTCATTCGCAGTCGAGGAGGCCGGAGAAAAATCATTGGTCATGAGGGGACAGGTGGCGTCCTATCCGAGTCCGGCATATTTCAGCAATATGTATAGGTCAATGCAGCCTTCCGCGTCGAGGATGGCGGAAATTCTGCCGGCTGCAACGGTGGCGGCCTATGGAATCCAGATAGCGGATACGGAGACCTCATGCGACTTGTATTCCAAATACATTGACGCTGCCGGTGGCGGAGACAAGAACAGAATCAGGAAAGATACTCTGGGCAGAAGGGTGAAAATCACGCCGGACGTCTGGGCTAAAGCAATTGATATTAAGGAAGTTGTACGCGCTGCCATCCAGACGGAGACAGGCGTTTCGCCGGTTCTTTTCATAAGGCCCGGAAAGCAGGATATCTCGGTTCTCTTCAGGGGAATGTCCTACAAATCATTGAAAGATTACGACGGGGGAGTGAAGTCCAATCCGTATCGCGGGTTTGCCGGAGCACTTTTCGGAAAACTCTTCGACCTCCCGGATTCGACATTTGCATATTCGGAAGGCTGGATAATCGCCGGCGACAGAAATACGGTTTCGATGCTTTCGTCAGATGTGAAACGCAGGAGGCTGAAGGACTTTCTGTCGGATTCAGGCCTTTCATCCCGTATGCCGACAGAGGGAACGGTGTTCAGCGCTTATTGCAGGGTTTCGCCTGAGGTCATATCTGACTTGTTCAGCAAGGATATGGCGAAGGATGCGAAGGCGATTCTGAAAGGCGTTTCCGCATGTCCGGTATTCTTCTCGATAGCGCCGGGCGCTGTGCCGAAACTGAAACTCGACGTGAACCGTATAGCCTTCGCGGGCAGCGAAGACACCATGCCGGCCCTTCTCAGAGATACCGTTGTCAATGTCCCTAAGGGTCCGTTCAAGGTCAAGAACTGCGGCACAGGCAAGACAAACCTTTTTGCTCAGCAGTCAAATAACTATCTGGTTCTCAAGGAGGAAAACGGAAAAGGAATCTGGGGCGTTCCATTCGGAGCACCGATTTGCGGGGCTGTGGAAGACATTGACTATTTCGGAAACGGCAAGCTGCAGTTCTTGTTCGCTTCCGGTTCGAAACTATATCTCATCGACAGGCTTGGACGCTTTGTGAAGCCGTTCCCGGTGGAACTTGGAAAGGACATCCTTCTCGGCCCGGCCGCTTATGATTTTACCGGAGCGCACGGTTACACTGTGCAGGTGCTTCATAAAGACAACACTATCGGAATGTATGATCTCCACGGGAAGAAACCTTCTTCGTGGAAAGGTATAAAAACAGAAGAAACAATCAAGTCATTGCCTGAACTGCTGAAAGTCAAGGGCAAGAGGTTCTGGGTAGTCAGGACTTCGGTGCGTACACTTGTGTTCGGATTCGACGGAGGCGAGCCTCTGTACAGCGGAAACGGAAACAAGATGCTGCTGCCCGACAGCAAGATCAATGTCAATGACAAGGGTACAGTGTCAGCCCTTTGCTATGACGGCAAAGAGAGGTCACTGAAACTTTGATTTTAAACTAGAAAATATGGAATTTCATTCAGTAAACAAACTCCTTGAGACGAGTTTCAAGAAAAACTGGGACCGCCCCGCGTTGTCGAACTACAAAGGACAGGATCTCGCCTACAGAGATGTAGCAAGAAGAATCGCAAAACTTCATATCGCATTCGAGCAGTGCGGACTTGTGAAAGGTGACAAGGTAGCCATCTGCTCGAGAAATCAGGCCAACTGGGGCGTCAGCTTCCTCGCGGCATTGACCTACGGAGCAGTTCCGGTGCCTATTCTCCATGAATTCAAGCCCGGCAATATCCACTATCTCGTGAACCATTCCGAGGCGAAGGTACTCTTCGTGGATGACGTCATCTGGGAAAACCTCTCAGAGGCAGAAATGCCTGGTCTTTATGTAGTTGTGCAGATCAATACCTTCGGATTCCTCTATTCCAAGACTGAGGAGATGTCCCAGGTTCGTGAGCATCTGAATGAAAGTTTCGGCCACAAATATCCGAACAACTTCGGTCCTGAGGACCTGGATTACTATGAGGACAGCGCCGATGAACTCGCATTGATAAACTACACCTCAGGTACTTCAGGATTCTCGAAGGGCGTCATGGTGCCTTACCGCTCGCTATACTCCAACATCGAATTCGCGCACGTGCAGGCGATGCCTCAGCTCGACAATACTACAGAAGTCGTGTCAATGTTGCCATCGGCCCACATGTACGGCATGATGTTCGAGTTCCTGTTCGAGATGACCATCGGTGCCCATGTGCATTTCCTTACACGTGTGCCTAGTCCGAAGATTATCATGCAGGCGTTTGCCGACATCAAGCCTCATATCATCATTGCCGTTCCTCTCATCATCGAGAAGGTTTACAAGTCCAAGCTGAAGCCTATCATTGACAGGAACAAGATGGTGATGAACCTTCCTATCATTGACAAAGTGATTCAGAAGAAGATTCTCAATGAACTGGTCCATGCTTTCGGCGGCCGATTCTATGAGGTTATCATCGGAGGTGCAGCTTTCAATCCTGAGGTTGAGCGCTTCTTCCGCAAGATAGGATTTCCTTTCACGGTGGGTTACGGTATGACCGAGTGCGCTCCTATCATCTGTTATTCTGACTGGAAGGATGCTAAACTTGCTTCTTGCGGACCTGCTGCAATGAACATGTCTGTCCGCATTGATTCACCTGACCCTCACAACATTCCGGGCGAGGTGCTCGTGAAGGGCCCTAATGTTTTCCTCGGATATTTCAAGAATGAGGAGGCTACCAACAGTGTGATCGAGCCGGACGGCTGGTTCCATACCGGTGATATGGGAGTTCTGGACGAGCAGGGTTATCTTTTCCTGAAAGGCCGTTCAAAGTGCATGATTCTCGGTCCTTCCGGCCAGAACATCTATCCTGAGGAAATCGAGGGCGTTGTGAACAATGTCACCTATGTAGTTGATTCACTGGTAATTGAAGATCATGGTTCGCTTGTTGCCCTTATCTATCCGGACTATCATCAGGCAGAACTTGACGGACTCAGCAAGGCTGAACTTGAGGCGAAATTGCAGGAGACTCTTCCTGAAATCAACAAGCAGGTTCCTAACTATGCGAAGATTGCCAAGATAGAATTCATGCCGGAGGATTTCGAAAGGACTCCTAAGAGAAGTATCAAGAGATATCTTTATCAGAGAAACTAATTTCATATATGAAGAAGTTCGACCGCAGTTATCTCAGGATGGCTCAGATATGGGCCGAAAACTCCTATTGCAAACGGCGTAAAGTCGGTGCGCTTCTCGTGAAGAACAATATGATCATCTCGGACGGGTACAACGGAACCCCGTCCGGGTTTGAAAATATCTGCGAGGACGAGAACGGGGTTACGAAGCCGTATGTGCTTCATGCTGAGGCCAATGCCATTACGAAGGTGGCCAAGTCCGGCAATAGTAGCGAGGATGCGACTTTGTATGTGACGGCGTCGCCATGCATCGAGTGCGCCAAGCTGATTATTCAGGCCGGAATCAAGCGGGTCGTCTATCGTGACGAGTACAGGCTGCATGACGGACCGGACCTTCTGAAGCAGGCCGGAATCGAGGTCGAACAGGTCAATGTTGACGAACAATAGTAGTTTATGAAAGAGGGAGATAAATATAGCACGCTATCTGCCGTACTCGGAATCGTTATCGGTATTCTGGGTACGGTCTTGTTCTTTTCAGTAACTCGTCCGAGTCACAAGTTGAATGGCGATTATTCTGACTGGCGCAAACTGAATCTCATTCTTGAGCAGGTACAGGAAAACTATGTGGATACCGTTGATGTAAAGAAAGTTACGGATGCTGCTGTAGTGGCGTCCCTGGCTTCCCTTGACCCTCACTCCATCTATCTTCCGCCTGTGGATCTGGAGAAATCGGAGTCTGATCTCGCCGGAAATTTCGATGGAATCGGTATTCAGTTCAATGTCCCTAATGACACTGCCATTGTCCTGGAGGTCATCCCGGGCGGTCCGTCCGAGAAGGTCGGTCTCCAGCCTGGCGACCGTCTCCTGAAAGTGGACAGCACTGTTATCGCCGGCGTGAAATTTCCTCAGGACAGCATGGTCCGCCACATGAAAGGCCGTGCGGGAACTGAGGTGGAAGTGCTCGTGAAGCGTGGCAAAGAGAGGATTCCGTTCAAGATCAAGCGCGGAAAGATTCCTGTCCACTGCGTGGATGCCGCTTTCATGATCAATGATACTACTGGTTACATTCGTCTTTCGAAGTTCAGCCGCACCACTTATCAGGAAGTCAAGGCAGCGGCCGAAAATCTTCTCGAGCAGGGTCTTCGGAACCTTCTGTTCGATGTCAGAGACAATTCCGGCGGATATTTCGACCAGGCCCTGATGCTTTCCGACATGTTCCTTGAGAAGGGAGATGAAATCGTCTATCTTCAGGGACTTCATCGCAAACGTGAGGCATATAAGGCTGATGGAAAGGGAATTATGAAGGATATCACCCTCTCTGTCCTTATCAATGAAAATTCTGCGTCGTCGAGTGAGATTTTCGCAGGTGCGATTCAGGACAATGACAGGGGAACGATTGTAGGCCGCCGTTCTTATGGCAAAGGCCTTGTCCAGGAACCTGTCTATTTCAATGACGGTTCAGGTATCAGGCTTACGGTGGCCCGTTTCTATACTCCTTCCGGAAGGTGTATTCAGAAACCTTATTCAGCTGATTATCAGTATGATATTTACAAGAGGTATGCTGATGGCGAGATGTTTGACAAGGATAGCATGAAGGTGGACAAGAAAGAGGTTTACCATACAGTCGGAGGACGTACCGTTTATGGCGGAGGCGGAATCGTGCCGGATGTCTTTGTCCCTGTGGATACGACCCTGGCCTCCAAGTTCTTCATCCGTTGCAACAAGAAGGCTACTCAGATGCGTTTCGCTTCCTACATTTTCGACAAGTATGCCAAGCAACTCTCTGAAATTGACGACTATAAGAAGCTGGATGCCTTCCTTGACGGACTGGACATCCCTTCTGCGTTCCAGTCTTATGCGGCTTCTGTTGACGGTATCAGGCCGGCTGCAGGGGAGTGGGCCGAGACGGAGGAATATCTGATTCCTCAGCTCCGCGCGCTGATCGGACGTTATTCGAAACTTAGCGACAACGCTTTCTACCGCATTTATCTAAAGATTGATCCGGTCGTAAAAGCAGCATTGACAAAAGAATAGGACTTATTTTCTGACCTTCACTCTGACGGCGACGCCGAGCAGGAGAAGAACGGAAAAGAATACGCAGAGTCTGCCTACAATGTCACCCTGACGCACAAAGAACGTCTGACGGTCATTGAGGCAGACTTTTCCTGTAAGTACTGCCGTTTCCCACCACTCGGTTTCCGCGACGATATCGCCTTTCTGGTTTATCAATGCCGAGATTCCCGTGTTGGCGCTTCTTGCAATGTCGCGCCTTGTCTCGATGGCCCTGAGCGATGAATAACTCAGGTGCTGCCTGTATCCGGGGGTATTTCCCCACCATGAGTCATTGGTGATAACTGTCATAAGTTCAGCGCCTTTGCGCACATATTCCGCGAAATGTTCCGGATAGACGGACTCGTAGCAGACAGCGCATCCGACAGGTACAGAATCATTGACCTTACCCGTCGAATCCCTTTTCTCGCAGTTCAGCAGCGTAACTTCGTCCTGGCCGATATTTCTTCCCATCACTCCGCCCAGAAGGTCGTCAATCTTGCAGAAGAATGCCGGGTACGGGGTCATTTCCACGCCGACGACGAGCTTGGATTTGTGGTAAATCTGTTCCGGTCTGTTGCCAGTGAGCATCAATGCTGAGTTGTGCGTCTCTATCCACATTCCGTCGCTGACCTTCCTCGCGGTATGTGACGGAACGGTCTCTGATTCAATGAGATCGTAGGTCGATGCGCCCATCAGGAGGCTCGCGTCAGGCCTTTTTTCAATGATGTTTTCGAAGCGTCTGAGGGTTCTGCTGAAACTCAGATTGTTCAGGCAGACGTGGCTCGTGAAGGTCTCCGGAGCTACCGCCAGCACCATCCTGCCGGTGTCTGTTTTTGTCAATGCTTCTGTGAGCTGGCCTGCAAGAATCGCGTCCTGCTGGTCCTGGCTCAATGCCTGGAATTTCTGGTACGGGTCAATGTTAGGCTGCAGCACCACTACGTCGATGGTCTTGCTGGCGACTTCGTCGTAGGAATTGTATATATGCATTGACAGTGTCATCGGGGCTGCGAGCAGGAGAAGGTAGCCTCCGATGGCGGCGGTCTTGGCTTTGGCGTTGAACATTGACCAGCTTCCGTCTGATAATGAGACCATTATGCCGAACAGACCGAGGTTGCAGGCCCAGATCCAGAGGGAACCGCCGAGGGTGCCTAGATATTCATACCACTGCGCCATTGACAGTGTTCTTGCGAAGGCGTTGCCGAGGACGAGCCATGGCCAGGAGATTTGTGCGGAAGTGAGATAGTATTTTTCCCATGCGATCCACATCATTGCAAGCAGGATGTACGGCAGGGAGCCTTTCAGGATTTTGCGGCTCCATCTGAACAGTCCGAATATGATGGACATCTGGAAGGCATTGGCCAGTACTGCGAAGATTCCTCCGCCGATGGTTGCGTTGCAGACCCAGAATGTGGTGGCTGCATTCCAGAGTACGAAGGCGCTGTAGTGCCAGAGCCATATCCTGCGTGTGCCTGTCATGGTCGCGATTCTTTCCATGCAGAGCAGCGGCACGAGTCCGAACAGGGCCAGCAGTCCGGTGTGGGGCACCAGATAAGGGATGGACATCAGGACGACGAAGAGAAGGACTAGAATTGCAAGAAGTGTATTTTTGTTTTTCATTTTGTCTGTTTTTTAATGCTTTGAGGGCCTGCTTTTTGTCGGTAGGCCATTCTGCTTGTGCAAAGATATGAATTAATTGTTATCTTTGCATGATTATGGTCATGTGAGAAACGCGTATTTTGCGTATAGTCCGGCATGACAAAAATTGATTCATATGCTGCTTGATATTCTAAAAGGCTTCATCATAGGCATCTGTGCGTCTGTCCCTTTGGGGCCGATTGCTATTCTCGTTATACAGAAGTCTTTGAGTGATGGACATAAGGCCGGTTTTTTTGCCGGGCTTGGTGCATGTCTCGTTGATACGATTTTTGCGGTCATCGCTGTTTTTGCATTGGCAATCGCGGAGACTTTCATTGAAAATTACAGTGATTTGATAATGGCCGGCGGCGGTATTGTGGTTACGCTCCTTGGCTGCAGTATGACGTTGAAGGACCCGTTCAGGAAGATGAAAAGGGAGGATGCCCATTCTTCTTATTCCTTGAAGGATTTCTTTCAGGCCGTGTTCATGGGAATTTCCAATCCGGGCGCCATTTTCGTGATATTCGCTCTGTTTGCGTTCTTCGGCATTGAACTGGAACCTCATGATTTCAGGGTTGCGCCTCTTCTGCTTTCGCTCAGTGCGGGTTCGGCTCTTTATTGGTTCGTCTTTTCGTGGGTTTTCAGCAAAATCCGCAAGAATTTCAAGTTGGGGACCATCCTGTGGATTAACCGTATCACTGGTGTCATCGTGACCATCATCGGAATCGCGCTTCTGACGGATGGTGTTATGGAACTGATTTTCACCAAGTAGTGTAACATTGAACAAACTTATTCTGGAATATGGATTTTAAGGGATTTTTCGGCAACTGGTTCGTGAGGAATGTGATTGCGGCCTGTGTTGTGGTGTTGGCTCTTGTTTTCGTAGCCAATTTTTTTCTCAAGATTGGAACTCATCATGGTCAGGAGATCGAGGTGCCTGATTTTACCAATATGAGTGTGAGTGACGCTTCTTATCTGGCGTCTGACAGGGGTATCAGAATCGATGTGTCTGATTCTGTGTATGTGCGCAAGATGGGGCGCGGTCTGGTGTTTTCCCAGGTGCCGAAGGCTGGCAGCCATGTGAAGACCGGACGTCGTATCCTGCTTACTATCAATTCGGTATCTCCGAAGAAGACTACCATGCCGGACCTTGTCGGCTTTTCCATGAGGCAGGCTAAAGCTGAGCTCATGTCCAAGGGACTGATTCTCAGGAAACTGCGTTATGTGGAGGATATCGCTACCAATAATGTGCTCAGGCAGCTTTATCGCGGCAATGATATCAAGGCGGGCAAGTCCATTGACAGCGGTTCTGAAATCGACCTTGTTGTCGGTCTCGGTAATGATGACCAGACTTTTGTGCCGGATGTTACGGGTATGAAGTATATGAGGGCTGTGGATGCGCTGCATGACAATTCTCTGAATGTGGCGAAGCTCCGTTTCGACAAGGATATCCGCACTTACAGTGATTCTCTGGATGCTGTGGTTTACAAGCAGGCTCCTTCGGCTTCTGATATGTCTGTTCTTATGGGAACTGAGGTAACTCTTTATCTTTCAAAGGACAATAAATAATTTACGATGGCAGAGAACGAGATTTTCAATGATGATGAGCTGCAGGAGCCATCAGGTGACGGACTTATAATCGAGGAGGGGGCCGACTGTGCTTCCGAGGAGGATGAGCAGGGGATGTTCGAGCATTTCAGGCTCAATGTCGATAAGGGACAGACGCCGCTGAGGGTGGACAAGTACATGGCGTGTCATCTGATGGACACGTCGCGCCATCGAGTCCAGCTTGCCATCAAGAACGGGTATGTGCGTGTCAATGACAAACTTGCGAAGGCCAATCTCATTGTACGCCCTGGTGATGTCATCCGTTTCGTGATGCCTTATGAAAGGCGTGGTTTCGAGGTGCTTCCTCAGGATATTCCTCTGGATATTGTCTATGAGGATGATGACCTTCTTGTTGTCAACAAGCCTGCGGGTATGGTTGTCCATCCGGGTCATGGCCATTTCGAGGGGACATTGATCAATGCCTTGTCTTATCATCTTGGCATTTCCCAGGGGCCTGATGCAAAGGATGAGCGTATGGGTGTGCTGGTTCATCGTATCGACATGGATACTTCCGGTCTTCTTGTCGTAGCGAAGAATGATGAGTCGCAGCTTGACCTCGCCGGGCAGTTTTTCAGGCATACCATTGAGCGTAAGTATGTTGCAGTTGTCTGGGGCAATCTGAAGGAGGATGAGGGTACGATTACCGGCAATATCGGCCGTGATCCGAATGACCGTCTCCGTTTCAAGGTTTATCCGGATGGTGACAAGGGCAAGCATGCAGTAACTCATTACAAGGTTCTGGAGCGTTTCGGTTATGTGACGGTAGTGGAGTGTCGTCTGGAGACGGGCCGTACTCACCAGATTCGTGTCCATATGAATTATATCGGCCATCCTCTTTTCAATGATGAGCGCTATGGCGGTTCGGAGATTCGCAAGGGCACTATCTACGCGAAATACAAGCAGTTCATCCGCAATTGTTTCGAGCTTTGTCCTCGCCAGGCTCTCCACGCCAAGACGCTGGGCTTCGTGCATCCCCGCACGCGTGAGTTCATCCGTTTCGATTCGGCCTTGCCGGCAGATATGTCCGCCCTGATTTCCAAGTGGCGTGACTACGCCGGGAACATGCCGGCCGAGGAAGATTGACTGAAGGGGTTTCACGTTTGTGGAGCCCCGTTTTTGGCGGTTTATGGGAGGGGCTGTTTAGCATTGGCTTGAACTGGATTTTTGTGGCATTGGCTGTCCTCTATCCCGTTTTGCGCTTTGGGTGCGGCGCCATACCGTAGGCTGTGCCTGATTCCAAATTGATTAAAGCGTGGTCGTGGCATCCCTGTGCTTCCTTACATTGACCTGTCGTTGGGTCTTTTGGACATTGGTCTGTCGCCAGTTGTTTTGCGTTGGCCTTTCTTTGGCATCTCCTTGCATTTGCCTTCCTCCGGAGATTGTTTGCGTTGGCTTTCCTCTATCCCGTTTTGCGCTTTGGGTGCGGCGCCATACCATAGGCTGTGCCTGATTCCAGATTGATTAAAGCGTGGTCGTGGCATCCCTGTGCTTCCTTACATTGACCTGTCGTTGGCTCTTTTGAAGGGATTTGGTGCCGCAGAAACGTTTTAGGCGGTACAAAATAGCAGTTCTATAATGATTCTACAGAAACGCAACCGAACTGCTCGAGTTCCTTATTTTGAAACCAAGAAACGTCCGTGAAAACTGGCCTTTCTCCCGAAAGAATGCAATTGAGGAGACTCTCACGTGTTTTTCGTAAGCGTCTCTGGAGTTACGTATTGACGCGCTGCCAGCGGTTTGCTTTCCAAAGTCCAAACGTAAGTAAAAATGGAGACAAAAGAAATGGTCATACCTTCGACCCTCTTGGCAGTAATGTATCTATCTTATCGTCTAATAATCAATTACTTGCGCTACACAATGGATGTCAAGAGGTGGTTTCGAAAGGGGTGCTTGACAGGTTCGTCAGGCTATCTCAGCCTTGTATAACATTGACATTCAACACTTTAGAAGCAAATAATAAAAATCAGCAGTTGTCAAGAGGGTCGAAACTAGTGAATGCTCATCAATACGTAACAGGGAAGACGCTTATGAAAAGTCAAACTTCTGCCAGAAGAATCAAGAACTCGATTTCGACCTTGTTTAGGGGTGCGGAGTGTTTTAGGCTCGTGAGGAGTTTTCGGACAGCCTGGGTGATTGTTTGCATTGACCTGTCGTTGGCTCTTTTGGACATTGGCCTGTCGCCAGTTGTTTTGCGTTGGTCTTTCTTTGGTCTCTCCAGGCATTGGCCCTCCTCCGACATATCATTGCATAGACCTTTCTCCAGAGATTGTTTGCGTTGGCTTTCCTCTATCCCGTCTTGCGAGGACTTTTCAAACAGTCTGGGGGATAGAGAGTCGGCCGTGATTTCTTTCAAACATTTGGGGGCAGGTCACTTGCAAAATGTCCGTGGAAAGTAGTCATTTTCCGGACAAGTTAGGTCGGGTTAACAATTTGTATTATACTGAAAAAGGTTGACTC
>FR890670.1:41212-61816 GCA_000435075.1 Bacteroides sp. CAG:770 | reverse complement strand
GCTCCCTAAAGTATTGTCAATCTGGATATAAAATTATTAAAAAGGGGTAATTTTCAGCGTGGACTATTGTTTTTTTTTGAAACGTTTTGCAAATTACCAACAGCTAAACTGGCAAATGTTATGAACAACTTGAATATTAATCCTCAGAACAAAACTTTATGAAAAGGAACTCAACCTACGCATTACTATGCATCGCGATGTCCTGCACATTGCAGGAATATTCGCCAACAGAACCGTCATCAGAAGATGTTCCATTGACATTGAAGTCATTACTGGCGCCAACCACCAGGTCAGCCGTTGGAGAAACGCTCTGAAATCCATTGATTATTAATCTAATAAGACAGATTGTGATATGAAAAAGTTATTAGCACTATTCGTGACGTCACTAATCTTATTGACATCAATGTCCGATTGTAAAAAAGATATAGATTCAGTTCTAAAAGGTACTGATGAGGATATTTTAATTTCGGTGGACGTTAATGGTCGACCGCACGAGACGACAAAATTTAGAAAGAAAGGCTTGTTCCTTAAAACAGATTATAAATTATTATACATAGAATATGATGAGACGGCAGATTCTGTGGGATATGAACTGCATGATACTCCAAAATATTGTGGGGAGGAAGAGTGGGACGACTCTTTCCCTGTTTCTTTCAGAATCAGAATGAATCTACGAGGGGATTTATCATTCGGAAAATGGTATGAGTTGGATCAGTACTATTCATTTTTCCGAGGAGAATATGGCAAGATATACGAGATAACAGACGGTAAGATGAGAATTACCGAAAAGAGGACTGAACCGAAAACCAATATTGATTATTACTATGGCGAGTTCTGGTTCAATGCAGTCAATAAAGAAGACGAGAATGATGTTATAGTTGCCAAGAATGGTCGTTTCGAAAAACTCAGACTTGGGCGTTAGAAAGCGTCGTCTCAGCGGCTTCTAAAAGTGAGCGGATTGGAGGCCGCCGAAGACAGACGCATCATAGCAGGCGACGATGCCGGAGAATAACTGCAATTTTGAAGGATTTTAAATGCAATTGCATTGACATTGATATATTTTTCATATATTGTGAGCATTGATAACTACACAAAATGATGAAAAAAGTACTCAAGACAATTGCAGCAGTTACCTTTGCCGTGCTGACAGCAGCAGTTCTGCCGTCATGTGACAAGAATTCCGGAGACGGACCGGCCGAAAAGCCGGGAACGCCTGGAGAAGAAGAGAAACCAAGTGAGCAGGTATGCACATTTGAGATAACTCTGGAAAACCTCGAGCCTACCGGGGTTGATATGAGCGTCAGGCCATCCATTCAGGGGACTACTTACTATTTCGACATTCTCGGGAAAGAAGCGTACAGCCATCTGACCGATTCAGGACTACAGACTTACTTCGACGGAGAGGTCAAGCGCCGTATGGAGGCATATGATATTTCCAAAGAGGAAGTTCTGAAAAAGCTGATCTCAACTACTCCTGAGACTATCCGCTTCAGCAAACTCAGTCCTGCGACCGACTATTATGCGATAGCTTTCGGCGTGAAGGAAGACGGGGCAGTTTCGACCGAACTGACATTGAAAGAGTTTTCAACTCCTGCGGTCAATCCTTCCGGGAACGTGCTCGACATCACGATTGGTACTATCGCGAACAACGGCGCTGACTACAAGGTAGTTCCAAGTGTCATGGAAGACCCGTACCTCGTGGATGCATGGCCAAAGTCTCTGGTGGATGAGCTTGGCGACGGAGAAACCATGAGATATTTCATCGAATACAACGCATTCCTCATTCCGACGATGACTGCGAAAGGAATATTCGAGTATAAGAATGAGGCAGTTCTTCAGCCTGGCCGCGACTATTATGTGATAGCGTTTGGCTACTCTGACGGAGAGCCTACCACAAAGCTCTACAAGAAAGAGTTCCGTACCATCGGAGGTGACCCGGAAAAATGCTCATTCCAGTATTCATACGTCAGCAAGGCTCCTACAAGGGTGAAAATCAGAGTAACTCCTTCCGACAAGCAGGTTGTCTATATGTGGGATGTCATTGATATGAAGACTTTCAATGAGTTCAAGCAGACCCACAAGACAGATGAGGCGACTCTTGAATATATCCTCAACGGAGTCATCGAGCAGTCAATGGTTGCCAATGGCTACAAGAGGCAGCAGGCTATCGAGGACCTCGGACGTTGGAGCGGCTTTACGACTTCAGACCCTGAGGGCTACGATGAGGAAAACATCACAGGTCTGACTGCCGGTGTGGAATACATAGTATGGTCCGTGGCTGTGGATGCCTGGGGCAAGCTTCAGGGCAAGTTCTACACGGACACCTTCACGACACCGACAGAATAACATTGAAAATCAGCCACACCTCCCACTTCCCGAGGCCGTGGGTTGGCCACGTCCGCCGTACCGCACCGCCTGACAGACGACATGTCGATGATGAGGACATTCATCCTTGAAAAACGGTGTAAGAAAACATCATTATTTTCACCGTTTCAGAAAATTCAAACAAACGGGGTAAAATCAGGCCGATTTTTACACCGTTTGGTCCGTAGCTGTGGATGCCTGGGCTAGCCTCAGGGCAAGTTCTACACGGACACCTTCACGACACCTACAGAATAACATTGAAAATCAGCCATTTGAACAGATGGCAGTATAGTAAGCGTTTCCGGCAACATGGGCATCGGGGACGCTTAATTTATTGTGTAAGCTTCTCCGGGGTTACGTATTGAAACATGAACCCCGAAAGCTGTTTATCTAACGTTCGGGGTTCGTTTTACTTATTTACTCTGCTTTTGAGGTGCGATAGCTTGGGCCTGGGCTCGGCGGATGAGTGTTTCATAACTTCCTGATAGTCGAATTATTCTGAAGTCACTCAGAAAATTCAAACAAACGGGGTAAAATCAGGCCGATTTTTACACCGTTGGTCCGATACTCGGCTACGGTCATCTGTCCGGGCGCGGTTTTTGCGTGATGCAAGTCCCCGTCGGGCCCGATGATGGTTCATATCATATGAAAATCCTGGGATTCCGACAGGAACAGCGGCTCAGCAGAAGCCGCATAGTATTGTAATTTAAAACATTATGAAAATGAAGAAATTAATCATTTCGGCCATATTGGTACTCTGTACCGTCATGGCTTTCGCGCAGACAAATGACGCGGACAGAATTCTGGGAACCTACTTGTCAGAAAACAAGACCGGAAAGGTGGAAGTCACCAAGCAGAACGGCAAATATATCGGAACACTTGTCTGGACAGTTGTCGAGGGTGCAAAAGATGAAAAGAATCCGGATGCTTCTCTGAGAAAAAGGACACTCAAGGGCGTTGTCATCCTGAAAGACATGACCTACGACAACGGCATCTGGAAGAATGGCACCATCTATGACCCTGAAAGCGGAAACACCTACAAGGCCACAATCAAACTTAAGTCTGACGGAAATCTTACTTTACGCGGATATATCGGAGTTCCTGCACTTGGCAGAAACTCAGTCTGGACCAGAACCAAATAATGTAAGTTCCGCAAGCGCGAAACACCGTTTTTGGAGCCCTCAGGGTGAGGGTAAGGAGGGGTGACCAAAAAGTCTTTTGTTCCCCCTCCTCCGGACTTCCTAACCCCCGCAGACTAACGTCTGCGACCCCTATTAGGGGTATCTAGCGCCCCGGCGCGGTCCCTTCGGGACTTTTTAGGGCCCCTTTAGGGCGAGGGTAACGTACACAAGAAAAAGCGCGTGGGCCTTGGGCATCCGTCCGAGAGCCGGACTACAGGCCTTTGGCCTTGGCCTCATCCCAGATTTCATCCATCTCGGCAAGTGTCATGTCGGTAAGATTGCGACCCTGACGGATGGTATGCTCCTCCAGATACGTGAAACGACGACGGAACTTGTCGCAGGCACGGTTCAGAGCAGTATCGGGATTCAGGCCATAGAGTCTGGCAGCATTGACAACAGCAAACATGAAGTCCCCGAGTTCTTCTTCTGCGCGGTCACGGGCAGAACCAGGAGTCGGGGTCATTGTATATCCGGCAGGCACGGTGTCGCCAAGGCCTTCCTCCGCTGACATTGACTCAAGCTCTGCCTGAAACTCGCCCTGTTCCTCCTTTACCTTGTCCCATACCTGTGACGGACGCTCCCAGTCGAAGCCCACTCCCCTAGCCTTGTCCTGCATCGAATACGCCTTGAGAATCGGCGGCAGCGAATCCGGAACACCTGAAAGAATGCGTTTGTTCCCGCCCTTCTCCTTCATTTTCATCATTTCCCAGTTCTCGGAAACAGCCTCGGCATCTGCAGCCTGACCGTCGGCGAACACATGAGGATGACGGAATGTCATCTTCTCGCACAAGCGCTCCATGACATCTGCCACATCGAATTTCGACTGCTCTTCAGCGACTTTGGAATAGAAAACCACATGCAGAAGAATGTCTCCCAGTTCTTTTTCGACATCTTTGTCCTCATGCTTGATGACAGCATCACTGAGTTCGTAAACTTCCTCCACAGTAAGCGACCTCAATGTTTCCCAGGTCTGAGCCCCGTTCCATGGGCATTTTTCTCTGAGTTTGTCCATAATGTCCAGCACGCGGCCGAACTGCGCAAGTTTTTCTTCTCTTGTGTGTGCCATTGTCAATGTCATTAAAAATCACAGCTGGGAATTCCAATCCCGTACATCCCTGCAAAATTAGCAAGAATCCGCAAGAATGCCACCGGGCAAACTAAGTAATCCTCAAAAAATAACTTGGTAATCTTTGTTCGCCTTTTCGGTCTATATTTCTCTTCTTCATCAGTCGTGTACGTCCAGTACACTCCTTCTTCGAAAAGAAATCTATCCTCGAAAATTCTTCACAAATCTTTACCACCTTATTTTTTAACGCTTACTAAAAAAGATGCCGGCGGAATAAAAACCGCCAGCATCCTCATATCTGATTATGATAGTTTTGTCAAACTATTACCATGGTGTTGCTACATCCTCACTTGATACGTTCTCAACCCAAGTGAAATTCTTGTTTGTATGCAAGTGGTGATGATCGCCAGCAAGGTTCTTGAAGATCTTATTGGTCTCATCATAGTTACTTCTGGAAATCCTCCAGTAACCGATAAGTCCTTTACTGTTAGGAGAAACAGACTTGATACTGTTGGCAATCTGATCTGCCGACCTAGCAAAATCCCATACGCGGATTTCGTTGGTCATTACCTGACATCCCCACCAAGGGCCGTCACCTGGAGCCCAATAACCATTGTTACCACCAATACCCTGGAACTGAACCAAAGAATGAGCTTTGAATCCATCCTGATCACGCTGAGGGTCCTCGAAACGAGCCATAAACTCACGGGTTCCTGGATTACAGAAGAAGATATCTCTGTTTCGCTGGGAAGTATTAGATACCTGCAAACGCATCTCTATTGTAAACTGAGGGATGCTCAAAGCCTCATCAGTCCTAAGTCCGGAAGCGCCATTGAATTTAGGCAAATCATCTACGATTGCAGATGAAATCACATATACATAAGAACTGGTACGTCCTGTAACATCTGCATTGCCTGAAACCTTTTCCATGCGGAGAGGCAGTGCAAATGGTGTTCCCACAAGCTCCAGAGGAAGAGGATCAATAGAGATAATGAATGGCTCCTGAGAGCACTTTCCTGCCGGTATCGTTATAGAAGACTCCAGATGAACAAGTTTCTCCGGAAGAGCATCATAACTGGTACCTTCCGCTTCATTGAACTTTTCAAGCATATCCTTATCAACCACAAGACGATACTCTGCATCAGCATCACTCTTATCTGTCAATGATGGTGTAAGTGCAAGATTAGTTACTGTCGAGCCAAGTGTCACGACACTATTAGCAATACCAGGTGTAGAATTGCTCTCTACAAGGTAGGCATGAACTCCAAGCTTGTCACCCATAGTTCCAGCTGCGCCATATTCTGCATCATTGCAGCTGCATGCAGCCATAGCCATAAGTGCAAGAGCACCATATTTATAAATATTTTTCATGTTTTTCTAATTTAAATTTTCAATACTATTCAGCCGGTTTCTCGATAATTTGCTTGCCAGGAGCAGGATTCTGCTGCTGAATAGCCTTGCGCATCCACTTAAATGGAGGAGTGTTCACCCTTTCATTACTGAAACGATAAGCACCGAATCCACCCTTTCTGAAGCCGTTAGCTGGTTTCCAGTCGGCAAATCCTACAAGAGAAGGCATGACACTTCTATCCCACCCGTGTCCATCAGCATCAGTCCAAGCGTATCCTCCACTCAAGCAGTCCATTGCACTCTCAAGATTCTCCGTAACAATAAATTTCTTTGTAATCTCCTCTTCAGACATTACAGATGAGAAGGCTCTAATAGTCTGCTCCAAACGAGACTGCAGACCATAAGCTTTATTCATATAAGCCTGATTTACGAAATAATCGAAATACTTGGCAAGATCAGCTGCATTAGGCTGCGACGTATAATATCCATCGACGATGAAAATCTTGTCTGTACCGGACTGTGGACCGATATACTTACCCATTTCCTCAACGAACCAAGTATAATACTTAGAGTTACGGCAGAGAGCTCCACCATACTCACCCGGCTCATAGTCAATGTCGATACCGCTGAAGCCATAGATATTCAAAGAGTCAGCAATGGTCTTTGTCCATTTGATGATAGAGTTATGGATAGCCTCTTCGTCGCCATCTTTCCATCCCCAGTAATCTCTACGCTCCTGAACAGTTGTAAGTTCACCTGGAGAATAGAAGCAACCTACTTCCGGTATAAAAGAGCAAATAAGCACCTTGGTACCCTTTACCTTGGTAACGAAATCAAGGTCTGCCTTCTTGGTAGGAGTAAGATGAGCATTGTTCCACAATGAAATGATATCCATTGAGTCCGGAACTGCCTGAAGCATATTGGTAGTAGCAACTCCTCCCTCGCCCCATTCACTGTACCATCCGAATGAAACAGAGTGGTCGCTAGCCTTGTATGCACGGAGAGCCTCATAGTAGGCGTCATCCTTTTTGATTTCGGTCATTGGACTATCGAAATCTTTCGGCTCAGGTGTTGTCCAGTCACTACAGCCTGTCACAGCGAAAACCGCAACTGCCGGAATGAGAGCTTTCAATATATTGAATTTCATATTTGTCTAATTTTAAATGTTAGTTCTTCTTAGCCCAGAAAAGATCTACAGACTCATCATCCTTGCCACCAAGCAAGCTGACAGCTGCAGGATAATTTTCCTTATTCAATGTTTTCTCGTTGAAAGAGTAACGAAGTCTGCGGAGTCCACGTGCATTATCTGTAATTACACCATTTGAGAGGTTGTCGATTACAGGAGCGAGCTCAGGATAACCTGTTCTTCTATATTCTGTCCAAGCCTCGATTCCCATAGGATAGTTGGCAATCCACTTCTGGGTGATGATCTTCTCGAGTTTCATATCAGCCGATGCCGATTCGTCCCAAGCGACAGTAACCTTTGTCTTTCTGCTGTAGTCAGGGAATCTTGCAACAAGGTCATTCTCATATGAATCAGGCACGCTGGTGTCATCCCCTATGTAGTTAGAGGCATCATAGCTGTCCACGCCCCACTGTTCCATTGAGAGTTTGATACCCTGCTTATAGAAGTCCTGAGCGCTTCCGGAAATCCATCCTTTAAGAACTGCCTCTGCAAGAAGGAACTGAGATTCTGCCGCCACGAAAACAGGGAGTTTGTCGGTAGCCGCAAAATTAGGCATTGAATAACCCTGAACTGCTGATTTCTCGAAAGCGCCCTTTCCTGAACGCATTCCGATATACTTTCCGCCAGTAGATTTGGTGAAGTAAGCCGGACATCTCGGATCCTCATAACCATTCATATAGTCCACGATAGACGCACCGCTTCTGAGGTCACCCCAGGATGCACTTGCGAGCTGATAAGGGTTCGGCTGAGCTGCAGGATCCATCATGGCGTTGTCCGCATTGGCATTGATGAATCCGAATGGAGACTCATAAGCAGCTACAAATGCCGCCTGATTGCCAGAACGCATTGCTGCACGCATGATGTAAGAGTTTGCAAGCTTTGCCCACTTGGCATAATCTCCTGCGAAAACAGGATCCTGAGCAGCCAAAGGCTTCTTGTCAGGATATGCAGATGCATAGCCGGCAAGTACGGATGCGGCACTGTTAAGATCCTCGATGATGCTCTTGTAAACATCCTCATTAGAATCGTATGCCACATACATCTGACCGTCAGTTACCTTGCTGTAAGGAATCGGACCATACATATCAGCGACACGCATCATAGCTGCTGCGCGGAGAAGGTTGGCCATTGCATAATAGTGACCTGAAGCACCTGTGAATTTCTCAATCTCGAAATAGTTGGCATAGATATCGAGGAACATTGTCTCATAAGGAATTGCATTCCATGAATCAGAGGCATTGAATGTATCGAAGTTCTGACCACCCCAACGGTTGGACAATGTGTAGTAGCCACCGAGAGAACCGACCATCTGGTCGATCATCTGAGAGTCATTCTGCTGCACGTACATAAGAGATGCCATCATCGTCGGAATAAGAATCGACGGATCAGAACTCTTGATTGCATACGGGTCCGTATTATATTTCTCGAAATTCTTTGTACATCCTCCGAGTACGCCGAGGATAGCGCAAGAAGCGAGAATTTTGGTTATTTTGTTCATAATTGTCTTCGTTTTTAGAACTGGAGTTTAACATTGAAACCGAAATTTCTTGTGCTTGGAAGCATGAAATAGTCAACTCCCTGATAGTAGTTGTTGCCAGTAGCAGCTGAAAGTTCCGGATCGAACGGTGCCTTGCAGTAAATCATGGCGAGGTTACGTCCTACAATACCCAAAGTAAGGTTCAGTTTGTCGTTGAACCACTTCTTAGGGAAGGTATAGTTCAATGCGAGTTCCTGGAGACGGACGTTGGTAGCGCTATAGAGGTAGAATGCATCATAACCTCCCTGAGCTGTACTGATTGTAGTATAATATTCTTTTGCTCCAAGCTTACCATAGTTTACAGGAATTCCGCCAGCGTCACGCATTGAAGCAGAAGCCTCTGATACTCCATAGTAGTCGAGGATACCCTGAGTAGCCGAGTAAACGAGACCGCCCACACGTGCAGTAAGCACTACGCCGAGAGAAACACCCTTGAATCCGAAGGTGTTGCTCCATCCGAAGTTGCCCTTAGGAGCGAGCTGACCTGCCTTGTAAGCTTCAACTTCCTCAACCTTGATATTACCGTTGTTGTCAACAGCCACACTACCGTTAAGGTCTCTGGCCACTCTATGTTTGATATAGATATCAGAAAGAGAACCACCTTCGCGAAGGATAACCTGAGGAGCAACGTTAGATGCGCCCAACCAGTCCTTCTCGATCTGTGTCACGTCAACAGGAGTGCCTGTGATAGGGTCAGGAATACCATGTGCGAGTTCCTTGATCTTGTTCTGGTTGAATGTATATGTAAAGTTGCTGCTCCAGCTGAAGTCACCCCACTTGTTGTCATATCCGAGAGCGAGCTCAACACCCTGGTTCTGGATGTTACCGGTCTGTGCCACGAAGTTCTTGTATCCTGAAGATGCAGAAAGCGGTGCGTAGATAGTCTGATTATAGGTATTTGACCTATAGTAAGTCACATCCAAAGAGAGGCTCTCGAGGAAACGTACGTTGAGACCGAGCTCCCAAGATCTTGTATCCTCTGGTTTGAGGTTATAAGCAGGATAGGTATCGCTCTTGCTCCAGTTATGGGTCTGGTCGTTGTACTTGTAGCTAGGGTTAGAGAGGAATCTGTCAAATGGAGAAGCCACCTGAGAGTAAGATCCGCGCATCTTCATGAAAGTAAGCCATGAAGGCATCTCTACCATATTTGAGATAACTGCAGAAAGACCTGCTGACCAGTAGAAGTAAGACTTGTTGTCAGTATAGGCGAGCTGAGAAGCCCAGTCATTTCGTCCGGTGAGAGTGAGGAAGAGCATGTTATTCCATCCAGTCTCAACTGAAGCAAAAACAGCCTGAGTCTGATCGTGCCATCCTTCCTGATTGCCCTTGTAGTTTACAGCTGTATTCAGGTTGTTGGTAGCAAAGTGGTTAGGCAGGATAAGGTCACCGGCAGCGCGGTTCATCTCATATCTCTGATCGTTGATAGAAGCACCGGCATTGACAATCAATCTCCAGTCACCCCATGTCTTATCTACGTTTGCGATGATATCACCGTAGAAAGATCTGTCAGTCATGTTGTCCAACATGTAACCACCGTTTTCACCGGCGAATGTTTTCAATGTTGTAGCATAGTACTTAGTAGTCTGGCGATATGTTGACTCATCGAGACGAGCACGACCTGTGATGTTCAGCCATTTGAAAGGAATGTACTGCAAAGAAGCATTGTACATATAACGGCGCTTATTCATATCGCGGTTGTTGCGCTTCTGCACCCAGTAAGGGTTCTGGATATTGTGAGAGCCCTCAGAATATGGCCAGTACTGTGTCTTCACACCTGTAACAGGGTTCCATCTTTCATAGAGACGCACCTCATTGAAATCGTCTCCTCTCGGGAAGAGATAAAGACCAGGGAGCGGGTTGAAATAAGTACCCTGCGAAACGAGGTTGTGGTCCTTCTGGATAATGAAACTTGCACCGAAGTCGAGAACGAGTTTATCTTTCGCAAACTTGGTAGTATTTCTTGCGGTGAAGTTGTATCTGTCATACTTGCTCTCAGGAACAATACCCTTTGAGTTTGTAGTCGTAGCGGAAATATATGTCTGGCTGTTCTTGTTGCCTGTAGAAAGTGCAACAGAGTTGATCACGTCAGTACCGGTGTTGAAGAACTTGCGAGGATCATAGCTGTATGAAGAAGGAAGTTCTGCACCCAACTGTTGTATCCGCCGCTTCTACCATAACGGTCCTGCATATCAGGCATCATGTATGCCCTTGAGAAAGTGGTATTGTTGCTGACAGTAACCTTGGTCGTGCCCTCTGCACCTTTCTTGGTGTTGATGATAATTACACCGTTGGCAGCCTCAGAACCGTAAAGCGCTGCTGCTGAAGGGCCTGTAAGCATGTTCACAGACTCGATATCCTCCGGGTTGATATCGGCAGCTGACTCTGAGCTGACCATTGAAGACATGGTACCGCCGGAGCCGCCGAAGCTCTTGTTGTACATAGGCACACCGTCGATCACATAAAGAACAGTGTTGTTCTTCTCGATAGACTTCATACCACGCATTACGACACGGGTAGTACTTCCAGGGCCGCTGGCACCTGAGTTGATCTGCACTCCGGCTACCTTACCGACGAGTGAATTTACGAAGTTCGCATCCTTTACTGTGGTAAGTTTGTCAGAATCAACTTTCTGCACATTGTAAGAAAGCGTCTTCTCCTCACGTTTGATACCGAGCGCAGTGACAACGACCTCATCAAGGAACTCTGTGGACACCTCCAAGGTGAAGTTCAATTTCTGCTGGCCTGTCCATACGGCCTGCGCATCCTTGTATCCGAGAATGGTCACGACAATGACATCATTCATCTCAAGACCTGAAAGAGTATAATCTCCGTCCATACCGGAAATCACAGCTCCGGTCTTGTCCTTAATCATAACCGCAGCTCCCGGAACAGGTCCGTTTGAATCGGTTATGATACCCTTAACTGTCCCCTTTCCGGATGTATTCTGGGCATACGCAGAAAAAGGAGCAGCTACATTCAAGGTTGCAGCGGCAATCAATGCCACGCATACCCTTAGAAACGTTTGCTTCAAGTGTTTAAACATAATTGATAGTGTTTTTAAATCGTAGATTTATACCTACAGAATTGCAAATTTACAATTATTAATCAAATACCCAAAATATACGCTGGTTTTACACTATCTTTTACCTATTTAGAATAAAATATAAACCGAAACGGACAACTAAAACATTACACTTTAAGTTTTAAAGTCATATCCGTCCGCACCGGCTGTCGTTGTAATCGGAAAAATATCCCTATCTTTGGAATATTCGATACATTAATCCAAAAACAGACTGGAAATGAACATTATCAGAACAATATTGACAGCGGCCGCCATGGCATTGACCTTTGCCTCGTGCAGCATCGACGGCGTAGGCCAGAGGCCGGACTCCCGCCCGCAGGGACCGGATGACAACAAATTAACATTCCGGATAAACCCCGACTGGACATTGAAACATTCGCAGGACGTGATTACGGACGACAGCGGTTTCCTCGCCGACATTGACATAATCACCGTGGAGAGCGTGGACCAGGAAACTTATTGGCTCGACGTGGTGACAGAGGAGAATCTCGAGGCATGGTACAATGGCGACATCTACGAGTATATCAAGGATGAGCCGAATTTCTATACCGGAGAGACATACAAGGGAACGATGGACATAACATTCGACAGGATGAGGTCCGGGAAATGGGTGGCAGTGGCATTCGGCGCAGACGACAAGGGCAACCTGACCGGAGATTATGCCGTCCTGAGATTCACAATTCAGGAAGACAAACCTTCGGAGGACTTTCTGAACTGGCTTGGAGACTGGACCATCACGGGAGCATGCAAGACCGACCAGTCGAAAAACATCACCTATAATATAAAGGTATCTTCGGCTGACGCCAATTTCCTTTTCAATGTTGCAGGATGGGAAAGCGGAAACGGTACAGAACAGGATATGAGCGACTACAGCATTGAAGTCCAGTACGACAGGTTCACCAGACAAATGCTGTTCAAGAGCCTGTTTATCGGCACCGAGACACTTGGAGGCAAACAGTACGACCTCTGTTTCTACGGCAACTTCATCTATGACGGCTCTATGGGATTCACTGACATGAAGGCAGGTGAAGAGCAGACCGTCTGCGACAACATCATCATCGCAGAAAGCTCAGAACTTTCTTCCGATGCCAGAAGTGCAACAGTCAAAGGCTTGATTTTCAATTTCCTGCATGAGAACAAGACCTACACCACATCGCTCACGTCAATGCAGTATTTCGACTTCCCTCACGATGAGAATGACAACGGCATATACGTAAAGAACCAGAAGATTCCTGTATTCCCGCTGACAATGACGAAGTCCGGTTCTGCAGAAAAGGTTAATTCAATGCCAGCAGACGCCTCAGGACACAAGACATTGAAAATCAAGACAGGAAACCATATCCGGAGAAACGGTACCAAGGCCGTGACGACAGTAAGGTCCGCTTCTTCTGCCAATGCCAAGAAGACATTGACAAGATAATCCCAATATCGGATGCCCGGTTATCTGGCATTCGACACCGATATAACCGATAAACCCCGTTGCTCCATTTTCCGGAACAACGGGGTTATTTGTATTATAAGTCAGCATTGACCTGAACCCAAATCCTCCCCGAGTGGAGGACTGGTCTTATTCTGCGAGACGAGCCTTGATGGCCTTGGTCTGCTCTTCGAAGCCCGGCTTCTCGAGAAGGGCGAACATATTCTTCTTGTAAGCCTCTACACCCGGCTGGTTGAACGGATTCACGCCGAGAGTGTAAGCGCTGACGCCACATGCGAACTCGAAGAAATAGAACAGGTTGCCGAGGGTCTTCTCATTGATCCTCTCGATGGAAACCTCGAGCTGTGGAACACCGCCGTCAATGTGTGCAAGCTTTGTTCCGAGCTGAGCCATCGCGTTGCAGTGTTCAACGTGCTGTCCTGCAAGGTAATTCAGCTGGTCAAGATTCTGCTCATCGCTGCCGATCACAACGCTGCGGTTACTGTTCTCGATGTTCACAACGGTCTCGAACATAATTCTCGCGCCGTCCTGAACAAACTGGCCAAGTGAATGAAGGTCAGTGGTATAGGTAACAGATGCAGGGAAGATTCCTTTGCAGTCCTTGCCCTCTGACTCACCGTAAAGCTGCTTCCACCACTCGCCGAGATACTGGAATTTAGGGCTGAATGAAACAAGGATTTCCACGCTCTTTCCATAAACAGAATGAAGGAGATTACGCATTGCAGCATAGACTACTGCAGGGTTGTTCTCTGATTTCTCTGCAAGTGCAGCCTCTGCCTCTTTGGCGCCTTCGAGCAGTGCCCTGATGTCAAATCCTGCAAGCACGATAGGAAGAAGGCCCACCGGAGTGAGAACTGAGAAACGTCCGCCGACATTGTCAGGAACGACGAAAGTTCTGTAGCCTTCCTGTGTAGAAAGTGTCTTGAGAGCTCCCTTGTGCGCATCGGTAACTGCAACGATACGTGCTGCTGCCTCTTTCTGGCCATAAGCCTCCTCGAGATGCTGCTTTACGATTCTGAAAGCAACCGCAGGCTCAGTGGTTGTACCAGACTTGGAGATAACTACACAAGCTGTATTTCTAACCTTCATCAGGTCAATGAGTTCGCTCACATACTCCTCTGACAGGTTATTGCCGGCGAAAACGACCTCAGGCACATCCGTGCGGTGAAGCTCTCTTGCGAAGCTGTGCGAAAGAGCCTCGATAGCGCATTTTGCACCGAGATATGAGCCTCCGATACCGATAACTACAACGAGATCCACATTTCTGGATTTCCAGTCATCACGAACATCCTCACATGCCTTTACAAGTTCTTCAGGTGTCTCTGAAGGAAGATGTTTCCAGCCGAGGAAATCATTACCTGCGCCGGTCTCAGACTCGAGCACGTCGAAAGCAGAAAGAGCCTTCTCTACATATTCCTTGTACTCAGACTCTTTTACAAAGGAGGAGCAACCTCCGATATTCACTTTAACCATTAGATTATTAATTTAAGTTCTGTTTTACAAATCCATTCCGAAGACTGCACCATCCACGAATCCGGGATTATTCGGCAGATTTCGTTTCCAAGCCGCAAGCGAAACAATACCACTAAAAAAGTTTCATAGCGAAAGAAAATACTTTCAATACGTAAACCATTGACATCCAGCGACTAATGGAACAAGTTAAATCCGTTCGGTCCGGCAAAGATAATTTTTTTTACTGAATAATCGTAATAACTAAGTATATTTGTATGATAAACCCGATGTTCCAAGAGCATGGAACCGGGCGTGTAACACAAAACATAACAGTTATTTATGAAAAAGTCAATCTTGAACTTCGCGCTGGCGGCATTGACAGCAGTCATGACGATTCCTGCCACTGCCCAGACCGGTTCCATCAGAATCGGAGCGCACAGAGGCTTCTGGAAATGCGACGAATCGCAGCATACAGAGAACTCGATAGCCTCCCTTAAAACAGCCCAGAACTACAATCTCTGGGGCAGCGAATTTGACATCCACCTGACATCAGACCACGAAGTCGTTGTCCACCACGATGCCCACATAGAGGGCCATGACATCCAGAAGAACACATACGGCTACCTGAAGCAGTTCAAGCTTGCAAACGGAGAATCCATGCCGACACTGGACGAATATCTCGACCAGGCAGCAAAATGCGCCACGACTGTCATGGTCCTGGAGTTCAAGAGCCAGTACAGCAAGGAGCACGAGGACAGCCTTGTAGCCATTACCTTCGACAAACTGAAGAAGCACAACCTCTACGACCCTTCAAGAGTAATGTTCATCTCATTCAGCATGAACATCTGCAAGAAAGTCGCAGACGAGGCGCCGGAATTCACGAACCAGTACCTGAACGGCGACATCGCGCCGGCGGACGTCAAGAAAGAAGGCATCAATGGCATTGATTATCACTATAATTCATTCTACAAGCATCCGGAATGGGTGAAAGAGGCGCACGACCTCGGAATGAGTGTCAATGTCTGGACGGTGAACAAGGAGAAGGACATGAAGGCGATGATTGACCTTGGCGTGGACTGCATCACTACCAACGAGCCTCTCACTGCCCGCAAACTTCTCGGCTCAGAAGAACTGAGGCTGGCCAGAGCCTCTGAGGACGACCCGAAAGCCGATCCTAAGGCAGAGGTGGTTTTCGGAAATGCGAGATTCACCGTTCTCGGCAGCAGACTTGTCCGTATGGAATGGGCTGCTGACGGGAAATTCGAAGACAGAGCCACACTCGGTATCGTCAACAGACGTATGCCGGTACCTGCATATACCGTCAAGAAGTCAGGAAAACGCATCACCATCAAAACAGCCGACCTGACATTGACATACACCGGAGACAACAAGTTCGACCAGAACAATCTCCACGTGACATTCACAATGCCTGAGCACACTTCCAAGAACGGAGTGAAGAAAGTCAGCTGGCATCCGGGACTTGACGACAGCGGAAACCTTCTCGGAACAGCAAGGACGCTCGACGGATGCGACGGCGTAAAGACCAATGAACCTTATGACAAAGGAGTCGTATCACGTGACGGCTGGGCAATCATCGACGAGTCTGAAAGACAGGTACTTGTCCCTGAAAACACAGACTGGAAGAACTGGGTGGCGAACCGCGAACCAGGTGACAGACAGGACCTTTATATCTTCGCCTACGGCCACGACTACAAGCAGGCCGTTTCAGACTTCACCAAGATCGGCGGCCAGATTCCGCTTCCTCCGAAATATGCTTTCGGCTACTGGTGGTGCCGTTTCTGGCAGTACTCAGACTTCGAGTTCGTAGGCCTCGGCAAGGAAATCAGGTCCCTCAGCATTCCTATCGATGTAATGGTTCTGGACATGGACTGGCACGAGACATGGACTCTCCGCAGAAGCAAATCTCCTAAAGATGAATTCGGCCAGAGAATCGGATGGACAGGCTACACCTGGCAGAAGAAACTCTTCCCTAATCCGGCAAACTGCCTGCAGGACCTTCATAACCTCGGTCTCAAGACGACATTGAACCTCCACCCGGCATCCGGAATCCAGCCATACGAAGAACCTTACGACAGATTCGTAAAAGACTACCTTTCAAGAACTTCCGACTACGACGGCCCGAAGGGTTACGTCAATGCCGACGGAAGCAAAGCTCCGGTGCCTTTCAGAATCGACGACGAGAACTGGGCCAATGCCTATTTCAATTCCGTCATCCGTCCTTTCGAAAAACAGGGAGTTGACTTCTGGTGGCTCGACTGGCAGCAGTGGATAGAAAGCAAATACACACCGGGGCTCAGCAACACATTCTGGCTGAACTATACCTTCTTCAACGACATGGTCCGCCAGTCTGAGAACCAGGGCATCTACGCCAGAAGACCTATGATTTATCACCGTTGGGGCGGAATCGGAAGCCACCGCTACCAGATCGGCTTCTCCGGAGACTGCTATGCGACATGGAAAGTGCTCGGATACCTTCCTTATTTCACCACTACAGCATCAAATGTCGGTTACGGATACTGGGGCCACGACATCGGCGGACACATGCAGCCTAGAGGCGTGAGGGAAACCGACCCGGAACTTTACACCAGATGGCTTCAGTCAGGAGTCTTCACCCCAATCTACAAGACTCACTCTACCAAGGACTTGACCATGGAGAAGAGATTCTGGGTATTCCCTGACTACTTCGACAGCATGCGCGAAGCCATAAGACTCAGATACGACCTTTCACCTTATATATATAATGCAGCCCGTCAGACCTACGATACCGGCATTTCCATGTGCCGCCCTATGTATTACGACTATGCAGAAGACAATGAGGCATACGAGTGGAAAGAGGAGTTCATGTTCGGTGACGACATCCTCGCCACAACGGTCTGCCAGCCTGCCGACAAGATCACAGGTCTCGCAAAACGCGGAATGTGGTTCCCTGAAGGCAACGACTGGTATGACGTGGCAACAGGAACAATGATTCACGGCGGCCAGAAGGACACCCTCACCTACACAGTCAATGAGAATCCTTACTACGTGAAGGCCGGAGCTGTCATCCCGATGGCGGGTTCAGACATCAAATCCCTTCAGGAAAAGAGCAACGTCCTCAAACTGTTCGTAGTTCCAGGTGACGGAAACAGCACCACCTCAGTTTATGAGGATGACGGTGAGTCTCAGGCATATAAGGAGGAATTTGCAACCACAGCCGTAAGCAAGGAAGCGGATGCGTCACACGTGAAAGTCACCGTAGCCGCACGCAAAGGAACATACAACGGCATTGACAATAACCGCAGGCTCCAGTTCGTCTTCGCCGGCGTTTTCGCGCCTGAAAAGGTTCTTGTCAATGGCAATGAGGTGGCTTATTCCCGCTTCGCCGATCATGACTACGAGACTTGCGGCAAGACAGCCGTCTGGGGCTACAACGGAGCAGACCTTTCTGCAACCGTTTATCTCCCGGAGACTTCCGCAGATGAGGAAATCACTGTAGAATGCAGGTTCAATGACTATGCCGCTTCTCACAGAGAACTTCTCAACGGCAAGAAGGCATTGATGCACAGAATGATGGCACTCACCCCGGAGGCAAAACTCGCTTTCGGCAAGACAGTGGACCCTTACATGATGCTGCCGGATTCATTCCTCGCGCTCGCACAGTGCGCAAGTTTCATCAATGAAGATCCGCAGAATACCGGAAAATATCTCGAGAACATAGACAAGGCAGCGCTCGTGAAAGAACTTGACAGTTTCGAAAAGCTGCCGGCTGAATTCACCGCGAAAGTGAAGGCTCAGATCAACGCCGAGTAAAACTTTCAGAAACATTGATTCTCCTGCTGTTCAGGTCGTACTGGCCGCGCGGCAGGAGTTTTTTTTGACTATAATCCAGATATCACTTCCATTATGAAAAGCAATGCCGATGCAACGGAATCTGTCGCCGTCACGAGCAAATTCGGGCAGAGGCCGATATAGGTCAATGCAGTTGTGCAAATCGCAAGAAGCATCAGCAGAGACGTTACCGGAAGGGCGAACAGATTGGTAATGAGGAAGTACAGAGGAAAAGTCCGGAACCGCAGCCACGCCAAAGGACCGGTAAGAATCTGGCATGAGAGTGTCAATGCCGCAGTGTTCCAGATTTTCCGCGGAAGGTCAATGCCGGATTCCCTGCCGGGGTACCAGGCCTTCAGGTGCGGATATATCAGGAATATGCCTGCCATGGCCAGGTAGGACATCTGGAAGCCTATGGACGAAATCACCGCCGGAGTCAATGCCAGCTGTATCATCAGGGCTATGCAGAGCACATGGACCGGCGGAACATGGCGATGCAGCAGACGTGCAGTTTCATTGATGACGATGAAAAGGAAGGCGCGGACGAGGGACGGGGACGCACCGGTGGCAATCGTATAGAATCCCGAGACTACGATTATTAGGATGCTCCGTATCTTGCGGACACGAGGCGACATGCCGGCCAACGATGTCACTTTCAGCAAGATAGCATAGATAAAGCCCAGATGGAGTCCCGAGAGGGCCATGATATGTGCCGCCCCGCTGTCCCTGAAAGTGGCCACGGTATGCCTGTCGAGACCGGATTTATCGCCTGTCAGGAGGGCCTTCAGGAGAGGTGATGTCCTCGGCGACGGAAAAGGGATGGAATCCAGCATTGACCTGACATTGTCGGCACATCCCGCTGCGATTCCGCCGCTTCCCGCCGTTCCGGCTCCGGTACTGCTGACGAAGGAGCACACGGCGCAGAAAATTCCGGTGAAAAGAAAAAGTATGAGAATCTTCCAGAGGCCGTCCCGACGCGAGAGGCGTGCCGCCGTAAGGATTGTCAATGTTACTATGAATAAGCAAGTTAAGATGGCGTACAGCCCTCCCGGTGAGAGGTACCTTGCCATGATTTGTGCAACCAATATGCTTCCCGCCGCCACACCCGCCGCGAAAGTCAATGACAAAGCGGCAATGTTCCCAGTCCTGTCCATGAATAGTAGGTTCTAAAGTTTTTTGTTTCTTGCTAAAGTAGTGATTTCTTTTTAACTTTGCCACATTTCCGGAAGGAATTTATCCTGACGGCATATAACCACCGATAAAATATTTTAGAAGAATCTAAATTTTACAATATGATTATTCTTGTTATAAATTGCGGAAGCTCATCCATCAAGTACCAGCTGCTTGATATGAAGAGCGATGAGGTTTATGATGTCCTCGCGAAAGGTATCGTGGAGAAAATCGGCCTCGAAACGGGTCGTCTCCAGCACACTGCTACAGGCAAGGAGAAGGTCGTAAAGGATCTTCCTGTTCCTGACCACAAGGTGGGAATGAAGCTAGTCCTCAATGCCCTCACGGACGGCGAGCACAGCGTTCTCAAATCACTTGATGACATTGAGGCCGTAGGCCACAGAATCGTGCACGGAGGTGAGTACTTCTCATCCAGCGCGCTCGTGAATGAGGATGTCATGAAGAAGATCGAAATCTGCTGCGACTTCGCTCCTCTCCACAACCCTGCACACATTCTCGGAATCAGGGCCGTCCAGGCAGTGCTTCCTTCAGTTCCGCAGGTCGTGACTTTCGATACCGCATTCCACCAGAGCATACCTTCATACGCATATATGTACGGACTTCCTTACGAGGCATACTCAAAGTACAGAGTCCGCAAGTATGGCGCACACGGAACAAGCCACCAGTTTGTCGCAGAGAAGGGTGCCAAGTTTGCAGGTCTGGATATCAACAATTCCAAGATTATCACCTGCCACATCGGTAACGGCAGTTCCATCACCGCAATCGTAAACGGAAAATCAGTAGATACTTCCATGGGATTCACTCCGCTTGACGGTATCATCATGGGAACAAGATGCGGAAGCATTGACCCTAACGTTGTCACATACCTTATGAAGAAGGAGAATCTCTCAGCTGACGAGATGACCGAAATCATGAACAAGAAGAGCGGT
>FR890670.1:38975-41186 GCA_000435075.1 Bacteroides sp. CAG:770 | reverse complement strand
CAAGAAGAGCGGTTTCCTCGGAATTTCAGGTGTGACATCCGATGCACGCGACTTGGATGCGCTTGCAAACTCAGGTGACCAGAAAGCCAAGCTCGCACTCAAGATGATGACTTACGGAATCATCAAGTACATAGGAAGTTACGCCGCCGTAATGAATGGCGTTGACCTTATTATCTTCACCGGCCCCTTATTAATCGGCTTTCCCTTTATTACCTCCCCCGGCGGTATCGGCGAGCACACCAGCCGTCTCCGCAGAAGAGTCTGCGAGAACTTCTCATATCTCGGTCTCAAGTTCGACTACGAGGCCAACAGCGCATGGGGTGAGGATGCCATCATTTCACTTCCTGATTCCAAGGTCAAGGTTGCTCTCATAACCACAGACGAGGAGATTGTCATCGCGCGTGACACAATGCATATCGTTCAAAGCGAAGAGGAAAATTAATAACATACAGAAATGATCACAAGTTTTTCAGACGTATTTGCAGAACTTAAAGAAAAGGGAATCTGCAAGAGAATGGTTGCCGCATGGGCAGTAGATGAGCACACAATCGAAGCAGCATCAAAGGCTGTTGACCTCGGTTTCATCAAGGCCACACTCGTGGGTGACGCGAAGATGATCAATGAAGTTTGCGAAGAGCACGGCATCGACGCTTCCAAATTTGACATCGTTGACAACCCTGATGAGCTCAAGGCTGTCGCTCAGGCTGTCCAGCTCGTTCACGACGGACAGGGTGATGTTCTCATGAAGGGACTCTGCTCTACTGACAAGTTCCTCCGCGCCATCTTGAACAAGGAGACAGGACTTCTTCCTCCTAAGGCGCTTCTCAGTCACGTGGGTATCATCGAGAGCCCTAACTACCACAAGCTTCTCTTCCTGACCGATATGGCAGTAGTTCCGCTTCCTGACCTGAAGCAGAAGATGACTCTTGCAAACTATGTCGTAAAGATCGCAAGATCATTCGGTATCGCGAAGCCTAAGGTTGCCTTCATCGCAGCTTCAGAGCAGGTTCTCGCATCAATGCCGGCTTGCCTCGAGGCAGCAGCATTGGCAAAGATGGCCGATAGAGGCCAGATCAAGGGCTGCATCGCTGACGGTCCTCTCGCTCTGGACGTTGCCATCGACAACGAGTCTGTAGAAATCAAGAAGCTCACCAGCCCTGTTGCAGGTGACGCAGACTGTCTCGTATTCCCTAACATCGAGTCAGCAAACGTATTCTGGAAGACCAATTCCAAACTCGCTACCGGTGTCCGCCAGGCAGGTATGCTTGTAGGTACTACAGCACCTTGTATCCTCGCCAGCCGCGCTGACAGCGTCGACACAAAACTGAACTCTATCGCAGAGGCAGTCATGAGCGTGAAATAAGTTTCACTACATAGCTGAAAAAGCCCGGCCGGTTGATTGCGGTCGGGCTTTTTGTATTATTGAAAACCAAATTGTTGTCAATGCTATTTTGCCAATGGTTCGAAGAAGGAAAAATGGACGCGTCCATAGATCTTTTCCTTCACGAAAGCAGGATGCTCCTTGAACGAATGTTCGTCTCCATGCTCCAGTATCAGATACCGTTCAGGATAGACGAGACCAGCATCAAGCACCTTGTCCGGTATGGTCTCGAGACCTTCCAACGCATAAGGAGGATCGGCGAAGACAATGTCAAAGCGCTCCTTGCATATAGGAATGAAATCGAATACGTTATGGTGAACCGCAGTCAAGTTCTTGAAGCCCAATGCCCTGGCCTGATCTTTTATGAATGAAGAATACTGAGGGTTCATCTCTACTGACCAGACATGACCAGCACCTCTGGATGCAAATTCATATGAAATGGAGCCTGTGCCGCTGAAAAGGTCCAGCACGCTGAGGCCTTCAAATTCAAATTCATTGTCAAGGATATTGAACAGAGCCTCCTTGGCAAAGTCCGTTGTCGGTCTTGCCCTGAAGTCAGGAGGAGTCAGTATTGTCTTTCCTTTATGTATTCCGCCTATAATTCTCATTGACTTAAAAATCAGGTATAAAAATTGACATTGACTTATAACTGCTCGACAGCCTTGAAGTAGCGGTAGAGCGACATTTCCTGCTCCGCATCGAGCGGAGTGCGGAAACTGATTGTGGAAACCTCCGGATTGAGCTGGAGCTTCTTCATCGTATTGAAGATGAAGTATTCGGCCGTGGTGAAGTCAGGTGCCTTGAAGACATTGGCTATCTGGAGGCTCTTG
>FR890670.1:0-38940 GCA_000435075.1 Bacteroides sp. CAG:770 | reverse complement strand
TCTTTCCCTGGGCGACAGCCAGATGCAGATATGAATCGGCATAGGATGCAATGATTTTGTTATAGTCATTGCACTCTGACATTGACTCGAGCATGTAGTACATTTCCGGAAGGATTCTGGCCTGATATCCGTCTGTCGTGAACACGGTCTGGGAAATCATGCGGGACAATGTTTCTCCTATGTTATTGGAGAACAACAGCACTGCCCCGAACTGGGGCATGCGGATGAATTCTGCCTGGTCGCCATCTGACAGCCTCACCGTATCTGCGAGCAGCTGACGTATTTCGACAGGATTGAAGAAATGCTCAGGAACCAGTGCGACCTTATGTGTCATCAGCGAAATCCTCACGGAATCGTATCTCTTCTGGAATTCAGGAGTGGTAAAGATATGTTCAGGGCTGAGCCATCCGGAAGAACGCTCATCCCCATTGTCCGCTATCTTAAAAGAATATCCACTCAAGGAGACTTGAATGGATATTCCGTTATCTGTTTTTTGAAACATAAGTTCTTTTGCTTCTCGGCCGTCAAGCCGAAAATGGATGGGACTACTCCCAGTTACCTGCGTTGTTGTTAGGTGCACTGATACTGCCCACCTGAAGACCCTCATAGCGGTTCATAGCCTGACGGTCTGCATCGAGATTGATTCTGAGCTGGTTGTCAAGACCCTTGAGGAGAGACTTGTAAGGCATCTTGGCCTCGAAGAGAGGAACCTTCACACCTGAAACTTCCTTGACGACAGCCTGCATCTGAACTGTATCACCGTGTGAGAACGGAATGTACTTGAGTGAATCAACGTTGAAGTTTGCTCTTGAGTGGAAGAGAGTATCCTTCACAGCAACTTTATTGGAGATGGAGAATACAAGTCTTTCGCCCTGTTTGTAGAGCTCGAACATCTGAGCCGGTGTAATTCCGCGGTGTGTCTTCCTAAGCTTCTCAGTGTTAACTACTGCAAGAGAGTCATCGTTTGAACCGATCTGCATAAGGACTTCCATCTGGCCGTTTTTATAGAAATCAGCGAGAGAATCAGCAGAAGAGGTAAAGTGTCCTGTAACTGACTTGAATGCCTCCTGAAGTGTACGGAGGTCCTTCATTCTCTGGATACCTACGGTTTCACGGTATTCCTTCTGCTTGTTGAAGTTAATAGGCTGCATGATGCTCTTGATATTGGCATACACGAGACCAGCAATGACAAAGAGCAGCAGAATGCTGACAATCTTTTTAACTATTCCGTTCATTATGTTTTGAGTTTTTTATAAATTCAAATCCGTTCCGACAAAGTTATAAAATTGATTTATGATATGCAATATAATTTGTAAATTTGCGCTGATGAACACATTATTGCAGGACTATTGATGAAGAAAATCGACACATCCGGAATAGAGGTTTTAGACCTCATGATAAGAAAAAACAAGAAAATTTCACTGGTTGCGCACATCCGTCCGGACGGAGATGCGATAGGCAGCACATTGGCCATGCGCGGATATCTGGCAGCCCGGGGCTGCGATGCCGCAGTCATATATTCCGATATGGTACCGGAGACATTGGCCTTCCTAAGGGAAGGGACTCCGGACGGGGGAATCATCGAATTCCCGGCAGACAATGACAAGGCTTTCAGAAGGATAGAGGATTCCGACATGATAATATGTCAGGACTGCAACTCTTTTGCCAGGACTGGAGCTCTGGAGGAAAGCCTCAGGAATGCAAAGGCTGAAAAAGTCCTCATCGACCACCACCTTGCACCTGACACGACAGCATTCAACCTGATATTCTCTGAAACGGAAGTTTCTTCGGCTTGCGAGCTGCTTTTCAACATACTCATGTCAATGCCGGAAATCGGAGGAGATGCTACAAAACTCCCGGCCGTAACAGCCAGGGCCCTCATGACAGGCATGACTACCGACACGAACAATTTCAAGAATTCCGTTTTCCCGAGCACATTGGAAATGGCCTCTTCCCTGCTCGCAGCCGGCGTTGACAGGGATGAAATCATTTCCAGACTGTACCAGAGCGGAAGAGAGAACAGCGTAAGACTCTGGGGCTACATGCTTTATGAAAACCTGAAGATAACTTCAGACGGAGTCGCCTACATGATTCTCAATGCCGAGACGGCAAGAAAATTCGACTTGAAGGAAGGGGAAACAGAAGGCCTTGTAAATGAGCCGCTCAAGATTGACAATGTCCGCATGAGCATCTTCCTGAAAGAGGACGGAGACGGATTCTACAGAGTTTCCATAAGGACCAAGAAAGGAGTTTCTGCAGTAAAATGCTCGGCTTCATATTTCCATGGCGGCGGACATGAGAATGCTTCAGGCGGAAGACTTTTCTTCAAGCCTGTTGACGGCAGACAGGCCGACATCAGTGCTCCGGAGGAGGCAGAGAAATATATCATTGACAAGACAAGTGTCTATTTCGCGGATGGCAGTTATGAAAGCAGGTAAGACATTGGCATTGACCCTGATCGCGGCAGCAGGTATCGCTTCGGCTCTGGCCGGCTGCACGAAGGAGGACGTCAAGACGAAGTATTCGAGGCAGGAACAGAATATCGAATCTTTCGTGAAGTCCATCAAATCCAAGGTGGATACCAGTTATGCCGTTTACCAGAACGGCGTGACCAGGCTTGTCACGACTTACGGTGTGGGCACTGACAGCCTCTCATCACATGGAACCGTGTCGTTCTACTATGCGGGATACGTGCTGAACAATGCTTCACTGAACACCGGTGACATGTTCGCGACCAACAGCAAGGACGTTGCGGCTGCGGCAGGATGGAATCTGACCGACGAATCCGTTTTCGAAGTCAAGACATTGAAACTGGACGACAAGGATATAGTTCCGGGTTTGAGAAGGGGGCTTGCAGGAGTAAAGGAGGGCCAGGAATGTTTCATCCTGTTTTCGGGCAAATATGGTTTCGGAAAACATGAATTAGGCACGATTCCTGCAAATGCAGCCCTGGCCTACCATATAAAAGTGGAAAGCATTTCCAACTGAGAAAAGAATTTGACGGATTATCAAGTTTGACAATAAGATGAAAATGAACATATTACGCATTAAAAACTTAATTCTGGCCAGCGCAGCTCTGGCAGCATTGACTTTGGCGGGATGCGCGAAGTCCGAAAAGACAGAAGACAACGAGGCAGAACTCAGATACCTCGAAGCATGGGTTCAGGTGAATCATCCTGATGCACAGAAGACAGAACTGGGCGCATATATCATTGAGGATACCCCAGGCAAAGGCGAAACTTTCGAGGGCGACAAATTCGCGATTCTCCAGTATAACATCGAGTCCGTAGATGGAACCATTTCCGCGACGACCGACAAGAAAATCGCACAGCAAATCGGAAAATATAACAAGTCTTATTACTACGGCAATGTCGTGTGGGCCGCTTACAAGGGAGTCATCACCGAAGGTGTACTGGACGTTCTGAAAGGAATGAAAATCGGCGGCACCAGAAGGGCCCTGATTCCTTCATGGCTCTTCACATACAGTTCATACAAGAATGCCGGAGAATACTATAAGCATGCTGTGGATAAATCGTCTGCAGCCATCTACACCATAACACTGAACGGGCTCAGCAGCGACATCCTCAAGACTCAGGTGGACTCGATGGAAATCTACACCCACAAGCATCTTGACGGAGTGGATTCCACATCTTACGGATTCTATTACAAGCAGTTGGCTGCACCTTCAGACACATCGGCCTTCCCGTCTGACACATCCATCTACATCAATTATACAGGCAGACTCCTGAACGGACAGGTATTCGACACCACAATCGCCGATACCGCCAAGTTCTACAACGTCTATTCGAGCAGCAGCAAATATGAGCCTCGGAAAATATCCTGGGGTGAAAAAGACACAGACCTGAGGCTTTATTCAAGCAGTTCCAGTGATGGTTCCGAGGTCGTGACCGGATTCTCCAAGACACTTTGGCAGATGAGGGCCAACGAAAAGGGCGTAGGAGTATTCTTCTCATCTTACGGATACCAAGGAAGCGGCAGCGGAAGTGTAATTCCGGCTTATTCCCCACTTGTATTTGAAATAGAAATTGTTGACAAACCATAAAGTAAGGAGGAAGAATATGGCTACTGCAGGTACTGCACCGACAGAACTTGGAGACAAAAGAATACGAGACCTTCTCATGCAATATGCAGTCCCGGCTATCATAGCCATGACTGCATCTTCGCTTTATAATATGGTCGACAGCATCTATATCGGCCATATAAAAGATGTCGGGTCCTACGCAATTTCCGGACTCGCCGTCACTTTCCCGCTGATGAATCTGGCGACGGCTCTCGGCACACTCGTGGGAGTCGGAGCCTCCACGATTTTGTCAATGCTACTGGGGCAGAAGAATTATGCCGTCGCAAACAAAGTCCTTCTTAACGAAGTGATGCTCAATGTCATAATTGGAGGCCTGTTCTCCGTCATAACATTGATTTTCCTCGACCCGATACTGACGTTCTTCGGCGCCAGCCAGAACACATTGCCGTTCGCGCGCGACTACATGGTCATCATCCTTCTGGGCAATGTGATAACGCATCTCTATTTCGGTCTGAACAACATGATCAGGGCTTCAGGAAACCCGAAACTGGCTATGGGGCTGACGATTTTCACCGTCGTTTCCAACACAATCATGGACCCGATCTTCATATTTGTCCTTGACATGGGCATCAAGGGTGCAGCAATCGCCACTGTACTTTGCCAATTGCTGGCTCTGTGCTACACCCTGAAATATTTCTTCAACCAGAAGAACTACCTGCATCTGCCGAAACATGTACGTGATTACAGACTCGAGTGGAGAATTGCCAAGGATTCCCTGTCGATAGGCATGGGACCGTTCCTGATGAACTCGGCCGCCTGCATCGTGACTCTGTTCATAAACCAGCAGCTGCTCAAATACGGAGGAGACCTGGCAATCGGAGCATACGGAATCGTAAACCGCATCTCATTCTTTTTCATCATGATAAACATGGGATTCAACCAGGGAATGCAGCCTATTGCCGGTTACAATTTCGGTGCAAGAAAGTACACTAGAGTCAAGCGGGTATTTCATCTTACGATTATTTGTGCGACGATAGTAAGCTGCATCGGTTTCTTTGTATCCGAGTTCATTCCGGATATAGCGGTATCTCTCTTCACAAATGACACAGAGCTTAAAGAATTGGCAGACAAGGGATTGAGAATCATAAACCTGGCATTTCCCCTGGTCGGTTTCCAGATGGTCGCAACGAACTTTTTCCAGAGTCTGGGAATGGTCCACAAATCCATCCTCCTGTCTCTCTCCAGACAGCTCCTGTTTCTGGTTCCTCTCATCTATTTCATGCCTTTGTTCTTCGGACATAAAGGCGTCTGGATGAGCTTCCCGATTGCAGACTCCATTTCCATCATTCTCTCAACCGTTCTTCTGCTTGCGCTGTTCAGAAAGTTCCGCATGCTGAAAGACGGCGACGACCCATCAATTTTAGGAAGCAAAATCAAACAAGCATAAAGATATGAGACACAATAATCTGATAATAAACGTCGGACGCCAGTTCGGCAGCGGCGGAAAGCTTGTGGCATTGGAACTCAGCAAGAAACTCGGCATCCCGGTATATGATCAGGAACTAATTGCAAAGGCAGCCGAGGAAAGCGGATTCAGCAAAGACCTCTTCGCAAAAAGCGACGAGAAGCGCAATCTCATGGCATTGTCAAGTTTCATTGTAGATGTCGGGAGATTCGTTTCCGCAGACAACTATATGAGTGACAATCAGTTGTTCGTAATCCAGAGCAAAGTCATAAGATCCATCGCGGAAAAAGGTTCGGCAATCTTCATAGGGCGCTGTTCCGACTATATCCTGAGAGACCTTCCATGTCTCGACGTGTTCATAACTGCGCCGGAAGAGGTCAGGCTGAAGAGAATAGCCAGCAGGATGAATATTTCCGCAGAGCAGGCCGAGTCAATGATGAGAAAGAAGGACAGGACAAGGGAGACCTACTACAATTACTTCACGTTCGGCAACTGGGGCGTGGCTTCAAACTATGACCTCTGCATTGACTCTTCCATTCTTGGCATTGACGGGACTGCGGATATGATAATAGATTTCTGCAGGAGATCCGGTCTGCTCGCCGAAGATGCCGTTCTTCCGCTTTCTGATAATGGTCAGGAGGCAGGCAAATGAACAGAAGAGGATTCCGTATAATCTTGGTTTTAGGTCTTGCCGCGGCTGCGGTAGGACTCTGTATTTCATTGACTTCTTCCCACAAGGAGGAGGCAGTTCTGCCGGACGGCAGAGTCCAGCTCAGGCTCAATGAAGCATTGACAAATGAAATTTCCGACACTTCGGCATTGACAGGGCTGGATACGAAGATTCAGTCTTATATGAGACAGTGGGGGCTGCATGGGGCGTCTCTCGCCATCATGAGAAATGACTCCCTGGTCTATGCGAAGGGCTACGGATGGGCAGATGAGGAAAAACAGGTGAAGATGCAGCCGTCCAACATACTCAGGGTAGCTTCGGTTTCCAAACTCCTGACCGCAGCGGGCATAATGCTGCTTCAGGACCAGGGCAAACTGAACATCAAAGATACTGTTTTCGGACCTCGGGGAATCCTTACCGATACGACGTACACCAGTGTCATGAAGGATCCGAATTACAAGAAGATTACTGTCGAGGACCTTCTCCGTCATAAAGGCGGATTCACGTCTTATGGCGGGGATCCGATGTTTTCCACAAGAACCATCATGCAGACCAATCATCTGGACACCCCGCCGGACAACACCGAACTGATGAGAATCATGCTCCGCAGGAGGCTCAGGTTCGTTCCAGGCACATCGCAGTATTATTCAAACTTCGGTTATCTCCTTCTGAGCAAGGTCATTGAGGAGGTTTCGGGTCAGCCGTACGAGGAATTCATGCAGAAGAATGTGCTCGAGCCTGCAGGATGCTATGACATGCACATCGCAGAGAATTATTATAAGGACAAGCGCAAAAATGAGGTCCGATACTACAACGGAGCTGACACCTGCCTTGTAGATGAGTTCAACAACAGCGGCAACATGGTGGAGCGCTGCTACGGAGGAAGTGACATCCATTCGCTTTCCGGTGCCGGCGCATGGGTCTGCTCGACGCCTGAACTCGCCCGTTTCGTCGCGTCCATCGACGGAAAAACGGAAATCCCCAATGTCATTTCCCAGGCCAGTGTCAATGCCATGACGGAGTGGTTCGATGAGCGGACTTATTCGCTCGGCTGGAATGACACCAAGCCGACTGGAGAGTGGACTCGTACCGGCACATTGTCAGGCACAAGCGCGCTCGTAAAGTATTATCCTGACGGGGAATGCTGGATAATGGTCACGAACACAAGCACTTGGAAAGGTCCAGGCTTTACCAGATATACAGCGGGACTGTTCCGCACTCTACGTGAAAAGTATTCGGCAAAGCTGCCTGCAAGAGATTTGTTCTATAAATAAGAGATAGCAATCCTTAAAAACGCACCGGGCGCAGAGGAATAATCCAATGCGCCCGGTGCGAATTATTTTACAAATATCTGCTACCAGCTTCCTGAAGCACCGCCTCCACCGAATGAGCCTCCACCGAAATCAAAAGAACTGCCGCTGGAAGAACTGCTGCTGGAACGGCTTGAACCTGAAGAATGGTAATAACCTCCTCCGGAACCTGAGCCGCCACCCCTGTGGTGATTGTTATTTTTGCCGCTCTTTTTCATACTGCTTCTGGCCCAAAGCCAGATAAAAAACAAAACCACCGCCATTATCAGCAATGCGCCATAACCGGAATCCTCATCCTCTCCTTCAGCACCATTAACGTAAGTAATCTCACCGCTGGCCAAAGCCATCAGGACATCAACTGCCTGAGCGACACCGCCATAATAATCATTCTCGCGGAAATGAGGAATGACGTCATTTTCAATGATACGCTTGCAATATGCGTCAGGTATTGCACCCTCGAGTCCGTAACCTATCTGAATGGAAACCTCTCCACGTGCGTCAGGAGTCTTGGGCTTCACGAGAATTACGATACCGTTATTGAAATCCTTGGAACCTATACCCCATTCAATACCGATCTTGGTGGCATATTCAGCAGGCGCATATCCTTCCAGATCAGCAACGGTGATGACAGCAATCTGGTTGGAAGTAGTGTCACTGAACGTCTCCAGCTTCTGCTCAAGTTCATTGACCTGCTTCTCGGAGAAAATCGCCGCGAGGTCATTGACAAGTTTCGGCGGATTCGGACGGGACGGAACAGCAACTGCTGCTGCCGAAAGGACGGTCAGCAGCAGTGCAACTATAGCAAATCGTCTGATATTCATATGAATACGGACTAGAATTCAACCTTAGGAGCATTCTCAGCGCCTTCAGAAGCCTTGAAATAACCCTTGGCGTTGAAACTGAAGATAGATGCGATGATGTTCTGAGGGAAACGTCTGATCATTGTGTTGTATGACTGCGCTGACTCATTGTATTTCATGCGCTCTGTGGTAATCCTGTTCTCAGTGCCCTCGAGCTGAGCCTGAAGTTCAAGGAAATTCTGATTTGCCTTGAGGTCAGGATAAGCCTCCACTGACATGAGAAGACGTCCTACTGCGCTTCCGAGTTCACCCTGGGCAGACTGGAACTTTGCAATGCTTTCCTCTGTAAGTTTGTCAGGATCCACAGTAACCTGGGTTGCTTTTGCCCTTGCCTCTACGACAGCCTCAAGTGTACCGCTTTCATGCTCTGCATAACCTTTTACGGTTGCAACAAGGTTAGGAATAAGGTCAGAACGGCGCTGATAAACATTTTCAACCTGAGACCATGCAGCCTTCACACCCTCTTCGCCCTCGACCATGCCGTTATAATTTGACTTGAACCAGCCGAAAAGTCCCAAAGCGACTACGGCCACGACAACGATAGAAAAAAAACCTTTCTTCATGGCAAATAAAATTTTAGTTATTATTACTCGGCATCCCTGACGCAACGCACTGAAGCAAGGAAATTGTCCTTGTTTATGCCTTCACGCATGAAGTCAGGTTTATTCATATTTATCATCCTATAGACTCCATAATCATCGTATGATTCTGAGCTCCAATAAACTGCATACTCCATTCCGCCTGTGAACACATTCTCGGAAGCAAGATTTCCATAACCGGAAGGGATGGCGCAGAAACCGGTCTTGTTAGTAATCTTCACTGCCGGCCAGTACTCCCACATCTTCTCAGAGTTGAAGTAGGCATCGACCATAAGCGCTCCGGCTATTCCGATATAGCTCTCGTCTGCCTTTTCGCCCGCATATCCGCCTGCGGCCGCCAGATCAAGCCAGTCAGAATCCGAAGGGACTCTCCAGCCTGAAGGACAGACTGTCTGGGCATCATTCCATGTATAATAACGGCCTATCACGTCATCCATCACAGGGCATCCCAGGAATGACTCTCCCTTTTCCCCATATGCCACATTCCTCAGGAACCAGTCGCGGTTTCCGATCTTGCGATAATAATATTTCTTGCCGTCGCGGGCATCTGTAATATTCAAATCTTCCTCACTTACCCCGTCTTTCGTCAATGACTGTCCGAATGACGGATCCACAATAGTGATGTATGAAGAATATGTCTTCGTATAATATCCCTTTGCAAACGCATTGCATGTAAGTGTCACAGTACAAAGGGTATCCTTGATATTCAGCTTATAAGCGCCGGTAGCGGATGCGGGATCGTCCTGTGTCTTGGTAGTATCTTTCTTCTCGTAAAGAGGTGAAGCCGTCCAATAATAACCGACATTGACACTCTCCTTCTCAAGTCCACGAGGAGTTACAGTCAAAGACTCCCCCTTGCCGACAAATGACGGAACGTTAAATTTCAAAGTACCGGAAAATTCAGCATATGATGTGGTAGTACCACCTTTATCCTTTTTGCATGATGGCAAAGAAACAGCCGCCAAAACAGCTGCGGCCATGATTACAAACTTCTTATAATTCATTTTCATTAACTGTATTATGCAAATATCGCATTTTATCTTGAAAAACGCGTACATTTGTACAAATACTTTGCCGAAAAAGACAATCCGGCAGAAAAGATAAAAACAAATGAAATTGAATAAAAAGTTACTACAATCTACCGTAGCATTGATTTTATCCGCAATGCTCACTTTTTCTTGCGGCCGGCACGACAGATACATTGTCATTCAAGGATATGCGCAAGGCGGCACATACAGCGTAAAACTGAACATGAACGGCACTGAAGGCATGATCCGGATGAGGCCGGAGGCCATAAAGACTGCCATTGACTCCATCCTCAATGACATTGACACTACCCTTTCGGGCTACAACAAGGGCTCTGTCCTGAGCAGGTTCAATGCCGGCAAAAAGGTTTCTGTCAATGACTTGTTCGATGATGTCTGCGCCCGTGCATACGATTATTTCGATGAGACCGGCGGCGCGCTCGACTGCTCTTCCGCCCCTATTTTCGACGTGTGGGGATTCGGTTTCACACGCGATTCGCTGCCTTCAGAGGACAAGGTCAATGCAGTTTTGGGCCACTGCGGAATGGACAGACTTGTACGTAATATCCGCGAAGCCGCCGGACCTGACGGACTGGTTTCATCCACTTCTGTTCTCAATGACAGTGTAAAAGCCGCTGAAGCGGAACCCGTACCGGCAAAACTTAATTTCAATGCCATTGCACAGGGATACAGCTGCGATGTCGTAGCCGGATACCTTTACAATCTCGGTGTCAAGGACATGCTTGTGGATATAGGGGAAATCTATTGCGACGGCGTTAATCCTGACGGCAAGCCATGGAAAGTCGGAGTGGACAGGCCATTCGACGGAAACAACAACCCCGGGGCCGACATTGACGGAGTCTGGCAATCAGACGGAGCGCCATGCGGAATAGTCACATCCGGCAACTACCGCAAATTCTACACGAAGGACGGCAAGAAATATGCGCACACGATAGACCCGCGTACAGGATACCCTGTCATGCATAACCTCCTGAGTGCCACCATAGTAGCAAAGAATGCAACAGACGCCGACGCATATGCGACATACTGCATGGTAATCGGTACGGACAAGGCCAGGGAGTTTATCGAGGCTAACCCTGACGACATCGCCGGCTACCTGATCTATTCAGATGACAAAGGCAATATGCATGAGTGGGCTTCAGACAACTTCAGTCTGGTAAAATAAAGTAAATCCTATTTACGGAAGCACTCGGCAGATTACAACTCGGTTACCACCCATGAAGAATCCAGTCCCGATGTCGGGAACACATACTGTGACAGGCTTGACAGAGGCGCAAAAGACATTGACGATACAGTGAAATCGGTCACTGTGCCGTCTTTCATTTTCAGTGAGGCCTTAGCTATGACAGGCCGGTTATGATTCTTTTCGGAGAACCATATCGTCATCGAAGAAATGCCCGCTGAGGATGAACGCGGAGCGAACTGGACATTGACAAGCTGCTGTCCCTTCTCCATGACCGCAGAACTGGAAACAGTCTTGAAATGTGCATTCAAGTCCTTGACTATCAACGCAGGATCCACCATGAGCGATTCCTCATCTCCGGTCACGGATTCCACGACGACCTCGCGAGCCTTCTCATCCACAATCCAGCGGGTCCTTCCGTCACACATAACCTTCATCCCGTTGCCATCGACAGAGAAACACTCCCCCTGCACCTTTGCCGTCCCGTTTCCGGAAACCGGGGCGGATGCATGCATGACGAAGGAATATGAGAACTCGACGCAATGATTCTTCGCCGCAGATACGAACCTGTCCTGCACAGACTGCGCAGATACAGATATAAAGGTCAATGTTGCCGCGAGACAACAAATTATATTCTTGAATGCCGTCATTCCGATTCGATATAGAAGATTATACACGCAGTTCCTTCAAGCGCAAATCAAGTTCATCAAGGTCACCTATCAGAACCTGACGTGGCTTGGAACCTTCCTGAGGGCCGACAATTCCGGCTGCCTCCAGCTGGTCCATAACTCTTCCCGCTCTTGCATAACCCATGCCGATACGGCGCTGGATATCCGAAGTGGAACCCTTCTGGCTTGAAACGACCAGACGGGCAGCCTCTTCGAAATACTCGTCCATCTCATTGACATTGAGAGAACCCGCACTTCCTTCTGCCTTCTCTTCCGGCTCAGGAAGATAATATGGGGTATTATAACTCTTCTGATAACCCTGCTCGTCTCCGATGAAACGCGCAATGGCATTGACCTCGTCATTGTCAATGAAAGCACACTGCACACGCTCGGTGGAAACACCTGCATAGTAGAGCATATCACCCTTACCCACAAGCTTTTCTGCGCCGACAGAATCGAGGATAATCTTCGAATCAGTATTGGAAATGACCCTGAACGCGATTCGTGTCGGGAAGTTGGCCCTGATGACACCGGTAATAATGTCCACGGAAGGTCTCTGTGTGGCGATGACCACATGGATTCCCGCCGCACGGCCCTTCTGTGCAAGTCGGATGATGGAAGTCGTGATGCTCCTCGCCATGTTCTTGGCATCTCCGGTAGCGCCGGCCGACATCGTCAGGTCCGCATACTCATCGATGATGGTGACAAGATATGGAAGATATCGGTGTCCGGCTGTAGGAAGAAGTTTCCTGTCGCGGTACTTGTTGTTGTAAAGCACGACGTTGTTCACTCCGGCCTTGTTAAGGAGCTCATATCTGTCATCCATTTCCACGCAGAGAGACTTGAGGACCTTCTCCGCAGCAGGAGCCTTGGTCACGATGGCATTGTTGCGCTCCTCCTCAGCATCTCCTGAATCCGGAAGTACTGCCAGATAATGGTGAAGGAGGTGTGAATATGCAGTGAACTCCACGCTCTTAGGGTCCACGAATACGAACTTCAGTTCTGAAGGATGCTTCGCATACAGCAGGGATGCAATCAAGACATTGAGGCCCACCGACTTACCCTGCTTCGTAGCACCTGCAACCAGAAGATGAGGTGCATCCGTAAGGTCAAACACCTTCACTTCTCTGGTAATGGTATATCCGATGGCCACAGGCAGCTCGGCCTTGCTGTTCCTGAAGGCGTCACTGTTCAGAAGCGCCTTGAGAGGCACTACGGAAGGAGTATCGTTAGGCACCTCTATACCGATGGAATCCACAAGGGTCACCATACGTATCCTGTTGGTACCCAATGTCATGGCTATCTCCTTGTCGAGATTTATGATGGACTGTATCCTTACGCCCTGTGACGGATAAACCTTATACAATGTAACTGTAGGTCCGACTACCGCCTTCACATCCTCGACTCCGATCTTGTATGTCTGAAGTGTAGCGCGGATTTTGAAATTGTTTCGCTTGAGTTCCTCAGAGGAAACGTTGTGTACCCTGTCTGCATAGTCATGCAGGATGTTCAGCGTAGGGAACTGATACTTAGGCAGTTCGTCCCTTACATCGATACGCGGCAAATCCTTCACCACGTCCGTGGACAATTCTCCTCCACCGTCTTCCACTTCCATGTCTATATCATCGGGACCGCCTGACTGGGCGGCCGTATTCACCGGTTCAGTTTCATTGACAGGAGCAGCAACTTCATTGACAGGCTTCTCGACAGGCGCAGGCTCATTGACAGGTTCATTGACAGGCTCTGCAGCAGGAGTTCCGGCAGGGGCAGGTTCCTGATTCCGGACATCAGTCTCAGTCTTTTTCTTCTCCATGAAATTGAAAGTCCGTACCGGCTTCGGTTCCTTCTTTTCAGCCTTGTCTCCGATTTTCAGGAACCACGCGGAGAATTTGTCGCTGGAGAAATATGCCCATGCTGCACAAAGAGCAAGCAGGAAAAAGAACGCTACCGTCTTTCCTACCATACCTTCAATCCACAAAATCGCCTGAGCGCCATATTCGCCGCCCAGACCGCCGCCGAAAACCATCGTAGCCCCCACGATGTCTGAAATATAGGCAAGCACGAAAGAAAGAAGCATCGCTCCTGTCAATGCCAGCAGAACTGACTTGAGGACGGAAAACCTCCTTTCGCCGAAGAAAAGTCTCACCGAGATTATTCCGAATGCAAGAACTACAGCCAGGGCTCCCAAGCCGAAACAGTCGGCCACCAGAAGTCCTGAAAGTTTCAGACCCAGCTTGCCTCCCAGGTTGGCCACGACACAATCCTTGTCCAAAAGGAGCGCCGGGTCCAGAAGCAGGCTCTGGTCCTGTTTCCACGTAAACAGATAAGAAACACAACCGATGAATGCCAGCATTGTAAACAATCCGAGCAGCACACCGGCCGTCTTTCTCAAAACCACATGATGAGTCTGCGAAAACTCACGTATTTTGCCAATAAATCCTGACATTTCTGTTTATCGTTTCTGATTACCCTTTCTTCCGAACATACGGCGCTGACCGTTACCCGGCTTGCGCACAGTTGCGAAGTCAATGCTCATGCCCGGTCTCGAGAATGTCGAATCAGATGAAATCCTGGATAGGGTCAATCCTTCAGGTACGCGGATGCGGAAATCAGAAAGTTTCTCGATATCATTGAAAATGGTCTCGTCCGCAACGCTGTCTTTATTCCAGATGAGGTACTGCTGCCGCATATACATAGCAAGCGAACGGATCATGGCAGTCTTCTGCTCGCCATCAGGCTCACCTGCAATCAGTTCGATGATACTTTCGATATTCCTTCCGTAATGGGTGGCGCGGATAGGCTTCGTCTTCAGAGGAATAATCTCCGGACGGGTCTTGCGCTGTTCCGGAGACGGAACAGGATAAGGAGAATCCACATCAAGGTCATATCCGGCCATGATATACAGATGGTCCCACAGTTTATGCTCCCAGTTATCCTCGAGATGGACCTGCGGATTAAGAATTTCCATGACCCGGACTACGGCCCTGGCCTGCTCAGAACGCTTGGCCCTGTCCTGTATATCCTTCAGTCCCTCCACCATCTTAAGCACGTTCCTGCCATACTCCGGCATGGCAAGTTTTTCCCTTTCTGTATTGTAATCCAGCACAATAGGATTCTCTTCGTAGTAATTATCCATCTTAATTTCCTGTTAATTCAACCTTCCGGCACACTAGCATTGACCCGCGGGTTTCTGCCTTTGCCGTACGATACAAAGATAACGAATTTCTACGATATCTCCTCAACTCTATCCTCAGGAACATACCAAAGTGCAGCCTTGACAGAAGCATAGCCCATCTGCCGGTACAGGGAGGCATATCTGGAAACCTGCCTGCCATAACAAGGATGAGGACTTCCGAACTTGTAATCCACAACCGTCACGGAATCGCCTTCGACCACCACCCTGTCGGGACGATAGATTTCTCCGTCAATGTCAATGATGGAGGTCTCATTGAAGACACAGTTCCTGTCTGCCGGGAACCACCCGCGCTCCCGCGCAGATGCAATTCTCGCGGATAACATTGACCTTATCTCATCTCTTTCTTCAGCATCGATGCTTCCGCTCTCGAAACTTTCGGTCAATGCAAGTTCAAGATCCTCAGGGACAATCACTTTCGACAGGATATCATGCATCACGATTCCACGGAGTCTGCCGGATGCGGCATATCCGACCCCGCCATCCGGAGCGAAGAAGTCATTGGCCTCGGAACTGAATTCCAGACGGGCCTTCATCCTGGCATCGCCCTCAGATTCCTCATTCAGCGGGAATGACTGATAATCACCCACTTCCCGACCTTTGGACAACTTGCTGCAGCCCGAGAACTTATACTCTGACCCGACGCGGAAACGCTCCCCCGGGAGATCATATTTCTGGGGCGAGAATGCGACCTCACCGCGTCCTGTGGCCGAATCACACCCGTGCACATACCAATACAGAATCTGGGACATGTCGCCGAAGTCGAAATCCGGAACCGAATCCTGCCCTGGAGCGGCAGCATTGAGACACTTGTCTGACGGCATCGCAGATATGATGGTCATACCTTTTTCCGCCCTGGTCGTCGCCACATAGTACGTATTCATGGCATCGACGACCTGCATCAGACGTTCCCGTCTATAATCATCCGAGAACAGGGACTTGTCGGTTTCTGCTGAAAGATTCACTCGATAGACTCCTCTGGCAGAATCCTCGAGTTCAGTTCCTTCGACCGCAGGACGGCACCAGTGCTCATCAGCCTTATACAGATTCACAGTCTCGGTATATGGGAAAATGACATACGGGAAAGACAGGCCCTTCGATTTATGAACCGTCATAACTCTCACTGCATCAGCATCATCCGGAGAACTGATCTTAGGATCGGCATCGTCCCAGTACGCAAGAAACTCGGGCAGGGAGTTCCCGTTTGTCTGGCTCCAGTCCAGCACTGTGTCCATAAACGCCTGGATATAAGGAATCTCGCCCGCAAGAGCATCAGGACTCACAGCCTTCATCTCTCGGATGAAATACTCGCAAAGGTCCACGAGGGAGTGATATTCAGAAGGCGGGTCAATGCCGAGAGACTCAGCCAGGAACGAATTGAGCCTGTCGCCCGGGTTGTTCGAATATGAGAGCAATGCCGCAAGACGTCTCACTGCAGGAGATGACTTGACTGTAAGTGAATCGTCCGATATGACAGGTATCCCGGCTTCCAGAAGAGCAGACGCGATGTCTGCACCTATCTTGTTGGTCCTGACCAATATGCCTATCTCAGAGTCCGATGCTCCGGCAGCCCTGAGCCGTCCGATTTCCGCAAGTACGGCGTCGATCTGAGACCCGTTTTCCTTGTCACAGAAAATCACATCCACATTGCCCACGGCCTTGTCCTTGGACTTTACTTCCTGCTTCACGTCGGAATATATATCCGAAACCACATTGTCTCCGGTAAGTTTGTCCATACATGTGGCCGCGTAACGGTAGAAGTCATTGTTGAAATCCACGACACTCTTCACACTTCTGAAATTGCATTTCAGGCTGTCTTCGTCGGCATGAGGGAACTGCCTGCCCAGTATGCTGTTCAGCAGATTCCAGTCCGAGTTTCTCCATCTGTAAATACTCTGCTTGACATCGCCCACTATCAAGTTCATATTCCCTGCCGCATCGCTGTCGGCAAGAAGCGGATGGAAGTTGTCCCACTGGATGCCGGAAGTATCCTGAAACTCATCCAAGAGGAAGTGATCGAACCTGACACCTATCTTTTCATAAATGAAAGGAGTATCGCTACCGTCAATGATACCGCGCAAAATGGTATTGGAATCATCCAGGCTCATGACATTCTTCTCCTTCACCAGATTGTCGAACGCCTCGTCAAGTTCTCTCGCAAGACCAAGTGCAAAGACCTGACGTTTAAGTATTCCGGCTGTCCTGTAAATGCGGTATTCATCTTCGAACAGTTCACAGAACGCATTCAGAGGACCATCCAGCAGCCCCTCGACCTTAGGCATCAGTTTGACGGCCTTGGCCTTCGCAAACCACTTTTCCGGACACGGCGCCTTATCCATGAACGAATCGGTAGGGACCGGAACCGCCGTTCCCCGTTCAAGTTCAATGTACTTGTAGATCTGGCTCATGAACTTGCGGTTGAAATCATCAGCATCGACACCGGCATCCTTCAGGACAGCATTGACAGCCTCCGCCGCGGCCTTGACCTTATCGGCGAACGAGTCAATGACATTGGCGCATCCATCTTTCAATGCCTTCAGGCCCTCCTTCGAGTAAACTTCGCTTTCGTCCACACGGTACATTTCCACGGCAGCCCTGTGCTCCTCGCTCTTCAGCGCCACGGCAGTTTCATACAGGTCGCTGTCAAGCGAGAATTTTCCTTTCGTGATGAGCTGGTCTTTCACGCTGTCAGTCAGCCAGTCCAGAAGTTCCTTCTTGTCTTCGGTAAGCGAGTCCAGAATCCTGTCAACGCTCTCTTTCACAAGGGATTCCTTGTCGAGTTCGACCTGATAGGATGCGAACTGTCCGATTTCCCTCGAGAAGGCTTTCAGGGTGCGCTGGAAGAATTTGTCAATGGTACTGACCGAAAAAGCCCCGTAGTCATTCAGTATATTGCAGAGCACCCTGCCTGACATTGATGAAAGCACGGATTCCGACTTTCCCAATTCGGTTTTCAGGTCATCAATGTAAGGTGACTCGGCAGGTGACGAGGCGAGGATATCGAGTTCTTTCAGAATCCTCTGTTTCATCTCATCGGTTGCCTTATTGGTGAACGTCACCGCAAGGATGTGTCTGTAGGCATAGGGATCTTCGCTTTCGAGCAGAAGCTTGATGTACTCCTTTGCCAGCGTATATGTCTTTCCGCTACCTGCGGATGCCTTAAGTATCTTTATCATAACGTCGTTTTCAGCTGATTGTCAATAAGTTTGTTCCTGTTCCGGTCGTCCCGAGCATCCCGGCATTCCGGGTATTCAGGACTCGCCAATGTCATCTTCAGCATATTTTCCTGAAGTCACAGTACTTGCAGACATTTCTGTCCTCTGTCCTGCGGAAGCCGGCATCCGGATTCGAAAGTTCCGCAAAGACACCTTTGAGCCGTTTCTTTACTTCAATGTTGAACTGCCCGCATTTCTCCGCGCTCATGATGCTGTCCGCCGAGAACAGCTTAGGCACCGGATAAATGACATTGTCCACTATCCTGCCCTTCAGTTCCGCTTCCGTAAACATGTCGTACAGAAAGAGTTGCAAAGCAATCTTCGGGCGTTTCGGAGAGATTTCCGCAAACAGTGATTCTGCGACGGACTCAAAGTTAGTGTCAGTGATTCCGACGTCCGTATCCTCGACTTTTCCGGTCTTGTAGTCCACAATCCTCACGCGGCCGTCTTCGAAGCTGTCCATCCTGTCCACATAACCGACAAAGCGGAATCCTTCAAACTGCCAATGCCTTTCGAGTTCCAGTCCGAGGATTTCAAAGCCATCACCCTTCATGAGAGACTTGTCCATCTTCAAAGTCCTTATCACATACTGGTTTATGACATCTTCGAGGACCAGGTTCCTGCCGGTAACCTCGTCAGATTTCAACTGCTGCTGTATCAGGGCCCTGACTTTAGGACGGATTATGCTGTCCCTGTTTTCCAGCAGCCAGTCAATATAGTCCTTGGTTATCAACTTGAGAGGATTATTGACATTGGCCACCACATTTTCCCTTTCCATGCTGAACTGCGGGTTCAGAGCCTCCCCTCCGAGATACAGAGCATACATGGTGTCATGGAAGACAGAACCGACCATGCCTCCGTCCATCGACTCTGCGACCTCCGCCTCAGGCTGGAGTTTCTTGACCGAGGCGTAATAGAACTGGGCCGGGCAGGACAGGTACTTCTTCAGGGAAGAGGCCGAATATGTCATTGACTTTATCCTTTCCAGATCTTCCTGCGTCTTCGCCACTTCTTTCTCCGAATCCGCGATATCTATCTTATAGCGAAGCACTTCCTTCTGCATGAGCGGATATTTGTACTGGTACGTCAGCTGCTTTATGTAGCGGCTTTCCTCTCCGGATTTCATGCCTTCGGTCCTGGAGTCATACATCATCCACACATTCCCGGCACGCTGGATCATCCTATAGAAATAGTAGGCCCAGACTGCATCCTGGTTTTCATAAGTCGGCAGGCCGAACCCTTTTCTGAGTTCAGGCGGAATGAAAGATGAACTTACGCTGCGACGCGGGAAAGTTCCCTCGTTGCATGACAGGATTATCAGATTCGAGAAGTCCAGAGCACGTGTTTCCAAAGGTCCCATAATCTGAAGTCCCTTCAGGGGTTCGCCCTTGAACGGCACTGATACACCGCCGACCAGCTGCTGGAGGAGACGCACATAAGTCATCGGCACAATATTGAGTGTCAATGCCTTCAGGCGGTTTATGGAGAGGTAGTACTGCTTGGCGAAATGAGTTTCCAATGACATTGACGGCATTTCAGAAATCTTGGCTCCGATTTCACTGAGAATCTGAAGCTGATACTCTTCCAGATGTCGTATCTGGTCTGCGGAAACCGCCTTAGGGTCAGTCACTACAGGTCTGAATATCAGGTCCGCCAGCCAGAATCCTTTGAGGTCCGACTCCGGGATATAATATTTCGCGTCATTCTTAATCCGCGCGGTGAATTTCTTACCTTCTTCGCCGGCCAGTGTCTGGAATATGCCGGACGCCAGGACTGCCCACACCTGGGCATGGTAGAATGCCCATCCGTCTTTCTTCTTTCTGAGGTGGAGCTGAAGTGCCGCGACATCCTTCATGAGGGAATGGATTGCGCTACCTGACATAGGATAACCCATTGTAACATTGACAGATACAATTTCCTCAGGGATGGTGTTCAGAAGCGGCGCGAGCATTCCTTCATCAGGAATCACAATCGCCGTATCGGCTCCGTCAATGTCAAGACGTCCGACCTTGGAGAGGTCTCCCCCTGTCCGTTTATCGGCGATTTCCTTCAATACTTCAGGAATATACTTGGCCATCCCTACTGCTGACGGGACGCTGAGGACACGGATTTCCGGACCACGCGAATCCGCTCCGGCCCGCATGTCCGCCCCAGATGCCTTCGTCGGTGCAATTCCTGTAACTCCATCAATGTCAAAGGTCTGAGGAAATTCAATGACGTTTTTCGACATGAACATAGATGCCTTGTTCATCGGGTCGCGCAGCATGTCAGAACTGTAGTCCCAGCAGAACTCAGCGAGAGAGGCATCGCGCATCTTTCTCATTGACAGTTTCTCGCATTCATTCAAGGCATTGAGCCCTACGAACACGAACTTTCCTATCCCGGGGAACTTGTCAGCGAGTATGTCTGAAGCGCTTTCCTTCTTCAGCCTTTCCGCAAAGACTCTGTAGGCCATACCTTCATAGGCCAATCCCTTCTCTGTCAATACCTTGTTGAATTTCTCGTACAGCGGATACAGAAGGTTCCATATCATAAGGAACTTTTCTTTGACATTGGGATTGTCCGAGCCGAGATTTACTGTGAGTTTTCCTCCCTTGCGGAAATGACTGATGAACTGCCTGATCGCATTCAGCTGGACATCAGTCAGATAGGAGTATGAATCCTGGATATCCTTGAATTCGGCAACATTGGTATAAAGGCTTTTGGCGTCGGCCAGATATTTGTCGGTATCATCGAAGTCGCTCAGGATGACGTCACCCCAGAAGATGAAGTCGTCCAATGATTCGGCCTTGCTGTTCAATGACTTGTAGCAGTCATACAGTTCGAGAAGCAGACTCACTCTGTCAGTGACTGCCGAGCCGCTAGCCCTGTAGAAGAAATCGTTCATTGTCATCATGACAGGCGCGATTTCCGGCTTGGAGCCTTTGGCTTCCTTTACCGCATCGCTGAGCCATCTGGTAAAAAATACCATTGACCTCCTGTTCGGGAAAATGAAGCATTTCTTGCTCATGTCCCCTTCTTTCTGATAATGTTCAGCTACCTGTCTGAGAAACTGTTTCATATTTGGCTAAATTTTTGTTGCACAATTATTTGTTGCATTCTGCCAGGCTTTCTGTTTACCTGTTGTATATTTATATACTGCAAAGATAACCATATCTTACACCGGGAGATAAACTTTTTTTCGATTGTCTGGCGCGATTTGCAACATTTTAATAAAAATTTTTCGAAAAACACTTGGAAATCAAATTCCAGTTCGTATCTTTGTATCGCAATTTAGAATTGTTAAAAATTACAAATGAAAAATTCCGGTACAACGGAATGGATTGGAAAATATAAAAACAACAATAAAAAAAGGAGTAAATCATGAAAAAGAAATTCAGATGTCTCGTATGCGGCTATGTTTACGAAGGTGAGAATCCACCTGCAGAGTGCCCTGTATGTCATGCAAAATCAGATAAGTTCGTTGAAATCAAGGATGAGGAGCCTATGGCTTGGGCATGTGAGCATGTCATCGGTGTTGCCAAGGGTTGCGATCCTGAGATTCACGAGGGTCTCGAGGCTCATTTCACAGGTGAGTGCACAGAGGTCGGCATGTATCTCGCAATGAGCCGTCAGGCAGAGCGTGAGGGCTATCCTGAAATCGCTGACGCTTTCAAGAGATATGCTTTCGAAGAGGCTGAGCACGCTGCCAAGTTCGCAGAGCTTCTCGGTGACGTGGTTTGGGATACCAAGACCAATCTCGAAAAGAGAATCGAGGCTGAGAGAGGTGCTTGCGAGGGTAAACTCGCCATCGCTACCAAGGCTAAGCAGCTGAACTATGACGCTATCCATGACACCGTTCACGAGATGGCCAAGGATGAGGCTCGTCACGGCGCAGGCTTCCTCGGACTCTACAACAGATTCTTCAAGAAGTAAGAAACAGTGACGCATGTCACGACATAGGCTGAAACTTGTCAATGTTTCAGTACAGATACAGAAAGGGCTGGCCGGATGACGGTCAGCCCTTTCTATCTGGCAAGGTACCCTGTAAAGTGTCAGGTGGAAGTTCAGATACTTATGTCGATGGAAAACGGTGTAAATATTGGCCTGTTTTTACACCGTTTGGTCCAAAATTGACATTCCGTGTAAAAAATGCCAGTTTTTTTCACCGTTTTTGGCTATCTGGCGTAACAGCTATTAGCCGCGGACGCAATTGACAATTATACTTTCGCTTCCGCAAGCAAGTCTGAATTCGCCCGGTTCGAGAACCCAGTTCAGAGAATGGTCCACATATGCCAAGTCATCAGCATACAAACGGAAGGTTACTGTCTTGGTCTCTCCCGGAAGGAGTTCCACCTTCGTATAGTCACGGAGTCTGCGGACATCCGGGGTAAGTGTAGCCCAAAGGTCTGAACTGTAAAGAAGTACGGACTCTTTACCCTTGACTTTTCCGGTGTTCTTGACATCCACGCTCACTTCTATGACATCACCCGAGTTGAAATCAGTCTTGTCGGCACGGAGATTTGAATATTCAAATGTTGTGTAGCTGAGTCCATGTCCGAAAGGCCACTGACTAGTCATATTGGCATTGTAGTTATAAAGGCCCTCTACTGTTGCACTGTTCTCACAGAGCTTATAGTCATAAGTATTCAGACGATTTACATATTTCGGATATGTATATGGAAGTTTTCCGCTGAAATTCTCTTCACCGCAAAGTAGGGCGGCCAGAGCATCTCCGCCATAGTTGCCAGGAAGCAATACGCTTACTACTGCGCCTGCAAGAGGTTCGATGTCATTCAGGACACGAGGACGTCCCTCATTCAAGATGAGGACAATAGGCTTTCCTGTCTTCGCCAGTTCCTTTACAAGGTCGCGCTGATTTGAAGAAAGCGAAATATCATTGATATTACCCACGGTCTCACAATATGAGTTTTCTCCGATTGCGGCCACGATAACATCAGCATTGCGGGCAGCATTGACAGCCTTGGCATAGTCACCACGCTCCTCAACTTCGAAATGGGCATGCTTTTTATAATTCAGCACAGAGACATAGTCCACATTCTTGAATTTGGTCTTAAGTGCTTCATATATAGTATTGTACTGTCCGGTAAATGCAGGATTGTCAGCAGCGTCGCCCTGCCAGGTATAATTCCATCCGCCGCCTAAAGTGCGCATAGAATTGGCGTTAGGGCCTACCAGGAGAATACGGGCATCCTTGGTAAGAGGGAGAAGCGAGTTGTCATTTTTCAACAGGACTTCACTTTCGAGAGCTGCATTGTAGGCATACTTCACGAACTCCGGATTCGCAAACTTCGCATAGTCCGATGAAGTGCCATACGGGTCATCAAACAAGCCGAGCCTGAATTTAAGACGGAGGATACGGCGTACCGCATCGTCAATTCGACTCATTGGAAGCTGCTTTTCATTGACAAGTTCCACAAGATAATCACAAGCCTCGACACTATACGGTTCCATAAGCATATCGACTCCGGCATCGATCACACGCCTGATGGCTTCTTTGTATGTAGGTGTCGTGAAATCCCTGCTGAAGGCAAACTTCGCATCAGACCAGTCTGTGACAATCATACCGTCCCAGTTGAGACCTTCCTTCAGCCAACCGGTAAGAAATTCTTTATTGGTATGGAAAGGGATGCCGTCATTGCTTGAAGAATTGACCATGAGGGAAAGGGCACCAGCCTCGATGCAAGCCTTGAAAGGAGGGAAGAATTTTTCTTTCAGCTCACGTTTGGAGACCATTGAAGGTGTTCTGTCCTGACCTGATTTCGTGGCACCGTAAGCAAAATAGTGCTTGATGCAGGCTGCCACTTTTTCCGGGGAAATATGATTAGGGTCTTCATCCTGGAAACCACGGGTAAGAGACACGCCCATACGGCTCTGGACAACAGGATCTTCGCCGAAGCTTTCCCACACTCTCGGCCAGCACTGGTTACGGCTCAAGTCCAGTGTAGGAGAGAATACCCAAGGAACATTGCAGGCTCTGGTCTCATAAGATCCTACAACACCCATGTTATACGCCAGTTCATCATTGAAAGATGCGGCAAGACCGATTTCCTGAGGGAAAAGCACGGCTCCCGCAGTATATGAAGCTCCGTGAATCTGGTCAAGGCCATAGAGACATGGGATACCCATCTCGTCCATAGAAATATCTTGAAGCTGCTTTATGAACGTCCTGTATTCAGCCGGTGTAGCGGCTACACCGTCCATTGTATTCAGAATAGAACCTATCTTGTACTTTCTTATAAGTTCCTCACCCTTTTTCGACACATTGTTCGTTCCTTTCTCAAGTACAATTTCCGAGGTAAGCTGGGTCATCTGTCCAACTTTTTCCTCAAGTGTCATCTTGGAGAGCAGCTTTTCAATTTTAGCTTCGATTTCCTTGTCCTGAGGAATGGCGCGGGGTGCCTCGTTCTGACATGAGCAAAACAATGCCCATATCCCCAAAGTGGTTAAAATGCTTTTCTTCATCTTAGTATAAGATAATTTAAGAACACAATGGACAAACCATTGCATGTCTGGTTATTATGTCTGCACAATCCTAAAATTCCGCAACTTCAGTACAGCCAACTCATATTGTGACTTATTGTTACGACTTTCTAGGTTTCACCGCAAATTTAGTTATTTATTCCCAATGTTTAGAGAACAGTCCGGAAAAGATTTGGTAACGTACAAAACCTGCCTCAGATTAGGAGAAAATTTTCGAGGATAGATCTATTTTTGAAGGTTACTTGACATGGCAAGTATTCCCCTCGACACGTCTGTCAAAAACAGCAGAACAAGAGAGTCATTAGAGAACAACAGACGACACCACATCATATAATTCTCTTTCTGAGAAAAAGTTGTTATCTTTGGAGTTTATAGACATAAACCAAAACAGCATGGAAACCGGACATGCCTTTGACATGACCTTAACATTGACAATAAAGAATAAACTATATGGAAAAAGTAATTTTGACAGGTGACAGACCGACGGGAAAACTGCATCTGGGACACTACGTGGGATCATTGAGACGAAGAGTCGAGCTTCAGAATGAGGGCGATTTTGACAAAATGTTCGTATTCATCGCTGACGCACAGGCGCTTACTGACAATGCCGACAATCCGGAAAAGGTACGTCAGAACATCATTGAAGTAGCATTGGACTACCTCTCTTGCGGCATTGACCCATCCAAATGCACACTCTTCATCCAGTCAATGATTCCGGAGCTGACAGAGCTCACATTCTATTACATGAATCTGGTAACGGTATCGAGACTCCAGAGAAATCCGACGGTAAAGGCGGAAATCCAGATGAGAGATTTCGAGAACACTCTGCCCGTGGGATTCTTCTGCTACCCTATCAGCCAGGCTGCTGACATCACCGCATTCAAGGGCACAATCGTTCCTGCAGGTGAAGACCAGGAGCCTATGATCGAGCAGACCAGAGAGATAGTAAGAAAGTTCAACAGCGTTTATGGTGAGGTTCTGGTCGAGCCGGAAATCCTTCTTCCACAGAACTGCGTGTGCATGAGATTGCCTGGAACTGACGGTAAGGCAAAGATGAGCAAGTCTCTCGGAAACTGCATCTACCTAAGCGACGACGAGGCTACAGTATGGAAGAAAGTCAAGAAAATGTCCAACGGTGCGCCTAGAATGAGTCAGGACGAGCCGGGAAACCTTGACGGAAACGCTGTATTCACATATATGGACGCATTCAGCACCAACGAGGACTTCGCAGAATTCTGGCCTGAGTTCGCATCCCTCGAAGAACTGAAAGAGCAGTATGTGAAGGGCGGCATCGGAGACGGAACCTGCAAGAAGTTCCTGAACAATGTCCTGAACAAGAGACTCAGTCCGATCCGTGCTCGCCGTCATGAATTCGAGCAGGATATTCCTGAAGTTTTCAACATCCTGAAGAAGGGTACGGAGGTCGCTCGCGAAACAGCAGCCAAGACGATGGCAGAAGTTCGCAACGCAATGCGTATCAATTATTTCGATGATGCAGCCCTCATCGCAGAGCAGGCCAAGAAATACGAAAAATAATTTTTACATCATAACGAAAGTCCCGTGAGCAGAACAAACTGTTCACGGGACTTTCATTATAACATAACTTCATTGGCATAGAGCTGTCAATGTCAGTCTATATCCATGTCATCATATCCGGGCGGATCATCAGGCAGGTCAGCATTGAAATCAATTCCGTCCCACATCTCTTCGATGGTTCTCCTGTCCTTTTTGGTCGGACGGCCGGCACCACGGTCACGCTTGACGAAAAACGTCTCGACCGGAGCCTTCAGCTTGTCCAGTTCCGACTGCGGAGTCAGATTCTCGGCATACTGCGGAACCAGCTGGGCCCCCACACGATTCTCTATCAATCCTATGACACGCCACGAGTAATGGACAGCCGCCTTGCGGACTTCTATCCTGTCCCCGATCTTGACAGTTCTGGACGGCTTCGCATCAGCATCATTGACCTTTACCCTATTGCCCTTGCAGGCATCCGCGGCCTCACTGCGCGTCTTGAACGCACGGATGGCCCAAAGATATTTGTCTATACGAACTTCTTCAGCCATAATCAGAACGGATTTCTAGTTCATACGACCGGGATTGCGTCTGAGGAACTCCTCGACAGAGAGTTTTCCAGGCTCTTCCTCTGAAGGAAGCGTGGCCTCCACATCAGGGTCAATATACTGGTCCACATCCTCGTGAGGCTCGACAGTAGCCTCTAGAAGGACGGTATTGCGGTCCTGGGGGACAAGGAAAAAATCAGTCACCTCAGCCGGAACAAGGACAAGACCACCTTCATTGACCTCGTACCTCTCTATGCCGGCATCTTCTTTCTGAATCTGGAGCGAAGCCGAGCCGCTCACGCAAACATAGATGACAAAAGCGTCGGTCGTGCCGGTATTGATATGGATCGCATCCTTCAGGTCAATCTTGGTGACGGAGAATTCTCTGCGCTCGACAATCTTGTCAGTCACCTTGCCGGCATTGGCATCCTCCGCAGCGATTGATTTCACGGAAGGGTCATGTGCAGGACCGGCTTTGGAATCTCCGGAAGCACTGATTGTCAATGAATTGTCATACTTGGACATATTCAGGAAATCAAACGCAGCTTCGAGCGACAATTCCTCAACACCATTGATGGAAGAATCATTCATGAGGCTTCTGCGTGACGTCTTTCCGGAATTTCTTCCGACGCCGGCCTCGTCAGCAGTGAACGATGCGCTCGCGGCATTGACAGAATCCCCCCAGTTGTAAATCTTGAAATCGAGGTCGGAAGACTCGGCGATTTCTGCGAGAACAATCCCGCCGGAAGCGGCATGAACCAGGCCCGGAGTCATCAGGAAAGCGTCTCCCTTGTGAGGGACAATGACATTGAGCACCTCTTCGAGTGATCCGTCATGGCAACGGTTATACAGTTCGGTAGCCGAAATGTCATTCTTGAAGCCCATGTAAAGCTTTGCACCAGGCTCCGCATCCATGACATACCAGAGCTTGAGTTTTCCGAGAGTATCATACCTCTGGCCGGCCACCTCGTCATCCGGGCAGACCATCAGAGGGGTACGTCCATGCACATCCAACATCTTGACCATCAATGGGAACTGACGGCCGAAATATGAATATGCGGTCTCGCCGACAAGGTCCTCCAGATAGGTCTCGAGGATTTCGCTGATGGTGCTGCCTGCGAGCCATCCGTCCGCAACCTCCGAATCGCGGAAGCCCATATCCGCCAACTCCCAGCTTTCGCCGAGTTTGTCGGACATTGTCAATGCCTTTTCGACGTATTTTTTCTTGCCGCCCTTGCCATCAGCATCGTCAGCCTCAACTTTCTCCGTATATGATTTTCCCATTTTTCCGATGAAAATGCTGCCGCCCCATTCCGCTTTCTCTGCCAACGGCTTGAAAGTCATCGGATACAGTTTATTTTTTTTCAGTTCCATGTCAATGTAATTTTACGCAAAAATAGCACAAAAACGCGAGACTACAGTCCCAGTATCTCCTTCAGTTCCGAAAACCTCGACGCACGTATCAGCCCGGGATGCTCATATTCCTCTATCAGCTCATGCTGCCAGGTCTCATCGGAAGGAATATAGACACCGGTACCGCCGATTTTAATTACAGGGTCAATGTCAGACTTGAAGGAATTGCCGACCATCAGCATCTGTTCCGGCCTGATTCTCAGCCGTTCACAAAGTTCCGCATAGACCTCCGGCATCTTCTCATCCACCACATCCACCACGTCAAAATAATGCCTAAGCCCGGAACGGTCAATCTTGTGGTTCTGGTCCAGAAGTTCACCCTTGGTGAGCAGGGCCATTTCATACTTTCCGGAGTTCTTTATCATTGACAAAGTCGCTTCGACTCCGGGGAGCGGTGTCGCGGGATTGCGCAGTATCGACCTTCCGCTTTCGACGAGGGACGAAATGCGGTCAGCATTGACCTTGCCGCCGCTTATCCGCACTGCGGTCTCTATCATTGATATTATGAACGCTTTGGCGCCGTAGCCAAGTTCTTCCATATTCGCGACTTCCGTCTTGTAGAGTTCGGCGTTCAACCATTCGAGGGTGCCATAGTCCGACATTGTCTCGAAAAAGTGCCTTTCCGCCGCACGGAAAAGCGGTTCGTTGCTCCACAGTGTGTCGTCGGCGTCAAAAACAACAGCCTTGATGTCCTTTAACATAGATTTCGACTTGATTCGGGACGAAAAAGGCTGACCGGAACTTGGGATCCCGGCCAGCCAGATTTGTCATCCAAGATTAGATTCCGTACTGCTTGAAGAAGTCATTTCCCTTGTCATCAACGAGGATGAATGCAGGGAAGTTCTCTACGCGGATCTTCCAGATGGCCTCCATTCCGAGGTCAGGATACTCGACGCACTCGATGGACTTGATGCTCTCGTATGAGAGGACTGCAGCAGGTCCGCCGATAGAACCGAGATAGAATCCGCCGTGCTTCTTGCAGGCGTCTGTAACTTGCTGTGTACGATTACCTTTGGCAATCATGACCATGCTGCCGCCGTGTGACTGGAAGAGGTCGACGTAAGGGTCCATACGGTTAGCTGTGGTAGGTCCCATAGAACCGCAAGGCATTCCTTCAGGAGTCTTGGCAGGACCGGCATAGAATACCGGATGATCCTTGAAATACTGTGGAAGGTCCTCGCCATTGTCGATGCGCTCTTTGAGACGGGCATGTGCGATGTCTCTGGCAACAATGATAGTTCCGTTAAGGCTCAGACGTGTAGAAACAGGGTACTTTGTAAGTTCCTTGAGAACCTCTGACATAGGGCGGTCGAGGTTAATCTTCACTGCGTCGCCCTCACCTGCCTCACGGAGTTCCTGAGGGATGAGACGTCCAGGATTGTCGTCAAGTTTCTCAATCCAGATACCGTCCTTGTTGATCTTCGCCTTGATGTTACGGTCAGCAGAGCAGCTTACGCCGAGACCGATAGGGCAGCTTGCACCATGACGCGGAAGCCTTATGATACGGATGTCGTGAGCGAAGTATTTTCCGCCGAACTGGGCGCCGAGACCGATCTTGTAAGCTTCTTCGAGAACCTGCTTCTCAAGTTCAACATCACGGAATGCACGTCCTGTCTCATCACCTGTAGTAGGAAGAGCATCATAATAATGCGTAGATGCGAGCTTCACTGTAAGAAGGTTCTTCTCAGCTGATGTACCGCCGATTACGAATGCGATATGATATGGAGGGCAGGCAGCTGTTCCGAGAGTCTTCATCTTTTCAACAAGGAAAGGAACGAGTGTAGCCGGATTCAGGACAGCCTTTGTCATCTGATAAAGGTATGTCTTGTTGGCGGAACCGCCACCCTTCACGACGCAGAGGAACTTGTATTCCATACCTTCTTCTGCCTCAATGTCGATCTGTGCAGGAAGGTTGCACTTAGTGTTGACTTCCTTGTACATTGTAAGAGGAGCATTCTGGCTGTAGCGGAGATTCTCTTCTGTGTAAGTCTTGAAGACACCCTTGGAAAGAGCCTCTGCATCATCGAAACCGGTCCAGACCTGCTGGCCTTTCTCACCATGGATAATGGCAGTACCAGTATCCTGGCAGAACGGGAGCTGCCCCTTCGCAGCAACCTCAGCGTTGCGCAAGAATCTGAGGGCAACGTACTTGTCGTTTGAAGAAGCCTCAGGATCATTCAGAATCTTGGCAACCTGCTCATTGTGTGCCGGACGGAGAAGGAAGTTCACATCACGGAATGCAGCATTGGCAAGCATTGTAAGTGCCTCAGGTTCAACCTTCAAAATGTCATGACCTTCAAAATTGCCGAGAGAGACATATTTGTCTGTCAAACGGTAATACTCGGTAGTGTCCTCACCGAGCTGAAACATTGGAGCGTATTTGAATTCCACCATTGTTTGTTAAAGTTATGTTGTTATGTTATCAGTCAATATCTTCCACAGGGCCTGACTCTGCGCCACCGCCCTGCTGCATAAGGTATGCCTTCATGAATCCGTCAAGGTCACCGTCGAGGACTCCCTGCGTATCTGCAGTGGAAAGTCCGGTACGGAGGTCCTTCACCATCTTGTACGGATGGAGCACGTAGGAGCGGATCTGCGAACCCCACTCGATGCGCTTCTTCTTGCCTTCGAGTTCAGCCTGCTTTTCCTGACGCTTCTTCAGTTCAATGTCATACAGACGCGACTTGAGGTTTCTCAATGCGTTCTGGCGGTTGTCCTGCTGCGACCTCGTCTCGGTGTTCTCCACCATGATGCCCGTCGGGATATGGCGAACCCTGACTCCCGTCTCGACCTTATTCACATTCTGGCCGCCGTGACCTCCCGAACGGAAGGTATCCCACTCGAGATCGGAAGGGTTTATTTCAATGTTGATAGTATCATCCACAAGAGGATAGACAAAAACGGAAGAGAATGTGGTTTGCCGCTTTCCCTGGGCGTTGAACGGTGATATCCTCACAAGTCTGTGAACGCCGTTCTCAGCCTTAAGATATCCGTAGGCATAATCACCCTCGACCTGTATTGTGGCAGACTTGATTCCGACTTCATCGCCTTCAAGCAGTTCAGTGACAGTCATCTTGTAGCCGTTACGCTCACCCCACCTCATATACATGCGCATCAGCATCGCAGACCAGTCATTGGCCTCAGTACCGCCAGCGCCGGAGTTGATTGTCAATATCGCACCGAGGCTGTCGCCTTCCTCTCCAAGCATATTCTTGAGTTCCAGCGCTTCCACTGCCTGCTCAGCCTGTGCGTAAGCGGCATCCAGTTCCTTCATCTCATCCGACTCCACCACATCCTCAGCAGACATATCCATGCTGTCCTTCGCAAATTCATACAGGACATCCAGGTCATCTGTCAATGACGCAGCCTTGTCATAGTCTGTGACCCAGGCCTTAACGCCGTTCATCTTCTTCATGAACGCCTCAGCTGCCTTCGGGTCCCCCCAGAAATCGGGAGCTTCAGTCTGTTTCTGAAGTTCCGCCACCTTCCTGCGCTTAGACTCGATGTCAAGGCATTTTGTCAATGCCTCCACTCTGTCATGCAATGCTTTGATCTGTTCCTGGTTAATCATATTTCTTCAATTTTCACGGCCAGCGGCAATACTTGTCCCCATACCCGGCCATGTAATCTACAAAGATAATCAGAATCCTGCTATATTTCACCAAAAACCGGCCCAACATATTATAAGGGAGGATGAAAACTTCCGTTTTCGTCCTCCCAGAATCTTTCCTCAGTAAAAAGGATGTCAATGTCTAATAGACTATGACCCGGTCATTTCGCCTCGGCGAAACTATGTATAAAACTTATTTGCTGGCTTCAACAGAAACTTTTCTGAATTCCTTAAAGTCCTTCATAAGTGCAAGAGCAGCCTTACGTGCGCGTGCGCCTGCAGCCTTATTACCCTTTTCTACCTGGGCTTCAGCGTTAGCAGCGAACTCCTCGTACTCTGCTTTGATTCTCTCAACAAGTTCTTTCATAATCTGATCAGATTTTTTTGTTAAACATATGTTCGTTTCAGTTTTTCACTTGAAAACCATGTGCAATTTATGTAAATAAACATTAATATCCAAAAAAAATTGGAAAATATACTTACCCACAGCACTTTAGAACACATATTTCAACATTGATCATACTCCACTTTCCGGAGTCTTCTTCTTTGCAGTATTGAAAGAATTCATGGCGCGGTCAATGCCGATGGTTGTAAAGTCCTTGACACCATTTATGACCTGGTCACAGATTTCCGGCATGGCATTTTTCTCCTCATCACTCATCTCCCCAATGACGAAATTCACCTGCCCGCCTTTCTGGAAATTATTGCCAATACCGATACGAATTCTCGGATATTCTTGAGTACCAATGAGTTCCTGAATATTCTTCAACCCGTTATGTCCTCCGTCACTCCCCTTCTTTCTCATTCTCAGAGTACCGAAAGGAAGATTCAGGTCATCACAGATTACAATGAGGTTCTCCAGGGGAAGTTTCAACTTTGCAACCCAATATCTGACAGCGTTTCCGCTCAGGTTCATATAAGTCGAAGGCTTGAGCAGCGTTATGTTCCTTCCCTTGAAAGAAACTTCAGCCACATCACCATATCGTTCCGTGCGGAAAACAATATTGGATGCCTTTGCCCAGGCATCCAATACCATAAATCCTACATTGTGTCTGGTGCCTGCATACTCCGAGCCGATATTTCCCAAACCGACTACTAGATAATTCATAACATCAGAATGTATTAGTCAGGCCGGCAATGCCGCCTGATGTAAAACTGAATTAGGCCTCAGCTGGTGCGGCTGCTGCTGGAGCTGCTGGAGCTGCCGGAGCTGCGTGATGAACGCCTTCCTCCATAAGTTCATCAAGAGCTTCCTCATACTCGATGTGAGCAGCAACCTGACGTGATGACTTAACGGTGCAGATGATTGTACCCTTAGGAGAGATAACGTTGATGTTCTCATACTTGAGATCACCGGCAACGATTCTCTTACCGATCTGGAGCTTGTTGATGTTGATAACGAGCTCGTCTGGAAGATCCTTCATGAGAGCGCTGACTTTCAGTTCACGAACGAGCTTGTAGAACTTACCACCGGCACGTACACCGATAGCGTGACCTTCTGTTCTCACCGGAACCTTGATAGCGATAGGCTTGTCCTCAGTTACTGCGAGGAAGTCTGCGTGAAGGCAGTTGTCCTTTACAGGGTGGAACTGAAGCTCGTGGATAACAGCATAAAGCTTTGTACCATTGCTGAGCTCGAGGTCAACGATGTAAGATGCCGGAGTGTCGGTAAGACCCTTAAGATCTTTCTCTGTAACTGTGAAAAGTACGTTCTCTACGCCTGCACCATAAACGTTGCATGGAACGAGACCCTGTCTGCGGAACTCTTTGATAACCGCCTTGTTGCCGACCTCACGGACCTGGCCTTTCAGTGTGAAATGTTTCATTTCGTTTGTTTGTTTAAAAATGTGTTACTCAGTCTTGGCCCGGCTGCCCGGACTAGACCCCATTGCACCAAAAGCTTTCGCTTTTTCGCGGGCTTTTCTTTAAAAGGCCCAAAATGCGGCGCAAAGGTAGTGAATAATTTCGAGAAATGGAAAATAATGTTGCGATTCTTTTTGCTCATTGAAGGCATCTGAAGATTCGAAGTGTCATCCATCGTTCACCGATACGCAACGCGGAGAAGTGGATTGCGGAGTAACGCTACAGTTCCATCTCCGCCGCCTTCAGCCCTTTGGCATTGACCTTCAACAGAATAGGTCCGTCGGCATTGGCCTTCGAACGCACTATGACTGTGAGCTTTCCTGCGAACAGGTGCATGTGCGGGAGATGGAACAGTTCAAGCGAGCATGGATCACCGTTGGCGATGGCGCGGAACTCGCCGGCACCGGACACTGAAGCGAAGACCTCGCGGGTATCGGAAGGCACGATATTGCCGTCCTTATCTACCACACTTACAGTCACATAAGCCAAGTCTTCACCATCACGGGCGATGGAACTCCTGTCACACTCCAGGCGAAGAGCATATGGCTTGCCGGCAGTGCGTACAGACTCCGAAGCTGCGACATTGCCCTCGGCGTCATAAGCTACGACTCGAATCTCTCCCTTCTGGTAAACCACATCATTCCACATCAGACGATAACGACTCTCAAGTGCCTCATCCTGAAGACCTTCGCAAGGCGCAGACGGCGACAACTTGGAGCGTCGTCCCTGGGAAACGCCATTCACGAACAACTCGGCCTCAGGCCACGAAGTATACACATAAACTGGTGTTACCTTGCCCTCGCGACCAGGCCAAGTCCAATGCGGAACTATATGAAGAGTAGGACTTTCCGTATTCCAGATGCTGCGGTAAAGCCAGTAACGGTCCTTCGGAATAGAGGCCAGGTCAATGATACCGAACATTGAGCTGTGGTTTGGCCATGCATCGGTATCGTAAGGGCTCGGCTCGCCCAGATAATCGAAACCGGTCCACACGAATTGTCCCAATGTCCACGGATAATCCTCAGCCAGAGCGAAGTCCACGTCAGGAATATTCGACCAGTTGCAGGCCTCCATGTCATAGCCGGAAGACTGGTGGTCCTCATGCTTTACGCTGAACGCCTTCTCCACCGGAAAATGGTAGGTGCCCCTGGAACTGACGGTAGACGCCGTCTCGGAACCCAGCACGAGGCCCTGAGGCAGCTGTTCATAACAATCCTCGTAACGGAAAGTGCGATAATTGATTCCCGGAATATCCAGCTGGGCCGCGAAACCGTTGGAAAGCACGCAGTTGACCTGGTCCATGCCACATGTGACAGGACGCGTCGGGTCCTCCCTGTGGCAGATGGACTGGAGGAAAGCCGCCGTCTTGTAACCATCGGCAGTGCATTGGGACGGAACCTCATTTCCGATACTCCACATGATTACGGAAGGGGAGTTCCTGAACGCGTGCAGCATGCTTATCATGTCACGCTCGGCCCACTCGTCGAAATAACGATGATAGCCATTCTGGCATTTGGCATCGTCCCACTCGTCGAAAGGCTCCACCATCATCATGAGACCCATTTCATCACAGAGACTTACGAGTTCAGGAGCAGGCGTATTGTGCGACGTCCTGACCGCATCGCAACCCATGTCCTTAAGCATTGTCAGCTGATGCCTCAACGCCGGCACGCTCACGGCCGCGCCGAGTGGACCGAGGTCGTGATGATTGCAGACGCCCTTGAATTTCCGGTGCTCGCCGTTCAGATAAAAGCCCTTCTCCGGGATGAACTCGATCGAACGGATGCCGAAACGCGTCTCATATTCATCCGTCACAACCCCGTCCACCAGGATGCGGGTCAATGCCTTATAGAGGTACGGATGCTCCGGCGACCAAAGCTTCGGTTCCTTCACCAGAAACTTCTGCACATGACTGTCGCCGTTATGATACAATGCTACCGACCGCCTCGAAGCCACCTTTTCTCCTTCTGGAGAAATAATATCCGTATAATATTCAATGTCAATGTTTTCCTTATCTGATATCAATGATATTCCCAGGGAAACCGATGCCATGTCCTTATGCACGGAAGGAGTGGAGACGAAAGTACCCCACACCGGAATGTGCGCCTTGGCAGAAGTACATACCAGGTGGACATTTCTGTAAAGGCCGGCACCCGGGTACCATCTGGAAGAAAAAGGAAGGTTCTCCAGCCTGACAGCCAGGACATTGGAGCCGGACTTGTTCAGATATGGCGTGACATCGCAGTGAAACGGGCTGTAGCCGTATGGCCAGAAGCAGACCTCATGGCCATTGACATAAACCCGCGCCTCGCTCATCGCGCCGTCGAACAGGAGTTCCGCCTTCATCCCCTCGGGGACATTGAACTCAGTCCTGTACCAGCCCACGCCCACATACGGCAGGCCGCCGGTACGCCCGGTCTTGAGCGATGCCTTCGTCTCCATATTCTGCACTATCTGCACATTCTGGAGGTCATTTTCAATGCTGAAAGGCCCTGTAATGGCCCAGTCATGCGGCACGCTCACGCTCTCCCACCCCGAATCATCATAACCCGGCACGAAAGCCCCGTCAGCCTCACCACGATGGAACCGCCATCCGTCCTTCAGGCAAGTCTCCACTCTGGTAGGACCCGCCTCTGCACGACAAACCGACATTGAAACACCTGCTGCACAGACAACGGCAGCCAGAAACGAAAACATCTTATTCGACATTCAATACCTCCTTGTTATCTTTCACAAAGATATAATACTCTCCGCAATCCAGGAATCGTTCGCCCTTGTTGTCCACGAAAGACAGGTCGCGCATCGGGTCGATTTCGAATGTGAACACCTCGGACTCCCCGGCCTTCACCAGTCTCTTCTCGAAATGCTTCAGTTCTTTCACCGGGCGGGTGATTCTGCATACAGGATCGCAAATATACCACTGGACAGTCTCCATTCCATCCACGTCGCTGGTATTCTTCACCGTCACCGTAGCCGTAACCTTTCCGTCCTTGGCCACTCTGTCGGCGGACAACGTAATCGGAGAATATTCGAACTCACTGTAACTCAGGCCATAGCCGAACTCATACATCGGTTCTATCTGAATATCCTTGTACCATCCCTGCGTACCCCTTCTCGCCGGACTCCTGCGGTTGTAATAGATAGGAATCTGGCCGGTGGTATAAGGGAAAGTCATCGGGAGACGACCTGAAGGATTGTATTTTCCGCTGAGGATCCCGGAAACCGCCCGGCCGGCAGTGATGCCCGGCATCCAAATCTCCAGAAGAGCATCAGACATCGGGGCAATGCGGGAAAGGTCCACGGGACGTCCGCTTGCGACAAGCACGACCACCGGTTTGCCAGCAGACTTTATCCTGCGGAGGAACTCCTCCTGAGCTTCAGGCAATGCAACAGATGACCTGGAGCAGTTTTCCCCGCTCCATCCGGTCTTCTCACCCAGACACGCCACCACGACATCAGCGCTTCCAGCAGCATCCAAGGCCGCCTTTACGGAAGCCTCATCCATTTCCCCGAAACCGCAGCCCTGTGCGTAAACTACCTGTGCATCAGCGAATTCCTCCTTCATTCCGGTCAGAATCGGCACCACGTCAGCCGACTTGCCACGTGCCACCCAGTTTCCGATAAGTTCCTTCTGCGTATCAGCCAACGGACCTACGACCGCTATCTTCGCGACACCCTTCAAAGGCAGGACGGCATTGTCATTCTTCAGAAGCACCATGGACTCCTGCGCCATTTCCTCAGCATGCGCTACAGCCTCCGGCTGCAGATAAATCTCCTCCGCCGGACGCACGTCAATATAAGGCCGCTCGAAAAGCCCGAGCCTGAACTTCAGACGGAGCACCCGTCTGACGCACTCATCCACCGTCGCCATGCTGACCAGGCCGTCGTCAATGAGCCCCGCAAGATTCTTCCGGTAAAGGTCATCCATCATATCCATGTCAATGCCGGCGTTTATGGCCAATGCTGCCGCTTCGTATCCGTCCTTGGCCGCCCCCTGATTCGTCAGCTGGATTACCGCATCCCAGTCGGAAACGATCATTCCGTCCCAGTTCCATTTCTTCTTGAGGATATCCGTCATGGTATATTTGTTGGCAGAAGCCGGTATGCCGCTGATATTGTTGAAAGCACTCATCACCGTAGCAGCTCCTGACTCCACTCCGGCATGGAAAGAAGGGAGATAGGTATCCCACAATGCCTGGTCGGAAATCTCCGTATAAACGTAGTCGCGACCAGCCTCGGACGCGCCATATCCCACGAAATGTTTAAGGCATGCGGCAATGCTGCCCTCCGCGGACAAATCATCGCCCTGATAGCCCTCAACCGCAGCCTTGCAGAACACTGACGTAAGATACGGATCTTCTCCGTAGCCTTCCATCACTCGTCCCCACCTAGGGTCGCGGGCAATGTCCACCATAGGAGAAAAGGTCCAATCCAATCCGCCATAGTAAGCCTCCTTGGCGGCGTCACGGCTGATTGTCCTGACAAGGTCGGGATTCCAGCTGGCCGCCTGCGCGAGCGGTACCGGAGCGATGGTGCGGTATCCATGTATCACATCATGGCCGAAAATCATCGGAATGCCCAGCCTTGTCTCCTCCATGCACCTTTTCTGCATCATGTTCCTGAGGTTCGCGTCATCAGAGAAATAAATCACGGACCCAGCCTCGGCAGGTACAGCGCCCGCCATTTCCCGGAGATTGTTCTCCACGGTATTGCGGCCCAGCGTATACTGGTTAAGCTGCATTATCTTCTCTTCCAGCGTCATACGGGAAAGAAGGTCATTGACCCTTTTCTCGACGGGAGCGGAAGCGTTTTTATACAGAGGTGTCGCGTCCTTTTTTACGCGCGCGCCGGCCGGCATGGCTACGGCAGCCAGTCCGGAAAGCGCAAAAATTGCCGAAAGTGTCTTATTTTTCATTGTCATAAATGTGTTTTTTCTCATTGTAATAATCGTGCATGATATACCATGCCTGTTTTCTCATTCCCTTGTCGGAAACCAGTCCCTTGCGGTTCCAACCGTCCTGATTCACAGGATGGAAACGGAACGGCGAGCGGAAATCGAACAATATCCACGGGGAGACTCCCGCCAGGTTCGGTATCTGTCCGAACATCTCGATATTCTTCCGGTATTGGTCCGCCTGGAACTCCTCGCTCCAGGAGCTGGCCCATTCGGCATCTCCATGCTGCCCGTACTGCGCCTCACATCCGAATTCGGAGATGATGACAGGCTTGCCGGGAGCCACATTCCATCGGCATTCCG
>FR890669.1 GCA_000435075.1 Bacteroides sp. CAG:770 | reverse complement strand
CACTTCGGCGTTTAGGGTGACGCAATGACGAAGTCAGGAGCTGCTAGCAAGCTATCTAACTCAAGAGCAAAATACGGAGTTCTCTCCATACCGAACGCATATGGCATAGCATATATCATCGATGGACAGCATAGAGTATATGGATATGCGGCATCAAAATTCAAAGACACTAATACCATCCCCGTGGTCGCATTTGAAAATATGCCATCAGAAGAACAGCTGAAGATTTTTATGGACATTAACGAAAATCAGAAAGCCGTAAAACCAAGCCTGAGACTTGATCTTGAAGAAGACCTTTATTGGAACGCGGGAAGACTTGATTCTCGAATGAAAGCATTAAGATCTTCAATCATTAAAAATCTTGCTGGAGATATAAACAACATCCTGTACAACAAGATTTCAATTGGAGAAGATGGTGCAGAACTCGCATTTAAACCATTTGACAATGCTTTCAGCAAATCCGGATTGATACCTAGCGCGACACAGACTCATTGGTCTGGAGATACAGACATCTATATCTACGACACCGATGAAACTGATTCCGATAAAGCTATGAAAGATTCCAGAAAACGTATCACACAGTTTGTAGATGGTGTATATTATTTCATGGATGAAGCCCTTAATGAGGAAAGGAAAAACGACTACCTGTTTTCAAATAGGGCTACTTTTGCTATCATTACATTAATTGGGTCCCTACATAAATATCTGATAAAGCTTGACATAATCAACAAGAACTCTCCAATCAAGGAAAGACTATCCGCGATTAAGCCTTATATTTACGCACTTACTGAAGCAATCAACAATATCAGTGAAGAGGATAATGCTTCCCTAAAAGGGTATTTGGGACAAGGAGCCGATACATTCTGGCTTAGAATGTTCCAAAATATGGTTAATAGAAAATTTCCTGATTATGAACCAGAAGAACTTGTATTATTCAAGGAAACTCAAGACGAGACTATCCAGAAAGAGGGAAGAGAACTCAAAATAGAAATCAAGGAGCTTCTTAAGAAGTCTGTTTTCATTGCCCTAGAACAAATGTATGGTAGTAATTGGGAAAATAGTCTTGCTGTAGCTAGCATTAAGAATGATTGTACTGCAAGAATGATTAAAGACCTTGAAGGGAACGAAGCAGAGTCTCTTGATAATTACGACTGGAAAGATTATTTGGAAACAACTGACTATAAGCAGATTATTAACAAAAATTTTCAATCGGAATATATTAATCCACGTTTCGCCATTGATTTAGGAGACGGATTTAAGACCAAAACAGAAAAACTTGCTTGGTTAGCAAAAATTGATTCGCCTAAGGGGAAGAAGCACGATGCTTTAACAAGAAATGATATAAACAAGCTGTGGCTGATAAGAGATTACCTATCAAATAGCATAGAATAGATAAGTTATGGAAGTGAATTATTCTGAAATATCAAGGATTGACAATTCTCTGCGTCCTTATCAGCAAAACGCAAAAGAGTCAATTTTCACTTCATGGAATGAGGTGGATGATATTCTATTCCAGATGCCTACAGGAACTGGAAAAACACGCTTATTCACATCCATTATTAGTGATATAAAAGCGTGGAGTGTGCTGAAAACTATTAATTACAAGATTCTAATAATTGCCCATCGAATTGAACTGATCGATCAGATTAGCGAAAGCTTAGATAGATACAAGATTTCACATGGAATTATTGCAGGAGGACGTGAGAGGGACTTAAGAAAGTATGTTCAAGTAGCGTCTATCCAGACTATTACACACCATACAAACATAGACGCTATTTCAGGTCTAAATGTTGGCTTTATCATAATAGATGAGGCACACCATTCTGTCGCAAGTTCATACAAAAAGCTGTGGAAACTTTTTCCTGATGCAAAAAAGCTAGGCGTGACTGCTACCCCATGGAGAATGAATAATATCGGCTTTACTGAGATCTATCAGAAACTGATTACTTCTAAACCAATAAAGGATTTTATTTCTGAAGGATGGCTTGCACCGTACAATTACTATTCCGTTCGAGGCAATAGTATTGAACAAGAAAAAATATCCTCAATTACAGAATTCGATATAGAAGGAGACTATAAGACATCCGCTTTAGAAAGAGAAATGGATACAGTCCAGATCCGCGCAAGACTTCTTAACAGTTACAGAAAAATAGCAAACGGCAAAAAAGGAATTATCTATTCCATCAGTCGGAAACATAGTGATCATATCTGTGAGGAATATAAAAAAGCGGGAATTAACATTGTAAAAATTGACAGCCTAACGCCTCGGGATGAAAGAAAGATGTATGTGCAACGTTTCAAAAACGGTCAAATTGATATTATTGTTAATGTCGATATCTTTTCAGAAGGATTTGATTGCCCCGATATTGAATTTATCCAGTTGGCAAGGCCTACGAAATCTCTTGTAAAGTATTTGCAGCAGGTTGGAAGAGGACTAAGGCCAACTGAGGGCAAATCAAATTGCATCATTCTTGATAATGTTGGATCTAGCAATGAATTTGGCCTTCCCGACTCTGATAGAAACTGGAATTTTTATTTTATTGGGGAGGGTTCAGAACAGCGAATAGCGTCAACAAAGACATCAAACTCGCCGTCAACAATAATAGGCCGATCTATTAAAGAGGGCTATGATGAACTCTATCTCGTAGAGAGTATTAACTCAACAAATGCCCCCATAAATGCAGTATCGTCTGATTGGAGCAGCGCGGACGACGAATTGCTAAAACTGTTGTATCAAGATCGTGAATGTAGCCCAGAGGTTATTTCTATGGTACTAAAAAGAGAAATAGACGAAATTAACCAACGACTTGATGAACTTGAGATATTACCGAAATAATCAAGCCAGAAAGCATATGCTGGTGTACGCTTCCCTAAAATTGCACACTCATAGCTATAACCATTTTGATTCATTGACATTATACAAAATGGCAATGAAACGTACAAGTTCAAAGGAGAGAATCTAAGAAATAATACGTAAGCATTCGGTGAACTTTGTGTAGGTATTTCGTAGACTTCGAAGTCCCTCCAAGGATTTTCGGAGGCTCTCCGATATCTTTAAAAGACCTTTGGAGACCAGGCTTTGTAAAAAGCAAGTTTTTCTTCAACAATGTAAGCCTCAGGTGACGCTCGTCATTGAATTCTGAAACTTCAGGGTTACCTTCGCAAAAAAAATTTTTTCATATGATGACACGCGAAGAGGTTGCAGAAGTTATAATTCACTGCAAGAAGAACGTAACCTCCGGTCTCCCACGTCATTTGACTATATCCCTTTAAATGTACCTTCTGGAGCGTTTTCAAATGCACCACTTCTGCTATGGTCACGTTCGGTTCGGCAATGTTATTTTTTATTCGACCTTTTTATTTAGTCTCCATTGTTATGGGAAACTTTCCAAAACAATGAAGAAAGTCAAAAACCTACTTTTCAAAAACACATCTGAAATCAACCTCAGAGTGAACGGATATCACCGGAATCACTGAACGGATATCAACCGGAAAACGTAACTATCGCACCGATGACGTAAAAATGCCCTATCGAAAGCAAATCGGATAACTGTCAAGTCCATAAAATTCGCTACCTTTGTATTGAGGCCATACTTATGGTTTCTTCAAGCAGAAGAAGTAGTTGATATGGATAGAGAGGTTCAATTCCTACTGTACAATATGCCGGAAGACAGCGGCAAGGTGCAGGTTGTCATAAAAGATGAAACGATATGGTGTACCCAAAAAGCAATGGCACAGCTGTTTGGTGTCGGCGTTCCTGCTGTCAGCAAACATCTGAAGAACATATTTGAAGAGGGTGAACTTGAGAAGAACGTGGTTGTTTCCAAAATGGAAATAACCACTCCTCATGGAGCTATGGAAGATAAGTCACAAACCCATAATGTTGACTTCTATCATCTTGATGCGATAATTGCCATTGGTTATCGCATCAACTCCGCAAAGGCGACCAAGTTCCGTCAATGGGCCACAAAGATTCTCAATGAATATATCCGCAAAGGCTTCGCAATGGATGACGAGCGTCTGAAGCAAGGTACAGCCCTATTCGGAAAAGACTATTTTCGTGAATTGCTCGAAAGAGTACGCTCCATCCGCGCAAGCGAACGACGTATCTGGCAGCAGATTACGGACATATATGCTGAGTGCAGCATTGACTATGACCGCAACGCAAAGACAACACGAGATTTCTATGCAATGGTCCAAAACCGCTTCCACTATGCCATAACTGGCCAGACAGCGGCGGAAATCATCTATACCAAAGCCGACCATACGAAAGAACATATGGGACTGACAACTTGGAAGAACTCTCCGGACGGACGAGTCTTGAAATCAGATGTAAGCATTGCAAAAAACTACCTTCAGGAGAAGGAAATTAGACAGTTGGAACGCACTGTAGCAGGATATTTCGACTATATCGAAGACCTCATTGAGCGCGAGAATACATTCAATATGGAGCAGTTCGCTGCCAGCATCAATGAATTCCTGACATTCCGCCGTTATCAGATTCTTCCTGACAGAGGCAAGATTTCTGCGGCTCAGGCAAAGAAAAAGGCCGAAGATGAATATGCGTTGTTTGACCCGACGCAACAGATTGATTCTGACTTTGATAAGGAAGTCAGGAAAACACTGAAAGACTTGGCTTAACCACAGATGGTAAGCCAAATCACACATCTACAACTCGTCAGGAGATAGATTTCACACGAGAATCCGGCTGCCATTCTGCAATAGAAACAATCGCTTGATATTGCTTAGAATCAGAAACGAACATTACCCGTCCGCACATTCGTATTCCCACGGCAGTTCGTATATAGACCCCTCTTCCTGCCAACCCATTAAATTTCAATAAACTTGGCCGGATCAAATCCGTTCATCAGGTGTTCATTTTCAAAAACATATCCCATCTGATTGCAGATTATACGGGCCCGGCCAATCACAGTGTCGATGTTGGTATGCGAATGCCCGTAGATCCAGGCATCAATCCGGCTGTTGGCTATCCGTTCTCCGTAATCACTGGCAAAGGCGCTGTTCAGCACGGAACCTCTATGATACGGAGCAACTACTTGAAGTGTCGGCAAATGATGTGTAACCACGACAATATGGGCCGCAGTGCTATCCTCAATGCTTTTCCGAATAAAGCCAATACTAGTCTCGTGCATCCGGTTGAAGTCATCCACCTGAAGCAACTTCCCATCGAACTTTATCTGGCGGAAGTCATTAATGCCTTTCCACACGAAATACTCGTCGTTAGGATTGATCCAAGACCAAAGTGTACTCAGGACGAAGTCAATGTCATTGACACGAACAACCTGGTTCTGGTAGTAACCGACATTCTCTCGGAACATCCATCGCCATTGCAGGCCTCGTTCCATCACGTCTGAATAGTTATAATATTCGTGGTTGCCCGGGACAATCAGAACCTGCCGGTAGTTCTCTGAGGCCCATTTCCAGAACTTCGTCAACGGAGCGACCTTATCCTTGAGATAGAAAATATCCCCGGCCAACACCAAGACATCGCCCGTTACAGGCAATTCATTGTTTTTCAAATATCTGCTGTTCTCCTGGAACTCCATGTGCAGATCACTCATGTATTGTATTTTCATCTTATTGTTCTCCTTTCTTTGATTGTTCAATTTGTTTCTCAATAATTGCTTTCACCTGTGCAAAAGAGACCGGTGTAAAATCATTGTTGTCCACTCCGACATCATATTGTGTCGGAAGAAGCATACTCAGCCTGGGCGCATCCTTTCCGGTATTGTTTCTGCTTGTATGCACGTGTCCAAAAAGTTGCCATGTACCATTGTATGAGCCGCCATAACAAAGGAACGGACAATGATTCAGATATATCTTCTGTTTATCTACTTCGATATACATCTGCATTGATATATGCTCGAAGTATTTCGTATAATTTTGCCTCAGGTTCTTGATGTCGTGGTTGCCGGAAATAAGGTAAATTTTCCCGTTCAGCCTGTTCAGTACATTTATCCATTCGGCAGAACCTCCCAGACAGAAATCACCCAGGTGGAATACGATATCCTCCGGACCTACCACACGGTTCCAGTTGGATATAATTGCTTCATTCATGTGTGACACATCCTTGAAAGGTCTATTGCAGAACCTGATGATATTGGCGTGGTTGAAGTGAGTGTCGGATGTAAAGAACACCCTGCTTCCATCAAATTTAAAATTCATAATTTTTTCATTCATGCGCATCTCTGCGCGGTTAATAACATATTACAATTCTACCTGTGGACGGAATTGACGGAGATTATAGCACCGGGCTAACGTCACCAACAGGCACAAAAATAAAACCGTCGAAAAGTGTGGTAATGACTCTCCGACGGTTTTCGTATACCGCATCAATGGGATACCTGCATCATCGTATCCCAGATGGTTTATCAAACGTTAGTCGGAAAATTTCGCAATAAGTATTTAATGTTTCAATACCAGAAGTATGGACATACGACATCCCTTCAAGGCATTTGATACCTTGATCAGATAAGTTTGTCCAGTTGTTCATTCTTCTTTGCTGCATTGTAAACTTTATTTCTTTTGATCCAATCAACTCCACTAAATTATGGTTTTTCTTGAGAACAGGCAAATTTCTTTATAAAATACCTGTCGTTCTGGACAATACGAATTAGATTGGACTCCGATTTGAAAATGCAATTCGACACTCTTTGCGAATAATTCAGTATGAGCACCATTATTTTACTACCCCAGTCTCAATTTCATTCTCCAAATAAGAGAAAACATAAACTGCTCCTTCATAATACAAACCACATGCAGGATTACACAAGCGCTTGTAGGTTTCTGAAGAATACAGTTCATCTAGGGCTTTCTTCATATCCCATCCATACTTCCGCATCAGCATTTCCACTAATTCCGTAGAGAGGCATTCTATCTGAAACTGAATATTTTCACTCATGATCAAACCTTCTTTAAATAACTAACAGCTTTTTCTGTTCCAAAGAAATACTGGACAGAAGGCTTATTAAAACGCAGTTCTTCGATCATTCGGTCAAGGCTGATGTAGCCTTGGATAAAGCGACGCATTTGAAGACCCACCGTATCGTCTGCGATTGGACCTATTACTATATCGTAAGAGTGTGCAGGTGTCGACGTCATATTCTTTCTATTCATCAAAACAAATTCTGCCCACTCTGCAGAATAATCTTCAAAGACTTTTACAGACAATATCGTAGAATCTTCTTTAATCAAACTATCATCAAACAAGTAAGTATTAACTACCGGCATTCCTTCCTGTAATCTTTGAGCAGTACGAACTGCCATTTCCATTGCCTGATATTCATTAGGATTCAGATAAAAGCCACACCCAAAATCCTTGCCTTTTCGTGAACGACATAAATCAATTTTATCAATCACGACATTACTTCCATGAAACAACTTCAGCATCCTATTCGACCTCCATTCTTTTGGCATAATATGGCAATATCCTCCACCGCATCATCTATAGAAAGAGTATGCTCAGCCGCATAGCAATCAATAAGAAAGTCTATTCCTTTGAATCTACGCAAATAGGCGTAAGACTGTGTCAATGAAAGCTTAAACCGATTAGCAAAAGCACCAACACAGCAGTTTACATATTCAATTATATTATGCGTCAAATCCATATTCTCCGTTTTTTCAAAAAATGCATAAGAATTGTCTGAGCCATTCGGGATTGCGTTTCGATATGCAACCATTACAACCTCTTTTTACAAAAATAGAAAAATTATCTCGAACAACTTACATCATTCTCTGCAAATTAGATATTAATCTTCATTGGCTGAACCATAATGATCCGCGGCAAATAAAACGCATCTCACGCATTGACGAAGACTTCTTATAAACTACTCATAACAATAAATATCACGAAGAGAATACAGAAGATTATACAACATATGGCTATCACTACTCTCTGATGCTTATCGTCTCCGGCAACCCTATTTTGTGATATATTAAGCGCATTCTCCGCTTTTTGACGATTGATAAACTCATCAACGGGTTCATCCTTCTCGCAACTGATCAAGATGGTCTGGGGTGTTTTCGAGTCTACATCCCAAAAGTTTATAGATACATATTGAATCGGTACTCGCTTGGACCTCGCCTCAATACTGGACAGTCCGCCTAAAATCGCACCACGCGTCCCCATAAGCATTCCTCCCGGCAGGACACGCCCAAGATTGGATTTATATTCTTGTCTCAGCTCTGAGGATGATTCCTTGACAATGCTGATTATCTGTGAATTATGAATATCATAAGTCACATCATCAACAGCAATCCTCAGTCCATGAGTATGAAGTATAACAATAGCTTTTCCGGTAGGAAGAATACCATCAAGTGTACTCCACTCTTCATCGAAGAATCCGTCAAAAAAGGAATCGAGATTACAATCAATTATCTCCCGCCCGATTCTAAGGTCATCTGGAAACTTTGGACAATTTATCTGATCCATAAAATATGTATCTAACTGATTATATTTAAGCGAAAGTACGAAATTTCTTGCACATTGTTTTTCGCTTAATATATTGAACTTGTCGTTTAATGTTTTCTTTCTTGACGACATCACATAATATGCATATATTTGCATTGAACATCTCTGTTCTAATGATATTTTTCCACATGAATCATTTATAATAATTTATGTATGAAAACTTTTGAACCTAAGCCGTGGGCAGTACCACAGCCTGTGCTGATTATCGGCACATATAATAAAGAAGGAGTTGCCAATGCAATGAACGCCGCCTGGGCAGGACAGTGGGACGCGAATGAGATTATGATCTCGATGGGGAAACACGTCACCACAGACAACCTGAAGATCAGCGGCGAGTTTACCGTTGCCTTCGCAACCAGGAAAACCATGGTGGCCGCTGATTTCGTAGGCATCGTTTCCGCCAAGAACGACCCGAAGAAAATGGAGAAGACGGGATGGAACATCGAGAAGGCGACGAAGGTCAATGCTCCTGTGTTCACCGATTTCCCGATGACCCTTGAGTGCCGCATCAAGGAGAAGTTCAATGAAAGCGAAACGGGCTATTATCTCGTTGCAGAAATCGTCAATATCCTTGTAGGTGAAAAGTATCTGGCAGAAGACGGAAATCCAGACATGGAGAAAATGGAGTTGATCGTCTTCGACCCTATTCATCATGGTTATATCCAGTTGGGCGAGAAAGTCGGTAACGCTTTCTCCGACGGCAAGGCATTGAAATAATCGATAGACATTGAACCATGCCGGACCGCATGACACCCGAACAACGCCACGATTGCATGGCCAGAATACACTCGGAAGACACACGCCCCGAACAGGCGGTCAGGCGTGAATTGTGGCACCGGGGATACAGGTTCCGCAAATGCGTCCGCACATTGCCCGGGACTCCGGACATCGTCCTGCCCAAATACCGCACCTGCATCTTCGTGAACGGCTGCTTCTGGCATGGACACAAGGGCTGCAGCAAATTCGTCATGCCGAAAACGCGGACTGAATTCTGGGTGAATAAGATTGCACGGAATCAGGAGCGGGACCTCGTCAATATCCAGCGCCTCGAATCCATCGGCTGGAGCGCAATCACAGTCTGGGAATGCGAACTCGGCAAGTCCAGCATTGAAAATACAATGGAAAAGATTGAGTCAACGCTAGAGGAAAACAGGACAAAATGGGAGGCATATCAGGCGCATCGCAGAGAAAGCCGCAAATTCGCCATTGAGCAGGCCCGAAGACGACGCGAGGTCAATGCTATCATTGAAGCGGAGCTCAAAAAAAGGTTCAGCATCCCCGAAAGGATAAAACGCCTCTCCCGCATTGACCAACCCTGAGACTTGAACGGGAATAACAATCTCGACGACAGTTTTTCAAAAAAAATATCTGTCAATGTGTAACAACCCCCGTTTCTCTCCTACCTATAGTCAGAACAACAAGTTAAACTTTAAAAGAAACTTATTATGAAGACAAAGGTATTCAATCTGATTATTCTGGATGAGAGCGGCAGCATGAGTTGTATCAAGAGTCAAGCGCTCAACGGTCTGAACGAGACATTGCAGACAATACGCAAAGCGCAGAAAAAATATCCTGATCAGGAGCAGCTCGTCAGCATCGTTCCTTTCGAGTCTGACAACATCCGGCTCCTTAGAGACAAGGTTTCCATCAGGGAGGTCAATGATCTCCGTCCTGACGAGTACAACCCGGGAGCCTGCACTCCCCTTTTTGATGCCATCGGCTTTGGTATCAACAGCATCAGGAAACAAGTATCCGATGACGACAGCGTCCTTGTGACAATCATCACCGATGGTGAGGAGAACTGCAGCAAGGAGTATAGCGGCAAGGCTATAGCCACCATCATCGACGAGCTGAAGAAGAAAGGCTGGATGTTCACCTACATCGGTGCCAACCAGGATGCAGTAAGAGTCGCCATGACCATCAACATCACCAATGCCCTGAACTTCGTCCAAGACGAAGAAGGGACCAAGGTTATGTTCGAGAAGGAGCGTCGGAGCCGCGAGCGCTACTTCGAGGCCAATGCCATGTGCTATGAGATGGCGACACCTATGATGTCCCGTGAAGCCAAGATAAAGATGGCTTGCGCAAGTGACTACTTCGACGATGGGCCAAAGAAGACCAGTAAAAAGGACTAAAAAGCATGAAGCAAAGAATCTATGACCTGCTGATGGTAACCTACCGGGGATTACTGAAGAACTGCTATCAGCAGGTCTTCTTTCAGGACTCCGGATTGTCAGCAATAAAGACATTCGACGACTACCTCTCCGACTTCTACCTCTATCTGTATGAGGCCAAGCCGAAGTATGTCAATGATGACGTCAAGGGCTATTATCTCCAGCAGATAAGGGATGAGAAAGCAACTCCTGCGTGGCTCCGCCAGACATTCCGTCATTTCCTGCTAGAAGAGAACAAAATACTGACGGAGATGCGGGAGGCCCTTGCCGAGTACCGTCTCCAGCTTGCAGCTGCCAAAACTGGCCAGCCTCTCGACATAACATTGATGCATGTCGGTTTTGCCATTGCATGGTTCAACCAGCACGAGTCCAGCGAGGACAGATACCTGTTCTTCAGGAGCGCATACAAGCACTTCATGGGTTTCTATTCATGGCCCGACGAAGACCTGAATGACAAGGATGTGGCAAGTGTCCTGGGCATCACAGCCGGCACTCTCCGCACCCGTACATCAAGATTATGCGCGAAGGTCAAGAGACTGGTAAATGAGCTCAATGATGCGCTCATCGCGACATTGAACAAGCAATCACTTGACATAGCCAGAGAGATCTATGCAGAACCGGATCCCGACATGGAATCCATTCTGGAGGAATTGCTGGGACAATCAGAGCGAGAGCTTGAACAATATGACAAGATTCTTGCTTTGAGACAGGAGAAACGTCTTTCAATCAGAACGTTCGAGAAGTTCGAATCAGCATGTTTTGCAGAAGAAATGTGCATCCCTTCAGCACCTTGTCTATCATACGACGTTTCATCATCCGAGAACCACGCACAACTTCAGAGCAAGCGCATTATTCGCATGTTCAAGGACCTCATCGGCATGTAATGTCAATTGGCCTGAACCTCTTGGATCAATTCAGGCCATACCAACTCAAAACCATACAGACAAACTCCTACAACGAGATAAGGGCATGGCGCGGCGCGGTATCATGACGGCGGCCCACGTTGAAGGAAATGCCGAAATTCAAACCGAGATGAAGCTGGCCGTATGGATATACCAGACCTTGTGCAGTAGCTTTCGCGTACTTGAATCCGATGGCATCGGCGCCCAGGAACATGTTGAATCCTGCCGCGTGGAAGCCCAGAGCGGCGCCCATTGTGGAGCCGTAGGACGAAATGGCATAGTTCGTAGCGAAACTGAACCAGCTGCATGGTTTCAGGTTGGCATAAAAACGGCCTTCAGACCAGGTATAAGGCCCATTGAAACGGGTCGAACTGAGGAAGCCGGCCGTGAGCCCCTTGTAGAAAGGCATCACATATTCAGCACCGAAATTCAGTGTCATTGTAAGCATCTTGAACTTGCTGGCATCCTTGGCTGTCCTGTAGAATTTCGCAAGGTCCTGGAAATCATCGCCGAGGGCCTTGAACTGCTCTGAAAGCGAATTCTCCTTGCCCTCGCCTTCATCGAACGAAATATCATCGAAGCCCTCGAACGACCAGCTGTCTTTCCTGGTAGCCGCCTCCGTTACGCTATTCCATAAAATGCCGCCGAGGTCATTCACTGCAAGGGAAAGCCTCAAGCCGGGAATCAGCTCCAGTTCGGCACCGAGGTCAATGGCAGCACCATAACCACCTATTACCGAACCGATATTTGAGCCGTTGAGTTCCTTGAAATCGAACTCGTCCAAAAGGTCCACATCCTCAGGAGAATCGATTTCCGCGCCTGTCTCCCCCTTTGTCTTCACGTCGAGGAGGCCGCAAGCTGCTGTCAATGTTCCGCTGGAAGTGACGCTCCACCTGTCCTCGGTCATCTGGATATGCATCTTGTCAATACGAGCCTCGGCTCTGCCCTCGCCCATGAGGAATTTCACACGCGCACCCACATTGATCTTATCCGCGAACTGACGTGACCAGCCGAAGGAATATTCCATATAGGCATCAGCATTGACAGCTATGTCAGAAATATCATAATATTGCGACTTGCCGGCATTCTTCATGAAGTCAAAGAGGCTGTACGGAACGTTCAATCCGGCATTTACACGCTGCCGGATACCGAAGGTGAAGAAGGACTTGCGTCCCCAAATACCAAGCGAGAAAACGGACATGCCCACGTTCACGCCGAGCCGGTTGTTATTCTTAAGTTTACTCAGGAAATCATCCGGGGAAACATTCGAGTTCATAAATGTAGTAAGCTGGCCGTCAAGAGGATACAGGAACGTACTCACACCCATATTACTCTGTACGGACAATGCCGTACCGCCAAGTGACGGCAAGGAGAAATAGTTCCTTTCCGCTGAAAATGCGGGGTTCAGGTCTCCCCTTCCGTTATATCCGCTCAGGAAATAGGCGGAACGCAACATCGACTGCTGTGCTAAAGCGCTTGCTGCCGCCAGCATTGACACCAATATAGTAAAAAGAAATTTCTTCATTATTTTCACAGATTAAAGCCTTGATTCAATGTCCATTTTAGCCTGGAGCCTGATTTTCATATTCTTGAACTGCACTCCCTGATTCTTGTTCAGGCAGACGCCTGACATCGTGCCCGGATCGCTTCCGGTAAGGTTCAGGCGGAGACCGTCAAGCTTGCGCATCTGCTCCGCGCTACCCTCCAGATTCAGGGTCAATGCTGATGTGGACGGTTTTTCGACAGATCCCGCCGGAATATCTCCATTCAATGTCACCTTGATTCCAGGAATGACATTGCCGTCCACATCGATGGCAGCAGCGTCGAGCGAAATTGTCATCGGAATCATATTGACAAAGTCGAACTTCACGTCAGCATCACGTATTTCCAAAGCAAAGCTCTTATCATTAGGATTGAAAGTCTCATTCCAGCCAGTAAAATCAGTGCTGTAAACTATCTTGACATCCTTTCCGAATGCCAGAGCGGCAGCCAGTTCGAAGTCATAAACCACATTGTATCTGCCTCCCGAGGTCAATGTCACGAACTCGTCAGCAGCCTCTACATCAATGTTTTCCACGCCGATACGGTCAGGCACAATGCTGATGAGCGAGGAGAAATCAGGCACCACGACAGATGCAAATCCGGCCGGAACTCCTTCTCCAGTCCTTGAGATATAGAGTCGATTCATTCCGGAAGGAGTCAGCATAATTGCTTCGCCTCCATTTGCATTGCCGACATGAGTTGTACGATGGTCAGCACCCTTGTATGACATGATATCGGCATTAAGGTTCAATTTAAGTGGGGTGCGGTTATCGATATTTAGTTTCAGCACAGGATTGTAAAGGTCCAGAACCACATCATCGCCGCTCAAAAAATCAGGCAACTTGCCCACATTCGAAATGAAAGGATCAATGACAATGTCGGGATCCACCTTGACCAACGCAGTCTTCACGATCAACGATGAAATTGATATGCCTATATCTGCTACAATTTCATTAGGTACTGCCTCCACGGTCGTTCCAAGGTCTGAAAGCACAGCATTCACATCGAAGGCACTAAGCTTTATCTCATCGTTCAGCACGATCTTATGCTGCGACGGGAGGAAGCCCTGACCTAAAGGTATTTTGTCGAAATCAATGCCTACGACATTCAGATAATAGTTCTTGGCCATCGTAGAGATCTGAGGGCTCTTGATAGTCAGGAGATTACCATCCGGATTGAAGTTCAGACCGGCATCTTTTACATCTGCAAATTCCAGATACTCAGGAAAATCAATGATTAGGTCAGACAAGGTCGCCTTTCCTGTAGTCACCGTCAAAGAGATGTTCACCACACCGGAAACCTCAGCATCCTTTACAGCCCGAATTTCATGCGGCACATCTTCATTGACCGTCATCGGTGTCGAAGATACATTGAAATGCTTAGTGTACTGCTCAGCCGGAACCGCACCGCTTGAAGGCAATGGAAGTTCGCTCTTCCTGATCTTAGCAATATATCCGCCGTCCGTCACCAGCTCGTCCGAGAACGAGAGAACCGGAAGCTCCACATCCGAAGATGCACCGCGTCCGATTACAGAAACATAGTAATTTCCCGAAGCATCAGTTTTCAGGACATCCGCGGCATCGTTACCAAGGTTAAGGAAGTCATCGACCAGAATAAACTCGGAGTTTCCCAGCGGCGCACTGATATCCCCATCAATGCTAATACTCGTGTCAATGTCTTTCGTGAGATCGTAATCCTCATTGAGACACGAAGTTACTGATACTGCTGCAGAAAGCATTGCTACGCCCGACAGCAGACAGGTTAAATTTTTTTGCAAAGACATATAAAAGGTTTTCGCAAATTTACCCAATAATTGCGAAAAATCAATGTAATCGGAACAAGCCTTTGGAATTATCTAATTCTAATGAAGAGCACCTCCAACGAGTGGCAGGAGCCAGTAAGCGATGAAGGGTATGGACTACTCAAGCGTGGCATATCTCAGTTCCCAATTCCGCCGCATCACAGGATTCTCGCCCACCGAGTTCCGGAAAATCAAAGGCGAGCGGAGATTTCCTATAGACAAAATATAATTTCCAGCAGCCTACTCGACAATAGCCACAATCGCCTCTGTCAAAGAATCATAGACAGGGACGCCGTATTTCGCGCACGTAATCCGGACATTGTCATATCTGTAGAAGCCCTCTGTGCACACGACATACACTTTCCCGCTACGCGCAAACAATCCCAATTCCAGTAGAGTGATCGGAGATTTGCTGTCCGGAAGAAAGTTCATGAGAATGAAATCCGCTTTCTCCAAATGCGAAAGTTCCCAATTGACCTGATAATCCATTTCGTTTTCCCTACCGGGGTCCCAAAACTCCTGACGAGGATTGAACAGCACCCAGTTGCCCGGAGCCTTTTCAAAAAAATCCGCCACATCCTTCTGCCAGTCGACCCCGCTCCCCATGTCGATCGTACCCGCAAGAAAAACAGACTTATAGGATTTTTTGTCAATGTTACCGAGCATCTCCTCGTGAGGATGAAGCACCAATGTCGGAAGTTTTTCCTGGCTCCTGCCGCAGGAAACAATCAATAATGACAGAACAAAAAAGTATATCAATTTCATAACCTGACAAAAATAATGGATTTTTAGCTTTCTTTCAAAATTTCGCCGCAAATAGCTGTTAATGTAGATTTGTTTAGTACCTTTGCGTCACTTTCCGACGAACCGATGATTGACAATCGGGCCCTACTCTATCATTGACGGAAAGCTTTTTCGGGGACAGTTTCCTCGTTTTTTGTGTTCTGTTAGAAACAATAGATAATGAATGTCAATTTTAAGAACAGGCAATCCGGTAATATTTCCAATGACGGCACAGCTTATTCTATACTGATTACTTGCGGCATCGGTCATTTTCTGAATGATATGATCCAGTCAATAATCCCATCCATTTACCCCTTAATAAAGGACACCTATGGATTCTCGTTTGCACAGATAGGCATCATAACGCTGGTTTTCCAAATGATGTCGTCCATACTTCAGCCATTCACAGGCTATTACGCCGACAGGAGACCTACTCCTTACGCACTTTCCATAGGAATGTGCTTTACATTGACAGGACTCCTCTTGCTCTCCGGCGCCGGCACGTTCCTGACAATTCTGATTGCAGTGGGAATAATCGGAATGGGGTCGTCAATATTTCATCCGGAGGCTTCCAGAGTCGCCCAGATGGCCTCTGGAGGAAAGAAGAGCCTGGCACAGTCGATATTCCAAGTAGGAGGCAATGGAGGGAATGCACTCGGGCCACTGCTGGCAGCGCTCATAGTTCTGCCCTTCGGACAGAGTTCCATCCGGTGGTTCGCATTAATAGCAATCCTGGCTGCAATAATACTGCTGCACGTTACATCGTGGTACAAGGAAAGGATTGCTACCCATACTGACCATCCTGAAATCAATACAGATATCCGTAATGATATCCCACGCCGCCAGGTTCATACGGCAATGCTCATTCTGGTGGCATTGATCTTTTCCAAGTACTTTTACCTGTCCTGCATGACAAGCTACTTCACATTCTTCCTGATGGACAAATTTTCGATGACAGTGCAGAATTCACAGCTATGCCTTTTCGCATTCCTCGCAGCATCGGCGCTCGGCACCATAGGCGGAGGACTTTTAGGTGACAAGTACGGAAGGAAATACGTAATATGGGGCTCCATCTTGGGAGCAGCACCATTTGCCCTGCTGCTGCCGCATGTGAACTGTTTCTGGACCATAGCTCTGGCCGTCATCATAGGTCTGGTAATTTCGTCTGCGTTCTCATCGATTGTCGTATATGCAACAGACCTGATGCCAGACAGGATAGGGATGATTTCCGGCGTTTTCTTCGGTCTCATGTTCGGTCTGGGCGGCATCGGTTCGGCATTCTTCGGATGGCTTGCGGACAAGACAAGCATCTGGTTCATTTTCAATGCCAGTGCATATCTGCCACTCCTCGGGGTCGTGGCAGGATTTCTGCCTGACACAAAGAAAAAGCCATAAAAAAGATACTATTCCGTCAATGACAAGACGGCTTTTCCATATGGTTTTCTTCGAAATAAAGCATTGACACTATCTGCTCAAGATAATCTTTGTCCACCTCGTCGAATGTGGCAAGTTCCTTACTGTCAATGTCAAGTACCGCAACGATCCGACCACATTTCCAGCATGGAACCACTATCTCGCTCCGGCTTTCGCTTGAACAGGCGATATGTCCTGGAAACTGCTCGACATCAGGGACAACAAGCGTGCGCTCCTCTCTCCATGAAGTCCCGCAGACTCCCCTGCCTTTCCTTATTCTGGTGCAGGCAACAGGCCCCTGAAATGGCCCTAGCACAAGTTCATCAGCCGAAACGACGCGATAGAACCCTGTCCACCAGAAGCCGAATTCGAAGTTAAGCAAAGCCGCCATGTTTGACATCTTTGCAATTTCATCAGTCTCCCCCGAAAGGACGGACTGAATCCGCGGAATCAACGCCACATATTTATCAATCTTCGACATAATCATTTCATTTTGAACAAAGTTAATGCATTTGTCCTGATCCGCCTGTAGATTATTGGCTGAAATAATGTAATTTCGTAACCTAAGTCTATTTCAGTATGGATTCTCAGACTTTTGTATTTCTGGACTATAGGTAGTACATTCCTGATTTGAGGTACAATCAAATATAAATAATGTGTGCATATTTGCATTGACAATATATGAAGGATTTAATGCATAGGACCATGATGGATTTTTTCTTTAATACAATACAGGAGTTCAACGACTTCATAGGGGTGAAAACACTTCATCCTCTGGTAAGCATTGCACGTGTAGAGAACACTGCTCCGATACAGGAGGCTGTGCATCACTACGGACTTTATGCACTCTTTCTGAAGGAAAACAAGGGATGCAAATTGTCATACGGCAGAACAGAATATGACTTTGACGAAATGACCGTCACTTCGTTTGCTCCAGGACAGTCGGTTAAAGTGGAACCTAATCCAGGAGTACCGCTTGCCAAATATACGGTATTGGCATTCCATCCCGAGTTGCTCAACCGCACGCAGCTTGGCAAGAACATCTCCCGCTATGAGTTCTTCGACTACACAAGCAACGAAGCTCTACATCTATCCGCTACCGAGGTAAATATCTTCCGTGATGTACTCTCAATGATTGGGCAGGAACTCGAGCATCCTATAGATAGGCATTCTCGTGAACTCATTGTCTCAAACATTGAGTTGCTGCTGAACTACTGTCTGCGCTTCTACGACCGACAGTTTATCACACGCGAGGAGATAAATCATTCGGTGGTCAAGAAATTCATCGCTCTGCTCGATGAATACATTGCCAGCGAAGCAATGCGTGAAGGGCTGCCTACCGTAGCCTACTTTGCCGACAAATGCTGCTATTCACCTAAATATTTCGGTGAATTAGTCAAGACAGAGACTGGCAGAACCGCAAAGAGTCTGATCAACGACCGACTGCTTTCTGCAGCCCGCCAACTACTTGCGGATGAAACCTTAAGCATTACGCAAATCAGCCAACACCTCGGCTTTGAGTATCCCCAACACTTCGTCCGCTTTTTCAAGGCACAAACGGGAAAAACTCCAAGCGAGTATCGCAAAACATCGTAAACACAAAGAGCAACATCAAACATGAAGGTATTTGCCACAATCATAGTATTAACGACTATTTCACTCAATATAATGGCACAACAGAAAATAGTACAGACAGCAGGGCGCGCCCAGCTGGGTGAGTTTGCCCCGGAGTTCGCCCACCTCAACGACGACATCCTCTTCGGAGAAGTATGGAGCCGCAATGACCTGCTTTCATTGCGCGACCGCAGTTTGGTAACAATCACTTCGCTCATCAGCCAAGGAATCACCGACAACTCGCTGAAATATCACTTGCAGTCGGCAAAGAATAACGGAATTACCCGCACGGAAGCGGCAGAGATTATTACTCACATCGCATTCTACGCAGGTTGGCCAAAGGCCTGGGCTGCCTTCAATCTGGCAAAGGAGGTATGGAACGAAGATGTGAAAGGAGAAGACGCCAAGGCTGCATTCCAGCGCGAGATGATATTCCCTGTTGGCGAACCCAACACCGCTTACGCCAAATACTTCAAAGGCAACAGTTATCTTGCTCAAATATCTGACAGTCAGATACCTTTCTTCAATGTTACCTTTGAGCCTGGTTGCCGTAATAACTGGCACACGCACCACGCTACAAAGGGTGGCGGGCAAATGCTGGTAGGTGTGGCCGGACGTGGCTGGTATCAGGAGGAAGGAAAGCCTGCACAGGAAATCCTCCCAGGCACAGTCATCCATATTCCTGCCAACGTGAAGCATTGGCATGGTGCCGCAAAAGACAGCTGGTTTGCCCATCTCGCCTTTGAAATACCTGGCGAGAACACATCCAACGAGTGGCAGGAACCAGTTGACGACAAGGAGTATGACAAGCTGAAATAACATAATAAAGAGCAACTTATTTATGACATCACTTCAGGAAAGGATGTTCGCACTACGGGACAAGGAATATGCCGAATTCCAGTCCAAACTGACGCCGAGAGTGCCTGTGGAGAGTTTCATGGGCATCCGTGTGCCTGTGCTTCGCAAGTTCGCAAAAGAGTTTACAAAGGAGGCAGAATGTGAGGATTTCCTTCATCAGCTTCCTCACGAATACTACGATGAGAATATGCTTCATGCTCTTCTCATTTCCGAGGTAAAGGACTACGAGGAATGCATTCGTCTTACAGACACCTTCCTGCCTTTCGTGGATAACTGGGCAGTCTGCGACATCATGTCCCCAAAGGTGTTTGCCAAACACAAGAAGGAGCTACTGGCGAAGATTAAAACTTGGAGTAAATCGTCACACGTTTACACCTGCCGATTTGGAATAGAGACACTTATGTCCCATTACCTTGACAAAGACTTCAAGTCAGAATACCTTCAGATTCCGGCATCTGCAATAAGCGGAGAATACTACGTAAAAATGATGGTTGCATGGTTCTTCGCCACGGCTCTAGCCAAGCAATGGGATGCAACGATTCCTTACATTGAAAATAAGAAACTTGCCCCTTGGACGCACAACAAGACCATCCAGAAGGCCATCGAGAGTTACAGAATCACACCCGAGCAGAAGGCCTACCTGAGATCACTGAAGATAAAATAACTGAGGTCAATGCTTGATTCCAAAGTATACAAGCAAAGTCGCGTAATTATCCTGCGCAGTCAGGCAGGTATCTCTCAAATAGCCAGGAATATCCGGCCAATTCTGAAGACCTCTGTAATAATAATACTTAAGGTCATCAGTTATGATGAACGGCACTATCCCACTGGACAGGCATTCTTTGAACATGATAAGCCGTCCAGTTCTTCCATTCCCATCCTGAAACGGATGAATTGACTCGAACTGCTTGTGAAAGTCAATGATATCGTCCAATGTCTTCTTCTTTTTGGAGTTATAAGACTTGAGCAGTACGCTCACCATAGAATGTACCTTCTCCGGTGGACAAGTCTGATTTCCTCCGACCTCATTGGGAAGTTTCTTATACTCCCCGACATTGAACCAGGATTTTCTTGATGAGAAAGCGCCCTCCATCTTTCCAGAAGAGCACCAATTCCGGACAGTCCTTTCGGAAACACCATTCTTTCCTGCAAATTCAGCAATAGAAATATAACCCATATTATCGGCAAATATTTTTGTTCAATGTCAATGCAAATTTAATGAATTTTGCCGATATCGGCAAGTTTCAGGCATTCCAAGCTCTCAAACATTGCGAATCGTCTGCACCAAGCGAGATTCAGCGCTCGGCGGAACTAAACAAGCGACTCCATAGAACAGTTTCCGAATTTCGGAAAAATTGACATAAGAGACTGTCTCAGCTTTTATTCTGGTAAAAATTTTGCAGTGTGTTCCGCGGTTTGACAAACAGTTTTTTCAAATGAACAGATTTACAAAATTACTCGCAATAGCGGGACTAACATTTATTCCTATGGTATCTTGTAACAATATTTCCGAATCGCAGAAGGCTGATATAGTCCTGGAGAACATCTTCGCCCGCAAATCTGTGCGCAAATTCACATCAGAACCGGTTTCTGACAAGCAGGTGGAGACATTGCTGAGAGCGGCGATGGCAGCCCCTAGCGCAATGAATAAGCAGCCGTGGAGATTTGTAGTGGTGAACGACAAGGAGAAGCTGGCTTCGATGGCAGAATCGCTCCCTTATGCAAGGCTGGATACTGCACCATTGGCGATTGTTGTCTGCGGAGATCTTTCTGATTATAAGAAATTCTGGGTAGATGACTGCTCTGCTGCAACAGAGAATTTGCTTTTGGCCGCTGAAGCAATGGGACTCGGTGCAGTCTGGACAGCAGCGTCTGACGATGAGCGTTCCGCAATCGTGAAAAATGCACTGGAACTTCCTGAAAACATCCACCCTCTCTGCATAGTCCCCGTAGGACACCCTGATGGTGAATTCCAGCCGAAAGACAAATGGGACCCTTCGAAGATTCACTACAACAAGTGGTAGTTCCCGCATTGACAATTTCTATCGGCAAACATTTCATCCATTTGCCGAATTAAGTAACCTTCAAATTTGAAGGTTACTAAGACAATAAATCTTGCCGATACCGGCAAGATTTATTGTCTTTATGGATATCAGGCCATATCAGACAAACACGATGCAAACAGGCTTGTCGAGTACTATGGTTCGACCTGTATCAGACAGGAGACCGGTCCTGACGTTCCGCCTGAAAATCTGGATGCAGCCACTGTCACGGCAAGCGACCAGAAGGAACTTTCCGTTAGGAGTGATATTGAAGTTTCTTGGATGAATACCCGTGTTACGGTAACCGATTTTGGCCAAGGTTCCGTCAGCATTGACCTTAAATATCGCGATTCCGTCATTCTGGAGCCTGTTGCTGGCATATAGGAACCGCCCGTCGGGAGAAAAATGGATGTCAGCGCTGCCCCTGGCATTGACAGTATCAGCGCAAACGGTCTGGACGACTCTGCCGGATTCCGTGTCAATGACAGCGATACTTCCCGAAAGCTCACCTATGACGTACGCCTTGTCTTCACCATCATTGAGGACTATGTGCCTCGGCCCGAAATCCGATGGCAGCTGAATTCGTCTGCACTGCCTGGTGGCCACATCGTATCTTGCCACGACATCGGCACTGAACTCGGAGACATACAGTTCCGTTCCGGCAGCATTGAAAAGAGCGCAATGGGCATGCGGAATATTCTGACGGGTACTGTCCGGACCGCCGAGACCTGTCCTGTAGAGGAAATCATGAGGCTTCAGGGCACCATCGTCTCCGACAGGAAATTCCGTGACATTGCCGGAAGAGTAGTTGGCAGTCATTACTACTTTTCCATTCGTCGAGATATAGCACGGGTCTTTTCCGTCAGTAAGCTCATTTCCAATCAATTGCATCACACCGGTCTTTCTGTCGAGTGACAATGTGGCTGCAGATGCAGTACTGTCTGCGACCTCGCGCACCGCATAGACATACCTCCCGTCAGCAGACAATGTCATATAAGACGGATTCCTTATCTCTGCCAGACCGACAGCACCGGGAGCCTCCGCAAACCTGTCTTCACCTTTACCTGTGACCAGAACACCCTTCTCCTGATCAAAAAAGTAACTGTAAACTCCCCTGCTGGCGCAATCATCTGTGTACGTCCCCACAACCATCGTCAGAGGCTTGCTGCCGCATCCCACCATCATAAATGAGGTCAATGCTGCCAGGCCGCAAGTCCAAAAACCAAATTTCCTTTTACTCATATTCATCTGTTTCTATACGTTTACTTGCCCCAGACCTTTTCGGAAATCCTTTTTATCAATTTCAGTTTTTCCCATTGCTCATCCGGAGTCAGTTTGTTTCCGATAGCGCAGGACGCGAAACCGCATTGAGGAGAAAGCGACAGCCGTTCAAGCGGAATGTACTCCGAGGCCTCATGAATGCGCCTGATGACAGTGTCTTCGTCCTCGAGCACAGGGCTCTTCGTTGTAATCAGGCCGAGCACTACATGTTTGTTTGCGCTTACTTTAGCCAATGGCCCGAATCCTCCGGAACGTTCGTCATCATATTCGAGATAAAGCACATCTACATTTTCCCGCGCAAAAACCCAATCAGCCACAGAGTCATAGGCACCGCTGTTGAACCATGTGGAGTGATAGTTGCCGCGGCATATGTGCGAGGCTATAACCAAGTCTTCAGGATGGCCTTCGATAGCAAGATTGTTTACTGCAAGGAACTGATCTTTAATCGTATCCAGGTCCTTACCGACTCTCTCATACCTCTGCTTTGCTGCTTCTCCAACAATTGCACCCCATGTACAGTCATCCAGTTGCAGATAGCGGCCGCCTGCAGCATAGTACTGACGGATAAAGTCCTGATATACCGAAGCGATGTCGTGAATCAGTTCATCCATATCCGGATAAATGGAGCGGGTTCCCAAATAGTTAAGGGGAACGATAAGCTGCTGGAGGAACTGGGCAGGGGCAGGGATTGTCAGTTTTGCGATGTGTTCGGCATCTTCGTGACGCTTAAGTTTCTTGTATGCTTCTATGAATGGATGTGGCTGTGCAAAGAGTTTCCCGGTAAGAAACACATTGTCAAGCCGCGCAGTTTCCCCGTTGAAGGCGACATCACCTCCCTTTTCGTGGGCCGTGCCACCCAGTCCCCAGAAAAAATCGAGGTGCCAGAATGTTCTGTTGAATTCGCCGTCTGTGATAAGTGTATATCCCAATTCCTTCTGTTTCTCTACCAGCTGGGCGACACGCTCGTCCCTATTGCCGTCCGAAAGGTCTGCCGGACGAAGGAAACTTCCCACAAAGTCCGCTCTCTGCGGAACTTGAATTCCGTTAATGGTCTTTCTCATAATATCTATATTGTTTGTTCGTTGTCTGACACAAATATATCCGGTTTTATCCGATTTGCAAAGTATGTCATGCAATTCATCGTTATCCTACAAGGAACCCTTCAGTATTATTCTTTTCTGATGGCAGCAATGGCCATGCGCAAAGCCCCATAGGAGATCTTTGAATCGAAATATTCGTAGATCGGTTTCAATGCCTTCTCATCTGGATGTCCTGCGAGGTATGCTTCGATCTTCTCCAAGGTATCCCCATCGATAAAATCATGGACATCGATATCTCCTGAAGCCACATACCGCACCAGATGTCCCTCTATCGTAGAAGGATTCAGACCGCGCTTTTCAGCAATCTGAGCTATCGTATATCCTTGTTTATAAAGCCAATAAGAGTATTCTACTGATGTAAGTTTGTTGCCTTCATCATCACGCCGTTCCTCCTTCTTCACCTTTTTCGGCGCATCAGAAACGACATCATGGTTGTCAGCTTCACTTGCTTCGGAAAAGGTCTCTCCCTGTTCGAGGTCATCATCATCGAGATGACTCCGGACAATGCCGATAATCTCCTCTCCATAAGCATTGACCTTCGCCGGCCCGACTCCCGGCACCTTAAGGAGTTCTGTCAATGTCGTAGGTCGAAGATGGGCAATCCCCGCCAAGGCGGCATTGGAAAAAACCACAAACGCAGGCTTGTCAATTTCGTTTGCCCGCTCGTATCTCCAGGACCTCAGTTCACGTGCAAGGGCCGTATCGGGGATTTTCGCAGGCACTGCCGGTTTTTCCGCATCGGACTTTTCAGTATTTATCCTTTCTGCATTGACCTTTTTGGCATTGACCTTTTCCTCAGAGCCAACGGCTTCAGACTCAGGCTTTTTCTCGTATTCGAAATACTCATAGCAAGAGGAAAAGGCAAGCTCCTGGACAGGACAATAGATGTAGTTCATATACGCATCCACAGCCTTGTCCTTCATGAAAACAGACGCCGATACCGGCGAACTCAGGACGAGCCCCTCCAAAGTGCGGCAACGGCTGAGCGCCACGTATGCCTGACCCGGAGAAAAAGCAGCATGCACGTCAATGATAGCCTTGTCGAATGTAAGTCCCTGGCTCTTGTGTACGGTTATGGCCCACGCAGCCTTCAGCGGATATTGCTTAAACCTTCCTATCTGCTTGGATGATATCTCTTTAGTCTCATCATCGAACTGATAGCGGATATTCTGCCACTCCATCGGCTCGACCTCAATCGTCTTCCCCGATTCAGCCAGCCTTACGGCAATGCAGTTCTTGTCAATGCTTCTGACCTCTCCCAGTGTACCATTTATGAAACGACGCTCCGGATCATTCTTGATGAACATCACCTGGGCGCCCTTTTTCAATGTCAGACTATTTGCTGTCGGATAAGACTCCTCAGGGAACGTGCCCGTCACGGCTGCCTCGAATGTAAACGGGTGACTGTCAAGCTTTGCCATTTCAGTAGCATTGATATAATCCACCTGCCGGTTGTGCGTCATCAGCCTGATATAGCCGTCTTCCGGCCTAGGCGAAAAGTCCGGAATATAGCGCGTATTGAGGTCGGATATATCCTGATTTGTCAGCGTGCATTCTCTGGCGTGATTCAGGATATTGATGAAATGCCCGTCAGTCTGGCGATAGACGGTCTTAAGTTCTATACAGCTGTACTTCATGCTTTTAAGTGCAGCACTACTGAAGAAATACAACGTCTTGTAATACTGTCTCAGAAGCTCATCCTCTCCGCCGTGGGCAATCGGAGGAAGCTGCTGCAAATCCCCGATCATGAGAAGCTGAACCCCGCCGAATGGCTTGCTGTTGCGCCGGATACGCCTGAGTTCCACATCAATGTGGTCCATCAGATCTGCCCGTACCATAGACACCTCATCGATTATCAGCAGCTGGAGATTGCGGATAAGTTCCAGTTTCGACTTGTTGATCCTGAAATCAGATTTCGGTTCAATGACGTCCTTGACGAATGGCCCGAGGCCGAACTGGAAGAAAGAATGGATGGTCATCGCCCCGGCATTGACAGCAGCTATTCCGGTAGGTGCCAGCACAATGCATTTCTTTTTCGTATGGCGCACGACGTCACGGAGAAACGTGGTCTTACCCGTCCCCGCCTTGCCAGTAAGAAACAGACTCATATCCGTCTTCTCTACAATGAATCTGGCAACATTCAATTCAAAATTTCCACTTTCCATCTTTCAATGTCCGACTAGTTATCCGGTTCCAAACAAAGTTAATGGATTTGCTCAAATTCGCAAAGGACTACGCAGCCTAAGCCATGGCTTTCCCGATTTTTGTGCTATCTTTGCCGCCGCAGGACACGTCACCTCAAATATAAAAGCGCATTGGCGCTTGTGTTGTTTGCATTCTTTTTTGCATCGACCAATCTCTTCCCCCACGTCCATGAGGGACCGGAGGGACGTATCGTGCACTCACATCCCTGGAGCGGAAAAGCCCACAATCACAGTGACTCCGAGATCCAGCTCCTGCAGATTATCTCTGCGAACATCTATCTGGATAGCGGTCATGTCGAATTCGTCACTGCGGAAAGTCCGAGTTTCCCGGTCATTCCAGTCCTGACATTGCCGGAAGTCGTCCAGACAGTATTCCACCATGTCCTCGGTCTTAGGGCTCCCCCTGTGTCGTTATAGCCAAACTCTTTCAAAACCATTTTGAACCATTGAATGCGTAACCTGTCCAAGGCTATGCATACGTCAATTTCACACAAACGATACAGAATACATGAAATCAACACATATTTTAGCCACTCTCATAGTGGCCACACTTGCCATGTGCTTCAGCGGACATACAATTGCCCAGAACAAACAATCCGACGCGAGCATCGCAGGTCATATCATTGACGCGAAAACAGGCGAACACCTCCCCTATGTCACAGTAATGGTCGGAGGCACACAAATCGGCATACAGACCTCATCTTCAGGACATTATGCTCTCAGAAACCTACCACTCGGCAAGCACGACATCATAGCGTCTTTCGTGGGATACAAAGACGCGACAATTTCACTCGACATCGAGGCCGGAAAGTCCTACGAAGTGAATTTCAGCCTCGAAGAGGAATCTCTCTCGCTTGATGGAGTCGTAGTGAGCGCCACCAGGAACCGCACATCGAGGAAGATGGCACCAACCCTTGTCAATGTCATTGACAGCCGCATTTTCGCCACCACTTCCTCTCCTACTCTGGCGGAAGGACTCACGTTCCAGCCGGGAGTCAGGATCGAGAACGACTGCCAGAACTGCGGATTCACGCAGGCAAAAATCAACGGACTCGACGGACATTATTCGCAGATTCTCATTGACTCCAGACCGATTTTTTCCGCCCTTGCGGGCGTGTACGGATTGGAGCAGATACCCGCATCAATGATAGACCGTGTGGAAGTGGTGCGTGGAGGCGGTTCTGCCCTGTTCGGAGCTTCTGCAATCGGAGGAACAATCAATATCATCACAAAAGAAGCCATGAGGTCCAGTGCAGGAATCAGCCACGAACTCACCTCCATCGGCATGAGCGGTGCCTTGGACAACAATACCAGCATGAATGCGTCCATGGTCACAGATAACGGAAGAGGCGGACTGTTCGTATTCGGACAACGACGTTCCAGAGACGGCTATGACGCTGACAACGACGGGTTTACAGAAATCCCTACCCTGAATACCATAACTGTCGGCACCAGAGGACATCTCCGGATTAATCCCTTCTCGAAACTTAAATTCGAGTATCATGGCGTCAAGGAATTCAGACGCGGAGGTGACCGTCTGGACAGGCCTGCACATGAGGCACTTATTGCTGAGCAGACCGAACACATAAACAACAGCGGTTCAATCAGTTATGACGGACAGAGCCAGGATGGCAAGCATATCTGGAATACTTATCTTTCTGCACAGCACATCCGCAGAAACAGTTACTACGGAACCGGAATGGACCCGAATGCGTATGGAAAGACGACTGATTTCACGGCAGTCGGCGGAGGTCAGTATTCGTACAAGTTCGACCGTCTGTTTTTCATGCCGGCACAACTCACGGCTGGACTGGAGTACAATTTCGACAATCTGAATGACATCTCACTAGGATATGCCCATAAAACTGCCCAGAAGATAAATATCATAGGTTCTTACCTCCAGAACGAATGGAAAAACGAGCACTGGGGTATTCTCGGAGGTGTCCGTATCGACAAGCATAATCTCATCCGCAAACCGATATTCTCGCCAAGGGTCAATATCCGCTACAGCCCGTTCCGTGACCTGAGTTTCCGTGCAATCTATGCCAAAGGATTCCGTGCGCCACAAGCTTTCGATGAAGATTTACATGTCGCAGTTGCCGGAGGAGACCGCATAAGAATCAAACTTGCCGACAATCTTAAGGAAGAAAAGTCCCACTCGTTCAGCACCTCGGCAGACTGGTATCTCTCCCTGGACAACGTCTCCATAAATCTCATGGCGGAGGGTTTCTTCACCATCCTGAAGGACACCTACTCGCTAAGACAGACAGGCAACAAGACCGACGACGGAAAGAGCACAATCATGGAGCGGTACAATGGTTCCGGCGCAAAAGTCTATGGATGCACAGTGGAAGGCAAACTGGCAGTTTCCAAGATTTTCAGCCTGCAAGGAGGCCTGACCATACAGCGAAGCCGTTATGATGAGGCTCAGGCATGGAGCGATGACAAGAATGTGGCTCCCGTCAGTAAAATGTTCCGCTCTCCGGACATCTATGGTTACATGGTAACATGCTACTCACCATTCAAGAATTTCGACATCGACCTTTCCGGAACCTACACAGGTTCAATGCTTACCCAGCATCTTAAGGGAAGCGGAACCGATGTGGATGTAGCTGTCAACACCCCGTCCTTCTGGGATATGAGCTGCAAGATAAGTTATGAATTCAATGTCATGAAATCATGCCGTATCAATCTCCACACCGGTGTCAAGAACATTTTCAATGCCTATCAGAAAGACTTTGACAAGGGAAAATTGCGTGACTCCGGATACATCTACGGTCCGTCACTTCCACGTTCATTGGTCATCGGGATGGGACTGAGTTTCTAAATCTGCCCATAGAGTAATAGCAGGCCCCGCCAGAAGTTCGTATGCTTCTGACGGGGCTAATTACATGCAAGTCTTGTAAAACTATAAATCCTGTACGCAGCGGAGTGAATAGCGGCTGTTGTCTCTGGTACTCAGGCCGACACCTATCTGGATGGCATAATCTTTTACGCCATAGCCGCTTGCATTGTCGCCGGAATTGAACAGTGCGTCAGTCCAATAGTAACCGCATTGCCCGACTTCGCGGAACGCTCCGAACCAGCAGCCGCCCGCAGCAGGGAGGAAAATCTGAGGGACATTCTCAGCATATTTGTTCATTCCTGAATACCAACGCCCGCTGACGCCGTTGTGCGAAGTCCAGGCGGAGCCGTAGTAAAACAATTTCTCCATTTCCTTTGAAGTCGCGGGACGCCATCCGTCAGGACATGCCGTCTCGCGTTCTTTCCAGTTGTAATAACTTCCGAGCGGGCTGGACGGATCACCGCAATTGTTTACAGCCCATTTGATGCCATTGATGACCTCATATTCCTTGACGGTTTTCTGGACCAATGCAAGTGTCTTGGTTTCAGCATATTCATAAGTGAATGTGATCTCAGCCACCCTATCTTCCGCTGTAGCATTTTCCGGAATTTGCAGTCTGATGCCTCCTCTCTCCTGCTCAAGGATAATCTCAAACCATTCCTGTTCCGTTTCAGCATTGAATTCCTCCCCGTCGATGGGGTTAAGTATTTCACATGGCACAAATATCTCCTGAGCTTGACAGTCAACGGATTCCGAAAGTCTCGAAAGGACAATCTTCGGGCGCAGATACCCTTGAGTCAATGTATATGTCAATGGTGCCATATCTCCATAGCCGACGGTAATCTCTGCCGTGCGGGATTCTTTTCTGGAATCATTCCGGGAAACGGAAAGAGTAACATAAGACTCTCCCGGTGTTCCAATCTTTATCCAATCAGCGTCAGTAGTGACAGAAACCGATGAGCCATTGTCCAGGATTACCTTATATCCGAGTTGAACATCCTGGGCACTGTAATCGACTGTCCACGACTCTGACAGCAACCAGATAAAACCAGCCGAGTTTTCCTTCCCGCAAGACACTGACATTGACACAATTGTCAATGTTGCCACTAATTTAACAATTATCCTTTTCATCATTGATTTAATTTATAGAGGTCAAGTAATTTCTGTCCGGTAATTCTCTTAAATCAATGACGAAAATACGTTCCCGGCACATCATTTCCACTATTTTAAATGAAACATAGTGAAAAACCGTATGTTTCCGGCAGATTGGATGCAGAGGGACTCACTCTGCGATACTCCATTCTGATCTCCGACACATCCGTTTGCAACACGTCACAACTGACAAAACACGTTTGCGGGACGGCGCCACAGGCATCCGTGTAACGCATTGGTAATCAAGTACCATTCTTTTTCAGCGTGGATTACCTGAGATTTTTTAGCCGATAATCCACACCTCATTCCTTAATACATTGTAAACCAATATATTACTAAAACATATGTAGCACCGTCCCGACAAGCCACAACTCCGGAGACGATTTCAAACCAAAACACAAAGTTCATTCATGCTACCTATACCAACTATGAAAGCCAGAACCTATGTCAATGCTACTTGGGCATATTCAATTCTCAGCGGTGAATTAACAATACAGATTTGATTTGGACAAGTCGTAAGTTCTGCATATCTTAGCAAATACTGCAATCGAATTCCTATAGATTGCTTATTTATTAAGAATCGGACCAAACCAACACCAATTGATAATAGTTTATACTATGCGCAAGATATTACTTCTATTTTTGGCAGTCATGAGTTTGACATCATGTGCGACAACAGCTCATTTTTATCAGATTGCAACTATAGCCTCCACACAAATTAGGATCTCAGACGAGGGAAAATTCCGTTATAATAATAGTGGCATTGACATTGAGTATAATTTTTGGTCAGAATATGGCAAATTCGGATTCATAGTCACAAACGACACTGATAATGATATTTTCATTGATCTGTCACGCTCATTCTTCATTGTTAATGGGCTGACATTTGATTACTATCAGAACCGCACATACAAATCCGAAATGACTTGTGCACCCAAATCAACGATTGAAACTAAAGAGAAAGAAGGAGTGTGGGTCCCATCTCATACATCCCGTCATTTCTGTGAATTTTCATTACTTGATGCTCCTTATAGAGAATGCGGACTACCACGATACCCTTCCAGGAAAGACAATGCCAGCGTCGACTTTACAAACAACACTACGCCATACGCATTCGAGAATCGCATAATGGTAGTTAATAAAGGACAAGAGAGATATCTCATCAACTCTTTTTATATTCAGGCCATAACTAACATCGCTGAATCAGAAGCAGTTGGATATGAACCATTGCGCGATTGTTCTGGGAATAAGACGGGAGAAACCATTAAAATATTTAAACAGCAGGCAAACAATCGTTTCTATATCAAATATGACAAAGATGGACATAATCCCAGCATTTCAGACGATAAGATAAATAATTCTTACCAAACGAAAGAGAATATGACATCTCGAAGAAGTTTTAACTTTAGAGACGGCATTTACGGAAAGTAATCCATAAGCGCCATAAGAATATCATTGGTCAAATATCTCCATTATGATTATTATAGCAATTCTCACAATCCTTGTTGTTATACTACGACGTCCTAAAATCAAGGGCAGAATCGGAGAAATCTTTATGGCGCTTTTTCTGAAAAGCCTTCCCAAAGACAGATATAGAGTCATCAATGATTTACTTCTGACGTGGAATGGTCATAGTACACAGCTTGACCACGTGATCATCTCGATTTATGGAATATTCGTAATAGAAACAAAATTCTACAAAGGCTGGATATCAGGAGGCGAGAACAGCGAATTCTGGACTCAGAACATTTATGGGCACAGATACAAATTACGCAATCCAATATACCAGAACCAAGGTCACATAAGGGCATTGAAATCTATTCTTAAGGAGCATGAAAACCTGCAGTTTATATCTATTGTTGCTTTCTCTCGACGCGCGAGGCTTCGCGTTAAAACAGAATCTACCGTAATATACTTTCACCAAGTACCGCGAATTATCAGGCGCGCCAAAATCAGAGTTCTCTCTGAAGAGCAAGTGCAATGTATTTATTCATTTCTACTCGCCAATAATGCCGAAAAGAGAGAGTCTAGAAAACACCACATATCAAATGTCAAACAGAATGTAATCAGACGCAACATCGCCGTATCAAATGGCTATTGTCCAAGATGCGGAGGGACATTGACACTCCGGGAAGGCAGATATGGCAAGTTCTATGGCTGTTCAAATTATCCACGTTGTAAATATACCACAGATAAACTGTAGGATAATATTATGACCCTCAGCGAAAATGGTTTCAGGAACAATGTAGTTCATCCTCCGCGCGCTCATATTCGTCGAGGGCGGCGGACATCAGCTCACGACCCTTGACGGCGATTTCCTCGCCTTTGGCATAATCGGGTATTGCTCCGTAGGTGTCGAAGGTCATTTTAACTACGATGTCCGGTTTATATAGTTGGATGGCCTGGCGCGCTATGGTGTGGTTCATCAGCGAGAAGGTCCTTGTCAATATCGAATAATAGTTGTCACTTGTCGGTATATTTTCGTCATTGACCTCATCCTCGAGTTGTCTCGTCTTCTTGCCGATTTCGACTATCCCCTTATAGGCTTTCTGCGCTTCATCGCCTATCATCCGGACTCGATCCAGAAGCGACACGCCCTTTTTCATTGCCAAATCTCCAATCGCATCTAATGCGCCTGACTTCAGTTCAATGTCTTCAGCGCGGACATCCTCAAGTTCTTTGAGATAGCTTGCAATCTTCTCTGAATCAATATGATTCACATCAAATGCCACCAGAATGTCGTGCCCATTGCGCACCGCCCGGCTAAGCGGCATGGTATTGACGACTCCCCCGTCTATCAGCGTATGGTAGCCGTACTTGACGGGACGGAAAAGTGACGGAATGGAAATCGAGGCCCTTATGGCGTCGAACAATCTTCCCTTGCTGAACACGACTTCCTCTCCAGTATAGAGGTCCGTTGCCACAGCACGGTAAGGTATCCGCAGGTCCTCGATATTGACCTCCGGAACGACTTTCTTTATCTCATCTATCACCTTTTCTCCCTTCATGAGATAGCTTTTGCTGATCGAAACGTCCAGCAGAGAGAGCAATTTGGCATTGTCAAGGTCAAAGAGCCATTCCTTGAACCCGTCCAGCCCGCCTGCCGCGTAAACGCCGCCTACCAGCGAGCCTATCGAGCACCCCGTTACTGAAGTAATATTGTATCCCCTGCTTTCCAATTCTTCAATGGCCCCGATATAGGCAAATCCTCTCGGGCCGCCACTTGAAAGCACTAAAGCAACATCCTTGTTCATCTTCACAAAAAGTTAATAATCATTTATACCAATGTACTCTTACACATTATTTCAGGTATCGGGACGGCGCCACAGGCATCCATGTAACGCATTGATAATCAAGTACCATTCTTTTTTAGCGTGGATTACTTGAGTTTTTTTAGCCGATAATCCACACCTCATTTTTTAACACACTGTAAACCAACATGTTACCAAAATTAATGTGGCGCCGTCCCGACACAGGCCGAACGTTCCATTCCAAGCAGTTTAATCTTCCTGTCGATTCCTCCGGCATAACCTGTCATACTGCCGTCTGCACCAACGACCCTATGGCAAGGTATAATGAGAGAAATGGGATTATGACCGACTGCACTGCCCACGGCTTGGGCTGACATCCTCCGGCATCCTTTCTTTCCGGCAATACTGGCAGCAATTTCACCATAAGTCATTGTTTTTCCGAAAGGAATAGTCAGCAGGATTTCCCAGACAGCCCTCCGGAAAGGCGTCGAATCCAATGTCAATGCCGGTGTAAAACCCGGGTCATGCCCGCTGAAGTAAATGTCAAGCCACTGCCGTGCCTGCACAAAGACAGGAACATCTTTCTCCTCAATCGCATCATCAATGTTACCCGCAAAATACTTCTGCCCATCAAACCAAAGTCCTGTCAAGACGTCGCCATCACTGGCAAGTGTAATCCCGCCTAGACAAGAATTATAGTGCTGAATGTAAATCATGTTTCCGGTCCATCAATAATAATGTATGAAGTCTGCATAAAGTTATACCAAATATTTCAGCGAGACAAGTCATTCAGATTATTTGCGAGACTATAAGCCAGAGCGACACGGCAATCATTATTCCTGCAACCACTTTCTGGTATAGCTTCTTGTTAACATTCCTGATGAAACGCATGGCGATAAAGTTCCCGAGTATCATCGCACAACCGATTCCGCAGCCGTTGTCGCTTCCGATGCAATATAACTGACAGGGGCAAGTTCCAGTGTCAGGAAGACATCACTGCTGAGCGGCCCTGAGATTGCCCAGAAGGCCATTGACAAGACCAGTCACTACACCGCTGAAACCATTGTCGAAGTCCTGCGCGACTCCTCGGACTCGAAGGCGCGGACAACACGGACATGGGTGATTACCGTGACAACCGGCAGAGAGTCTATAACGGACGCCTGCTGGCCTATATCCAGACTACCGGAGAAGCGGGGGAAATCAATGTCTCGTTCAGTTCTCCACTTCTGAAGGGCGCAGAGATGAAATTCACCGCTGAATAATCATACGCGCCCATCCATAAATAAATTCCCGCCATCGTCTTTCTCATGAAGCACAATGGCGGGAATTCTATTTTAAGCAACAGTCACCTGCCTGGTCGTCTCAGCAAGAAGCCTGATATCCCCGGCGGAAGCGCCTACCATGACATTGCTCTCGCCCGTCTCCGAATACTCGGCTGCGCCCTATGGGCCATACGGGATTTGATTGACGAAGAGCCTGCCAGATTACTCTTGTCCACTGCCGCAGGAATGACGCCAGTCCACGAGCCGCCGAACAAGTTATATTCAGGATCCACAAACTCGAAGCTGACAGTAGTCTTGTCCCCATCCTTGACCAGTTTCACCCAACCGTCGATAGCTGCCGCATAGCCATGCATGTAGCCATCTGAATCAAGAGTGGAAAGATCCCAATACCATGTGCCGGATTGTCCGAAAGGTGAAGTCTTGCCGGCTACGAAACCGACAGTCTGATTATCGACACTCATGTTATACTGTTTCTCAGGAATAGGAATTTCAGTAGTGGAAGTCTTTTCCGTAAGAAGTTCGATGTCAATCGCATCGCCTTTGTCATTTTCCAGTGACAGAATCCAGTTGGCCAGACCGACTCCAAGATAATCCCCATAGTACGCAAGGGAAGCGGTAGTTGTCTCCGCAGGAAGTTTCAGAGTATAGTCTCCGGTAAGAGTCGTGTTGGCCTCTTCCTTCGGAGATTCGTCCGTAAATTCAATGTCTCCCGTAAATACCCCCTTCACTGACTTTCCGTTGTCAGTAACGAGCTCAAGTTCGATTCTGTAACCGGTATCACCGAATTCACTGACAAGTGCGGTTCCTGACGCAATGCCGCTCTGGGAAAGTATATTCCCTTCCGCATCGACGGTAGCGGCGATCGAGCCGTAGTACTCGCCCAAAAGCGAGAATCCCGGTTCTATAGTCCCAGCCGCATAGGTATCGGCAACAGTATATATGCCAGGCTTAAGGTAGATGACCGGACTGTTTTCAAGGGTAAGGGAAAGTCCGACTACTGCACCTCCGGATACTGTAACTCCGTCATTGCCCGCCGTTGGTGAGGTCAGGACTACAGAATACCCGTCTGTGCCGGAGCTGAGTTTATCACCATAATAAACCCCGAAAGCATGAGCAAAAGGAACATTGATGTCTTCCTCCAATGCCGGGATCTGTTCGATTGGCTCAGAGCCTGCATTAGGATCCCCGAAGGCAAGAGGACCTTCATAGATACAGCTGACGGTAGAGCCGTCCTTCAATGTAAACAGGCCCTTGAGTATCTTTCCCTTATCCGAAGTCTTGACTTCCAGATAACCTTCCGTAAAATCGACACTGGTCTGCTTTCCTTCGACATTGACCTGCATTCGGGTATAATAATTATTGAGAGTGCCCGCAGCATTGGTCTCCGCGATAGTGTACTTGCCGTCAGGCAGCACAGCCGTTTCGAATGAGTCTGAGCCTTCAGATGCATATATATCGAAGAAAATGATATGACCGTCGGCAGGAGCGGCATCATCGCCTTCATTATCTTTTATGAATTCCTTGTCACCAAGACCGACATAGTAATTGAATACTCCTTCTGTCTTGCGGTCTCCATAATAAAGCACCTTGGTGGTACGGTCCATAACCAATTCCAGGTCAGCTTTAGGACCGATTTCAGGATCCGGTGTTTCCGGTGGAGTCGGGTTGTCCTTGTTGTTACAGCCGACAAGGACCAGAGACGCCAGCAAACTGGCGAGAAATCTTGAACATTTCATTCGTCAATGATTATTAAGGTTAAAACTAAGTAACGGCTCATCGAAACGCCCGAGGCCTATATGCAAATATAAGAAAAAGTGAACAAAACATATCTTATTTCCGACCCTCTTGGCAACCGCTAATTTTCAATTCCCGCAGCCAAAGTGTTCTATATCAATGTCATAATGAGCACTGACAGATTCTCCTATCTGTCAAGACCCCATTTCAAAGCCACCTCTTGGCATCTCGTAAGTCGTATAAATAATTGGAAATCAACCAATAACACCAAAGCGAAGTTGTCAAGAGGGTCGAATAGTGACAACCATCCGGGTAAACACCATAAGGTCTCGTCAGGACTGTCCCGGTAGGACAGCTATCTTTTATAAGCCGCGTGGAAAACTCCGGATAAACCATAAGGTCATGACTGCTCCTCGTCGTAGAAGCGATCAAACATTGACCTCAGCCTCTTTTCATCAGCGATTATTTTGCGCAATTCTTCGAGCCGGCAGGAATTCGATGACTCCGGAATCCAAAGTTTCAGGTAACCGCCATACCCGTATTTCTTCTTAAGATGTGTCAATGTCCTCTCCCACATCTGTTCGCGGTTCATCTGCGGGTAATGGGCAAAACCATATTGGACAGTGCGCCTGATGACTGTTTCAGGGTCAATGAGCCTGTCCGACTCAGCGATAATCTTGCCGTAGATACTGCGGGGAGGAGTCTCATTGGAAGCCCTGTGATCCTCTGCAGCCTCTGCGATTACCTCGATTTCCTCGACGGAGAACCAGTTGAGAAGAGTTTTGTCTTCCCTGATGATTCGACCTGATACCAGATGATGTTTCTCTCTTCCCTCACACAGGCCCAAATCATGATAAGCAGCTGCGGTATAAAGGATTTCAGGATTCACATCATAATATCTGGAGAGTTCCTGGCTCTGCCCGATCACACTTCTTACATGGTCACGCCTATGGGCTCCATCGAAATTGTCATAACGCGGAATGATTTCCGACTCGATATATTCTTTAAGAGTTTGCATACTGTTAGAAGTTTACGTCATGCCGCAAATATATATAAAATGTCATAAAGTCCTAAACGGCAAATCGTCCCGAAGCCAACGAAGACTTGGGGACGACTCAAAAATATTAATGCTAACTCAAGTTCCGCCAGCGCGAAACCAGAAATTCCAATCTACTGGACCTCCGCATCCACATTTCCAATGTGCGGAAGTTCAGAAATGACCCTCTGGTCATAGTAGGTTCCCGGAGTGACTGAAGATTTCTCCAGAATCACAGCCTCCATGTAATTCGGATTGCCGTTTTCATCTAAATCGCCGTTGAACAGCAGCATATGGTCTCCGGTAACCTCCTTCACATAGAAAGCCATCGGAATTGCCTGAGGTCCGTCCTCCAAGATATTTTCATATGTAAGGCAGAACGCCATGCTCCCGTCAGAGTTCCTCTTCATGGAATACCAGCCGTTGAAAGAATAGACATCGTTCACCTTGATACCATTGACAAGAGTCTTCTGCTCATCAGTCAATTTATCCATGTCAATGCTTTCCTTTAGTTCAGCCAAAGTCTCCTCAGTAAAGACATTTCCCAAGAGCACCGTCCCGTCATCATTCAATTGAATGATGCTGCTGAACTTGTTCGAGAAATTGACAACCCATGTATTCACATATAGTTTCGGGTCATCCGGCTCTGAGCCATTCTTGTCACATGCATTGGCCATTGCAATAACAGCGAATGCCAATATACTGTATATCAATCTTTTCATATTTTCAATCTTTAGTTCATACCCAACAATTCAGTCAAGTCAACTGTCTTTCCGACAGTAATGCCGGAAGAAGACAGGCTCTTCACCGTGAATGGCTTTTCACCGGACGATTCATTACCGAATACCATTGATTCCTTGGAAATGTTTGTCAAATGAAGTTCATTCTCCATCGGAACCGGATATTCCATACCTTCAATATTTCTAATGCTGAATGTGGACAGATAAACGTCGTTATTCTTTCCGGAAATCTCAACATACAGGCCCTTGATAATTGTGACAACATCATTGACCTTGATTGATTTGATCATTTCGATGACTTCCTCCGGAAGTTCACGTGAATTTCCATCAGTTTCGGGATTGTCAGAGGACGGCAAGTATTGATTCCTAAGGACTTTCAGTAATTCTTCATTGACGACGAAACCCGAGTTAAACGTCTTGTCAGCATTGAATTGATAGAGACAGCAATCCGCTCCTCCAAGTTGACCGATACCTTCAATTGCCCATGTATTGACATACAAAGGGACAGGAGCAGAATCCTTGTCTGAATCCTTGTCGCAGCTCACTCCGGACAACAGTATGGTCCAAAGAGCTAAAAAGTAAACTAATTTCTTCATTACCATATATTTAAAGTTCATTTATTCCCATTTCATATCCTGGTCGAAAGACACACGGAATCCAATCAGCATGTTTGTCACCCGAGGTGAACAATATACTCTTGCTGCACAACGGCAGCTGAGATTGTCCATAGTGAAGTCCCCTCCACGAACAACCTTGTCGGTTCCGGTTTTCGGACCTGTCGGATTCCATGCAAATCCGCCCGAACCTCCATAATAATTTACGTCAAACCAGTCCGCCACCCATTCTGAAACATTCCCATGCAAGTCATACAGGTCGAACCCGTTAGGGGGATAAGAACCTACCGGAGCAGTTGTTCCCCTGCCGGCCGACCTGATATTCGCCATCTCCCCTGTCAGGTCCAGACCATTTCCAAGACCGAAAGGCGTCTCTTCAAGACCTCCCCTGCAGGCAAATTCCCACTGCGCCTCAGTCGGAAGCGCTCCACCCACGCAATCTGCGAAAGCCTTCGCTCCATACCAGCTGACATTGACGACAGGGCAATCACAATATCCGTCAGCCGGCTTCCATTCGGCAAGTTCCGCATCCCAGATGAGTCCGAACTTGGCATACTGCCTCACAAGGACTTTCGATTTGTTCTCCGCATCGCCCCATCCGTTCCATATGCCGTCGCTTCCTATCTTATTGTCATTCAGGAAAGACGCATACTCGGCATTGGTAACTTCATACTTGCCCATATAGTAACTGCGGGCCAGATGCACATTATGCTGATTCTCGACATTCGTATTATTCCGTCCTTCTTCAGTTTTCGGACTGCCCATCCGAAAATACCACAGCCCATCACCTTGAAACTTATAAGTACCCTTCTGGTCGACAACCATCTGAATGACATCAGGATGCTTGTAATCCACCGGCAATGAGCGGTTGAACACTTTCACGTTCCCAGCATTCAGGGCACAATCCCCGACCGGACCGCCCAACCTGTACTCTTTGCCATCCGTAACATAACTGAACAGTAATGTGCCGCCTCCAAACGTCTGAACCGGAATGACAGCACGATAAATGTAATTGTTTCTCTCTTCACCCGGCAACTCAAAGAGATGCATTTTGACATTTCCTTCAGAACTCCCGGTTCCCTCTGCCGAGGCAGAAACGTCACTATCCTCAAGCAAATTGATTTCGGCGAGAGTCCCGACCCCGCAGAGGCTGACTTCAAGTTTTCCATCAATGTTCCAATACTTGCTTTTAGGCACTTCCACCTGGATCATAGCGAACTCATGCCTGAATTCAAGCTTCACGTCGCTTCCGATTTTGACTCCCTCCTCATTCCTGGCCACCAGAAAATCTGAAAGCCTGTAATCATTCTCACTGCTTTGGTCCTCTTTGACATTGACAGAGATTGCGGTCGGGTCAGTATTGTTCTCGTCGAACGGATAATATGCGCAAAATTTCAGCGATTCTTTTTCCCAGCACAATTTGTCTCCTACCCAATTGCTGCCATCAAATGTCAATTTCTTGTTCCCGAAAACCAACTCATCAGATTCGGCATCATATGCATATACACCGACAGCGTCGCCCTCAGTCCAGGCACATTCGACAGAATCTTCCGAAGAAGCGATTACATATGGTTCAATGTCAAACTTGAAACTGATTTCAGGCTTGCTCGCCTCCGGTTTCGGTTCCTCCTTCCCCGGTTCTTCCGGAGAAGGTCTGTCATTGACATTCTCCTTGCCGCAACACACCAGCATTGAAGTCAATGCCAATGATGCAACAAATTGATAAATAAATCTTCTCATACAGTTTGTCTTATATAGAGGTCATGTGGATCACGATACAGAAATCGTTGACGAATATACGTTCCGGTGACGTTATAATCACTATTTTTGATTAAACATAGTCCGTAACTACGCAGTTTTTGCGAAAAACCATATCTTTGCAAGACATAATACGGAAACTGAAATGGAAAAAACATATTGCGATCTGATGCTGTTGGCCTCAGGGGTGATTGCCGCCCTTGCCGTGTCAATCATAGGAATCAAAATCCCGTCAAAGCAGGAGTTCAGGAAACTCAGGACTGCCAGAGCGACACTTGCGGCATCATTCATCACACTTTCAATTCTGAATTTCATCTGCTATTTCACGGGCTACGATGAGGACCTCGACAGACTGAACACCATGATAGTTGCAGCATTCCAGGCCCTCCTTCTGACCGGGACCCTGCTGGTATTCATCCGTCAGGATGTGGTTACAGGGAAATGGGTGGGACTACAAGTGGCGGCAATCAGCCTCATCACTGCCCTGCTCTACTTCGTCATGTTCCTTTTTCCGGGGATATATCCTGTCTTCTTCTACACAGGAGCGGCTCTTCTGGTACTGCAACTTGTCCTGTACAGCATCAGCTTCTTCAAGTCGCAGAACATGACACTGAATGACTTGAACGATTATTATGCAGACGATTTCTCTCCCAGACTCGGAGGAATCCGGGCAGGCTTCATTCTCATGCTCATAATAGGAGTGATGGCACTTTGCACCCTGGTTACAGGCCCGTGGTTCTATGCCATCTTCGTCCCGGCATATCTCATCTGCTATACCATCGTCGCGATCTGCATGATACGCTATGTAAACATCACATCTTTCATACTTCCCGCCGTCAGTCAGGACAGCACAGAGACGCCACCTGCGGAACAACCCTCTGAGGCCTCACATAAAAATCCCGCCAATATCTCTGACAACCAGATAATTGAACTGCGGGACAAACTGGAATCATGGGTCACCGCCGGAGAATACCGACACAGGGATATTCCATATAAAGACATATTGGAGAATCTCGACACCGACCCGGCGACCATGCGCGCCTTCATGAAAAGTGAGCACGGGATGGATTTCCGTTCATGGAGAAACAGACTCCGTCTCAATGATGCCTGCCGGATGCTGCTGGAACAGCCCGAGATGAAAGCGGAAAGAATCAGCGAAGCCATCGGCTACAGCGACAGCAGCAACTTCCACACAGATTTCCGAAAATTCACAGGAATGTCTGCGAGCGAGTGGAGGAAAACCCATAAGAAGACAGGTCAATGCCAGAACACGTTATCGACAAACCCGGAAAATCAATCAAAAAACAACTAACAGTCAATGAAAAAGATAGCATTAATAACAGGAGCTACCAGCGGAATCGGAGAAGCCTGCGCAAGAAAATTTGCAGAGGGCGGTTACAATTTGATACTGACGGCCCGACGTGCAGGGAAACTGGCTGAAATCAAGGCTGAATTGGAAGCAGAGGGCGCCAAGGTAAAGACATTGGTATTCGATGTACGTGATGCCGAGGCAGCAAAAACCGCTGTTGATTCACTCGAACCGGAATGGCAGAAAATCGATGTCCTCATCAATAACGCCGGCCTCGCTCTCGGCCTTGACAAAGAGTATGAAGGCAATCCTGAAGATTGGAGCACAATGATAGACACCAACATAAAGGGACTTCTGACTATGACCAGACTCATCGTCCCCGGCATGGTGAAACGGAATGAAGGACATGTAATCAATGTCGGCAGTGTTGCCGGTGACGCGGCTTATGCCAATGGCAATGTATATTGCGCGACCAAGGCTGCCGTGAAGACAATCACAGACGGATTGCGCATCGACGTGGCCGAAACCGCTGTCCGTGTCACGAATCTCAAGCCGGGACTTGTAGAAACCAATTTCAGCAACGTCCGCTTCCATGGCGACAACGAAAGGGCCGACAAGGTTTACAAGGGCATCACTCCCCTTACTGGTGCGGACATCGCCGACGTCGCTTTCTACGCGGCATCAGCTCCAAAACATGTCCAGATTGCCGAGGTACTCATTCTCGCCACGCATCAGGGCAGCGGAAGCGTAATCTACAGGAACAACCTATAGTTTTCCTTAGAACTTCTTTGTTCTCATGTGGCAATACGGCTCTCCACCTGTCTTTTCGTAGTATCGCTGGTGGTAAGACTCGCCGATGTAAAAAGGCTCTTCAGGCAGCAACAGAGTATTGACCTCATACCCCTTGCCGCGAAGCATCTGCATAACATGTTCAGCAGTATTTCTCTGATTGTCATCACGATAGAAGATGCAGCTCCTGTACTGCGGACCGAGATCCGGACCGACTCCATCCGTCTGGGCAGGGTCATGAATTTCGAAGAACAGTTTGCAGAGACTCTCGTAGGAAACCAGTTTGGGGTCAAACTCTACGATTACGGCCTCCACATGATGAGTCCTGTGCTCCCTTACGTCCTCATACGTAGGAAAAGCCTCTTCCCCGCCAGTATAACCAGCAAGGGTATTAATCACACCCGGCATCTTCTGGAACTGATGCTGAGTACCCCAGAAACAACCGCAGGCAAAAATACCGACTTCAATGCCATCGCCTGCCGGCGCATGGTAAAGGTCAATCTTAGAGCAATTTTCAATGGCAGTCTGCACCATTTTCAATGCCTTGCCATGCTTCGCCTGCAAGTCAGGATAGGACTTTCCGCGCGAAAAATTATGCCGTAAGTCATTGAATTTCACCTGCAGGGCAATGGGATTTCCAGAGTCAATGATATTCTGTACGTATTCGAAATAATCAGTTCCTTTTTCGTGGGTAAGAAGCCTTAAGGCATTAACAATGCCGGTCGGGATGCCTTCTCTGAGCAGATCATCGAAGGTCAAGTCAGAGTCTTCCACCACGTCATGGAGGAATCCGGCTATCTTTTCTTCGTCTGTGTGTCCCATCAGTCCTACAGTCAACGGATGGAGAATCACGGGATGTCCGTCACGGTACAGTTGTCCCGCATGAGCGGCAGTCGCGATGCGGAGAGCTATGTCTATTGCATTCATAATGTTCTGTTTATTAGTTGGTCGGGTTATTGATTATGTCTTAGGAATCTGGCTGAGGCGAAGAGCAGCATCGGACCCAGCCCCGAATAGAATGATGCCGTAAATTCAAGTGGAATCCCGGGAATGAATTTCAGGGCCATGCCCAGACAAAGCATGAATAGTATCAGAATCCATCCCCGGAGCGGGAATGTATGCCATACGCTCGTATTCACCGGCTGTGCGGCGATAAGAGCCGAATACTTGTCAACGGCTTTCCTGAACATGAAAAAGAAGCAGACCAGAACCACGGCAGTGCCCGACATGAGCCACCACAATTCCTGCAAAGGCATTGACAAATATGCATTGACACCCTTGACAGTTATGATGACACCGGGTATCCCCCAAAGCGCCGCAGCCACGAAATATAAAGCACTTCTTTTCATTTCGGTCAGCATTTGTCAACCATGAACATCAATCCTGTAAAAACTTGTCAAGTTTACCAGATTCAAGGTCCTCCAGCATCTTGTTGGTCGTTTCTCTAAGCACAGGCAGGTCTTTCCGTATAGTATTAAAGACTGCTTCATCATCAATATCTGAATATTCATGAGACAAAACATTCCTCATACCAAAGACCGCTTTCCAAGGCACCTGTTTATAGGGCGAGAAAAACTCTTCGGAAACCTTATTCCTTATTTTGATAAAGTTTTCGGTAATATATTGAAGGCTCATCCCACAGGCTCTGAATACCGTCATTCCTGTTATACTCCGTCCAAAGTCTTCAGGAGACTCTATCGAGACAGACATTTTTTCGATCAAGTCCATTTCATCAATACACACACGCAGGTAGGTCCTGATTCTCTCTTTCACACTACACATATATCAAATCTTTTTCAATATTCGCCCTAAATTCATATCGACTTTTAGCTTTCTCTGACACCAAATCCACTCTACGTTTCAGGACAGACTCCAGAAGGATATTTATCTCTGATAAAACAAACAACGATGGATTCTTAACTGAAATAAGGATATCAACATCACTATCACTTCCCTGTTTTCCTCTTGCACAACTCCCGAACAGTGCCATACTCTCTATCCCGTACTTTGCGCCCTGACTTCTCTTAAAGGCCCGGAGAATCCCCAAAATACGCTCTTTTTCAGAACACTCACTTGCATATTTATCCACAATCGTGAACTTCACTTCATAGCCGAGCGCTTCCAGCAAACGCAAGATAGTCTCTTCACTACCTAAAGTTCCCTTCTCCATTTTAGAAATCTGAGACTTGGACATTCCGGCCAAGACGCCAAGTTGCTCTTGCGTAAGGTTTCTGGACTTACGCAAAGACTTTAGCATATTAGATGTAATCGTTTTCATTTCAGTCCAAATATATAAAATATTTCATATTTATGCAACTTTAAGTTTACAATCGCGCCAACACATAAGTTAAATATTGGACTCATAAGAATATTTTTTGGTATCTTTGCATATAGAAAAACACATATTATTTAACTAATAACCACATTTATGAGAAAGTCATTTCTTAGCACAAAAACAGCCCTGTCGCTGGTTTTGTCGTTCATCTTGCCGCTGCAGATGCTGGCAACTGAACTCGGAGAGGCCGGAAAACGTCTGGCCGCACTACCAGGAGTAAGCAACGTCGAAACGCTTGAATCCGCACATTTCCCTGAGAAATATGTATTCTTCATCCGTCAGCAACTTGACGCGAAGGACGCATCCAAAGGCGACTTCGACCAGAGAGTCGTTTTATGCCACCGCGGATTCGACCGCCCTACCGTCTTCGTGACAGAAGGCTACAACGGACGATACGCACTCTACAGCAACTATATCGAAGAACTGGCAAAACTGTTCGACACTAACATCATCCTCGCGGAATACCGCTATTTCGACAAGTCAATGCCAAAGGAACGCAACTGGGATTACCTTACAGTCGAGAACTCGCTCTACGACCTGCACCACATCAATGAAACCCTCCGCGCGATGTATAACGGCAAATGGATTTCCACCGGAATCAGCAAAGGCGGGCAGACCACAATGTTCTACCGCTCATACTTCCCTGACGATGTGGACATTTCAGTCCCTTACGTAGCGCCGCTGAACAGAGCCCTCGAGGACGTAAGACCGGAAATATTTATCAATGATAAGGTCTCTACCAAGGAAAACAGGCAGAAAGTAATTGACTTCCAGACTCTTCTCTTCGAGCGTAAGGCAGCATTGATGCCACTGATGGAAGAATACTGCAAGGAGATGAAATACACATTCAAAGAGCCGCTGGAGAATGTCTTTGACTTCTGCGTACTCGAGTATTCATTCGCTTTCTGGCAGTGGGGATATAACGTTGACAGGATTCCTACCAGAGAAGCGACTGACGAGCAGCTCTTCGGATATCTGATGGGAATCAGCGAGCCAAGTTATTTCACAAACCAGACAGGCAATGTTTCCTTCAATGTCCAGGCTGCCCGAGAATTGGGATACTATGGCTACTACACCAAGCCATTCAAGAAATATCTGAGCATCAAGACATCCAAAGGATATCTCAAGCGTCTCATGTTGCCGACCGACGCAGAGGACATAAAATTCTCTTCTGAACTCTACAAGCACACTGTCAGTTTCCTGAGCAAGAACGACCCTAAGATGATTTACATATACGGCGAACAGGACCCTTGGACAGCAACCGGCATCTATGGGCTTCCGCTTACAAAGGACAAGGAAAATCTCCATGTCTATCTCTGCAAAGGCGGTTCCCACTACACCCGCATCAAATCCTTCCCAGAAGAAACCCAGCAGGAAATCATCCAGCTGATAAACAAATGGTTACAGGAATAACAAAAACTCAAAACAGAGCTCAGCCTGAATGTCGGGATGAGCTCTGTTTTTTCACTTTTAAGATACCGCTTTCTCAGTAGCATCAATGTGCTTCAATCCGGTAGTTTTTGAATTTTCCTTTTGTGACTGTCAGATTCTTATTTTCGCTCCGCTCATATGTAGATTCAGAGTTGAACCAGAACTCGCCCTCGTATCGCCCTTTCTTGTTCTTCTTGATTTTCATCATTCCTTCGGTTATACGATGTTGATTTGCATCTACATCATAGATATAATCATTATCTATGTCCAAAGGATACCATTTATCCAACTTCAAATCTCCCTTTACCTTCATGCTGATTCTCAAAACCACATAATAGACTGGAGCTGAAGTAATGTCCTGACCTTCCTTAGTCATGTCCGCTGATAAAATATAGGCTACAGAGTCCGCCCAGGACACTGATATCAAATCAGACTCCACATTATCGTTGTCATATGTATTGCCGGAGAACTTTGCGCCATTAATCTCTGCAGAAACTGTGAGTTTCTCCAAGGACTTCAATTCGGTCAGAAGTTTATTACAATCTGACATTGACGTCAATAATATGAATGATGTCACCATCAATACCACTAATTTTTTCATAACTATTCCTCAATATTTGTTTCAACATCAGACTCCTCCTCTTGTTTATTACCAAAATATTCATGCGCACGAAGATTTTTGAACCATCCTTTTTTTGCTATCAATATGTCATCATGATCATTGTCGTTTACCGCATTGAACCAGAACTCGCCACTGTATTTCTTCATCTTGCGACGTCCATCCTCAATCTTAGTGATTTTTAGGGAGCCGTCCAAAATACTATATATGTCTCCGCCAATATACCACAATGCATAGTTGCAGTCGGTATCTTTACGCTCTCTTCTAAATAACGGATACCATTTGTTCAATTCAATATCACCCTTAGTATGAATGCACACGTTATAGTCGATTGCGTCCTTATACTTATTTTCAAAAATAGATACAGGAGACGCATTTATCCAAAATGCAAGGGAGTCTTCATCCCAATGGCGGACCGATGCAAACACATATCCGCCTCCCAATATAAAGGAATGTGGCATTGTGTAGCCTAAAGTCTTTCCATTAACGTCAACATAAATGGATTCGTCGTTGTTCTCATACCATTTTTCACAATCTGACATTGACGTCAAAACTATCAAACAGGTAAAGAGCAGAGGTATAAATCTTTTCATATCCTCAGTGTTTTGAATTATAAATGTAAACTATATTATTACAAGCAAATGTCCGCATTCCAATATCTACAACACTCTAGTTGCAATTAAGCAATTATTTCTCTTAAAAAAAATTTTTCGAGTACAATTTATTTGTTCATCTTGAGAATACACCTCACACTTCCACAGCATAAATTGTCGGATAGTTCGACATAAAGGATTATTACTGGTGTAAGTGAGCATTCCGTAGCTGAATAGCGAACAAACGGTGTAAAAAACAGCCTGATTTTACACCGTTTCATCATATTTGCCAAAACGGTGTAAAAACTAGCCGATATTTTCACCGATTTTACGTTGAGACTGCTTTGTGCCTCGGACGCACTACGAAATGCAAATCAACCGGGATTTTAAGTTGTCCCCATTTTATGCGGTGGAAAATAATGAACCGAACTTCTTAATTCCAGATTGACAGCAACTCTATATAAATTGGCGGCCAGCAAGGATTTCTCTTTGCAGGCCGCCGTCACACATAATTATTTAACAACTAACTATCCTATCATATTTTTAGGATCGAGAGCCTTGTCAAGCTCCTCTTTTGTGAGGATCCCTCTTTCGAGGACGATGTCATAGACTGAACGGTTGGTTTCGAGCGCCTCTTTGGCAACCTTCGTGCTGGCCTTGTAACCGATGATAGGGTTAAGGGCTGTCACGATACCGATACTGTTCTTGACCATTTCATAGCAACGTTCCTTGTTTACGGTGATGCCGTTTATACACTTCTCGCGAAGAGTGTTCATGGCATTGGTAAGCCAAGTGATGCTCTCCATGATGGACTCGGCGATAACCGGCTCCATAACATTGAGCTGCAGCTGTCCGGCCTCTGCCGCAAATGAAACTGTCATATCATTACCGATAACCTTGAAGCAAACCTGGTTGGTAACTTCAGGGATAACAGGATTGACCTTGCCAGGCATGATAGACGAGCCCGGAGCCATTGGAGGAAGATTGATTTCCTTCAAACCGCAACGAGGACCTGAAGCCATGAGTCTGAGGTCATTGCAAATCTTGGAAAGTTTAACGGCAAGTCTCTTCAGAGCGCCAGAGTAACTTACATAAGCACCTGTATCAGGAGTAGCCTCCACGAGGTCAGGAGCAGCGATGAACTTCTCGCCGGTAAGCTCGGTCATCTTCTTTGCGCACAACTCAGGGAAACCTGGCTTCGCATTCAGACCGGTACCGATTGCTGTTCCACCCATATTGATTTCATAAAGGAGATTCACATTTCTCTCAATATTGAGAACCTCTTCCTCGAGGTTGGTCGCATAAGCGTGGAACTCCTGGCCGGATGTCATAGGAACTGCATCCTGAAGCTGTGTACGTCCCATCTTGATCACATCATTGAACTCCTCACCCTTTGCCTTGAAAGCATCGATGAGATCCTTGAGAGCCTTCTCCAGATTTCTGTTCATTCTGATGAAAGCATAACGGAATGCTGAAGGATATGCGTCATTGGTGGACTGGGCACAGTTCACATGATCGTTAGGAGAGCAGAACTGATATTCGCCTTTCTTGTGTCCCATGATTTCAAGAGCCCTGTTGGCAATAACCTCGTTCGCATTCATGTTCACAGATGTTCCAGCACCGCCCTGCATCATATCCACAGGGAACTGGTCGTGGAACTTACCGTCGATAATCTCGCGGCAAGCCTCTACAATAGCATCAGCGATCTTTCCATCCATGGCTCCGAGTTCCTTATTAGTCTGCGCAGCAGCCAGCTTGATGCAAGCCATTGCGATGACATACTCAGGGTAATCGCACATTCTGGTGTTGGAAATCTTATAGTTATTGATAGCCCTCTGTGTCTGAACACCATAATAGGCATCAACAGGAACCTGAAGTTCACCAAGAAGGTCAGATTCAATTCTGAATTTCTCTTCGCTCATAACGAATTATTGTTATCTGTTTGTAAATTGTTTTAGTTTATATGCACAAATATAAGATTAAAAGAAATCATAAGCAAAAACTACGATATAAATTTCAATTTATTCGTAAAAACCGCAATACTCTTAACAATTTGGCACATTTTTACGCAAATCTGCCCATAAGAATTGCATTCTCCTGAAAATTCCGTAAAAATGGTAGCCCTTCCTAAGGATAATCTCCCTATCTTTACAAAAAAACAAGAACCATGTTAGGCAATTTCACATTCCATAACCCCACGAAACTGATTTTCGGAGAGGATTCATTAAGCAAGCTCAGCGAAGAATTGAAGAACTACGGGCCAAAGGTCATGCTGGTCTATGGCGGAGGAAGCATAAAGAAATACGGCATCTATGACCTCGTGATGGCAGAACTGAAAAAAGCCGGAAGCCAGATAGTCGAACTGTCAGGCGTCATGCCGAACCCTACCATTGAAAAAGTCATAGAAGGAGCCAGGCTCGCAAGACAGGAAAACATTGACCTTATCCTCGGCGTGGGCGGCGGTTCCACCATCGATTACTGCAAGGCGGTGACCGGCTGCGCATGGCACGACGGAGACCCTTGGGAGGACTATTTCAAGAACTGGAAGCCTCTCACATGCCGCTGGATACCGGTAGGCTGCGTGCTCACCATGGCAGGCACAGGCTCAGAAATGAACGACTGCGCAGTCATCACCAACCACACCGAGAAGCTTAAGCTGCACTACAATTTCCGCAACCCGGATTTCTCCATCCTGAACCCGACATTCACTTTCACCGTCCCGAAATACCAGATGGTAGCGGGCATCTACGACATCATGAGCCACATTCTGGAGCAGTATCTCTCCGGCAACGACGACAACACCAGCGACTACATCTCCGAAGGACTGATGCGTTCGCTCGTCACCAGCTCGCGCAAGGCTCTTGTCAATGCCAATGATTACGAGGCCAGATCAAACATCATGTGGACCGCCACATGGGCGCTCAACTCCCTCATTGACAGAGGCAAAGCCACAGACTGGATGGTCCACATGCTTGGACAGGCGGTTGCAGCATACACAGACGCGACACACGGGCACACTCTCTCGGCCGTGAGCGGAGCCTACTATCGCCTGCTGGTAAGAAAGTCCCCGGATGCAGTCGCCAGATTCAGAAGACTTGCCGTCAATGTCTGGAACGTTACGACAGGCAACAAGACAGACGAGGAGATTGCAATGGAGGGTCTGGAGACCATGGAGAATTGGATGCGTGAACTTGGACTTGCCATGAACATCACAGAATGCGGAGCAAGACCTGAGCTTCTCGAAGGCATGGCCGACGCATGCCCCATCTGCAAAGGCGGATACTATATTCTCAGCAGGGACGAAGTCATCCAGGTCCTCAGAGAGAGCCTCTAAAGACATTGACATTCATATATTTACAAGACAGACCACCTCATATGAAGTGGTCTGTTTGCTTATAGGCCCAAAAGCCGGAACAGTTCAGATGCTCCAAGCCGCTGCTTCGTCTTCTTGGATTTCTTGTCATCCTGCACCTGATCCGATGCCCCCGACTTGGCATCCGTTTCGGACTGAACCTTCAGGGAAGGAGTATATTCAGAAGGAATCTCAATGTTGCAAGGCGCCTTGCTGAGTTTCAAGTCATAGAAGACATACTGCCCCGAGCGCTTGTCCCCGCACTCAAGCCAGAACATAAGCTGATGGCACTTGAAGATCGGGACTGTAACCGTAAGAGGCTGCATCTTGTTGTCCAGCCAGAACTCCCCTACAAGTACCTGATCAGCAAACACATTGAGCTTGACAGGATTCTTCACCGCCTCTTCACTCCTGTTCTGGAATACATCATCGAACTCATCCATGTGCTCCATCTTGTTGGCGACAGTGAAAGTACAGCTCTCATATTCGCCATAAGGATTGAACGCCGCAGCCGAAGCCTGTTTGCTGTTCTTGTCCTCCAGGAGCAGGAAGATGCCCGCCGTCGGAGTTCCGCCTGAGACTCCGCCGCTGACTCCTGTATATGCCGCAACATCAGAGCCGCTGATAGTCGCGCCTACTCCTGTCAATGCCATGAATACGGCATCCATGACCGTCACATTCTCCAGTCCTAGAGGAATGTTTGTCTCCAGCATGAAACCCTTGTTGATCTGTCTTCCGTCCTTCATCTGGAAATACTTCGTGATAGTGCTTCCGTCGTGGAAACATTCGTCCATGCTGAATCCGGTCAAATCACTTACATACCTTCCGACAAAATGGAAATAAGGCTTGCCGCAAAGGTCTATCAGGTCTGTCTCAAACGGGCAGTCCGGCACGTCATGCTCGAAAACATTGTTAGGAACAGGCTTGCCACGATAGAGAATAATGTCACCCACACCTATGATAGTCTGCTTGTTTTTTCCGTTGCCCATCTTCTCGAACCTGAGCGTGCGGCACTTTGAAACAGGGATTTCGTGATGCTGGTTAGGCCATGTGCAGTATATGGTCTTGTCGAAGACAAGCTGCCCGTCGGCATAGATGCGGAGATTGTCATCATCCAATACGTGATTCTTGCTGAGACATCCAGCATCGAAACTTATCCAGTCATACTCCCCTGCCAGGTCAAACTCCGCATAAGAATCCACCCTGTCCCCCAGCATCGTATTGCCTGTCGTCAGGAGCAGGCCTTCCCAATAGCGTTCACCACCCATCGAGAATGTATAATGACGGGATTCTCCCTCGAACAGAGTATTATTTGCAGCACTGACACCACGAACCGAATAAGGTTTGATAGAGGACATAAGCGGGCAGATATCCGGCAGTTTGGAAATCCTGTCCCTATTGTAATTGACAAGTCCCTCCGCAGGAACAGATGAATCTCCTTGCGGGTGAGCCTTGATATCCACTACGCCGTATGTTATGCCTCCGAGGAAATCACTGTTACGGTACTCACAGGTAAATGCCAACTGCGTAGCTCCATTCACATCGACCACCACTTGTTTAGCGAGGTCTCTCTGGGTTATCATCCCTTCATATACTGTCTTCTTGTCCGCCTTTACGATAAGCCAGGCACTGGAGTTGGTACTCTGATTATCTCTCGGGCCCACAACGAATGAAACCTTGTCATACCTCTTGTCAAGCCAGAAGCAGGCGGTTCCCTGTTCCTTTCCCGAAAGAGCCTGAGATACAGAAAACTGGATTCCGGAATCATAATCCTTACGGGTAATGCTTATCGTCTTTACCTCTGACATGCTTGACTTGAACCGGTCTCCCACGACAGGCTTCACGCCGCCATTTCCCTTCATGTAATAAAGCTGATTGGTCTTCATCATGTCCACAGTCCCATTCGGCAAACCAGAAAGCAATGTATTGGGATTGGATGGGGTAACGCCCGCCTTCCACAACTTGATATTTCCAAAAGCCACGTCCAGGCTTCCTCGTGGAATAGTGAATGTCAATTCATTGACACCCGCAACATCGAAAGTATAAAACCTCGGGGCATCATATCCGAAAACAACCTCATCCAGAAGTCTTTTTCCATCTCCCGAAATAGTCACAATAGAATTGCCAGAGCCATACGAGCCAATAGCAGAAGGCCCCATAATCAGCGTCATCTTGCCATAAGCCCCCTTAAGGTTGAACACAGCCTTTCCCGGTACATTGTCGGCAATCAATCCGCCGGATGGGGACCCCAATGTAAATCCCCCCTTGACATTGTATCCGCTAATGGAAACTGATCGTTCGTTCGACTTATATACATCGCATTTCGACTTGCTTGTCGGAGCGAATACATTGACCATTACAGTCTGTGCATTCACATGCGACAAGCCGATGAGCATCAATGCGACAAAGGAAAGTATCTTCTTCATACAAGCAGATTATCAATAGGTTATCAATTATTTACTCCAATATGGCAAATCACTGTCTTCCGCACAGTGAGCCATATTCCGAAAGGTAGTGAATAATCGAGATATCTGCAAGTTCGGCCATTATTGCAACTTACTTGTAGATGATTATGTAGTTTTCCTATAAGACGTTATCGCACACAAGGTTGTAACCGAACCGATACCCATAAGACAGGCCAGATCAAACCAAGTATCCGGAAGACCGCCGCCCTTAAGGTAGATGGAGCGCATGGCATCCGCATAATACCTGAGCGGATTTGCATATGTAATCATCTCCGCCCACTTCGGCATTGACTCTATCGGCGTGAAAATACCGCTCATCAGCATGAAGATCATACTGAAAAACCAGATTACGAACATCGCCTGCTGGGTATTGTCGCTGAAATTCGAAATAAGAAGCCCAAACGAAGCCATCACGACAATATGGGCCAATGTAAACAGCGAAATCAGCAGGACGCTCCCCTGGCAGCTGTAGCCATACGAGAGCCGCGTCAGAAGAAGGCAGGTAAACAGAATCGTATATGCTACAACCACATACGGAATCATCTTACATATAATGAACGTACTCTTGCGCACCGGAGTAACATTGATCTGCTCAATCGTTCCCTTCTCCTTTTCGCCCACGATATTCAACGAAGGCAGAAATCCGCACATCATCGTGATGGAGATCACTATCAATGCCGGAAGCATGAACAATTTATAATCCAGATATGGGTTGAACAGGTATGAGACATCGATACCCGGAGCAGAAACCTGAGCCCAGGACGCCCCCGGACCAGCCCCGAGACCGCCATTGCTGACCAGAAACGACGAAATACAACCTGTCAGGTACTTCGAGCCAATGCTTCCGCGAGTTCCATTGACCGTATTGACCGCAATCCCTACGGGCAAAGGATCCGACAACTGAGTTCCACCGCCCATATACTTCGAAAACCCGGAATTTATCGTAAGAGTCGCGTCAATGTCACCGTTGTCCATCATTGACCTTGCCTTCTCCGGAGTCTCGCAAATATCCTGCAAGATAAAATAACCCGAATTCACGCATTTCTCGACCAGAAGGGAAGACTCGCTGCTAGGGTCATTGTCAATGACAGCAAGCTTGATATTCCGCAATTCCATGGAAGCAGCGAATGGGAAGACCAGCACAATCAGAATCGGGAACGTCATCACCATACGCGGCATTCCAGGATCCCTCAGAAACTGACGAAATTCTTTTTTCAACAAATATTTAAAAGCCATAGCCAATTCATTTTATAACTCAAGTTTCGCAAGCTCGAAACTCGCATCAATAACCAACACTATTTCAAACGCGTCTGGAACTTCTTGACACTCACCCACAAAAGGAAAACCATCATCAATGTCAGAACAAGCATTTCAGGGGCAATCGACATGAATCCAGCACCTTGAATCATGATTTTCTTGGCAATTATAATGTACCATTTGGCAGGTATGATGTCGGACAGAAGCTGCAGGGCAAACGGCATGCTCTCACACGGAAAGATTATTCCTGCAAACATCATGGTCGGCATTGTAAGTCCCATTCCGCAGATCAGCAAGGCTGTCTGTTGGGTGGATGCAATCGTCGAAATCAGCAGCCCAAGTCCAAGTGATGTACCCACAAAGATCAATGATGCAAGGGAAAGGATGGCAAAACTTCCATTCATCGGCACCCTCATCACAAATCTGGAAAGCAGCAGGATAGTGATGTAATTGAAAATGGAGATAACCAGGTATGGAATGAGTTTACTGATTATAATCCAGGCCGGACGGACAGGTGACACAAGGACCAGTTCCATAGTACCGAATTCTTTTTCACGTACAATGGAAACGGCCGTCATCATGGAGCATATCAGCATGAGAATCAGGCCCATGACACCGGGAACGAAATTGTATGAGGAGTTCATCGACGGATTATAGACCAGTTTCACAGACGGACTCGGCAGCGAAACCGAATGTCCTTCCAGTAAAACGGACTTCACATAATTGCCGACCATCTGGGCAGTGTTCGGATCTGCGCCGTCACAAATCACACTGACAGACGCACCCTCATCTGAACCCCTTTCCCTGTCATATTCCTGTTCAAATATGATGGCAGCCTTGGATTTTCTTTTCTTCAGACGATCTTCAGCCAGCGCAGGAGTATCCAAGTACCGGCCCAGACTCAGGCTGGTATTGTGTTCAAGCTTCGGGGCAATCTCACGGATAGTCGCATCGCCCGGGTCTCCCACAATATCGACAACGGCATCTCGGACTTCAGTGCTGATGGCGAAACCAAAGAGAAGTATCTGCACGATTGGCATCACAAGCACAATAAGCATTGTCCTCGGATCCCTGAATATATGCAGGAACTCTTTATGGATGAATGATAATATCGATTTCATAATCTATTCTCTTTCAGCGCGCCCGGCAAGAAGTGCAAACACCCCGTCCATATCTTTGGCGCCATATTTTTTCTTCAATGCGACAGGACTGTCAAGGTCTTCAATACGTCCGTCCACCATAATGGAAACTCTATCGCAATACTCTGCCTCGTCCATGTAATGAGTCGTTACGAAAACAGTAATCCCGGACTCGGCCGCTTCATTGATCATATCCCAGAAATTTCTTCGTGTCTTAGGATCCACTCCTCCTGTCGGTTCATCAAGAAAGAGTATTTCCGGGTCATGAATCATCGCTATACTGAATGCGAGTTTCTGTTTCCATCCAAGAGGCATTTCCTTCACGTACATATTGGAAACCTGCTCAAGACCAAGACGTTGCAGCATTGACCTTCTCTTTTCTTCTATTTGCCTGTCATTCAGGCCGTATATCCCTCCGAACAATTCGATATTCTCGCAGACTTTCAGGTCGGGATACAAAGTGAACCTCTGGCTCATGTAGCCGATATGTTTCTTGATTTCCTCCTGCCTGGTCCGGATATCGAACCCGGCTACAGTTCCCTCTCCTGATGTCGGAAGACTGAGTCCGCATAGAATCCTCATAGCTGTCGTCTTGCCCGCACCGTTCGCCCCGAGGAATCCGAAAATTTCACCTTTAGCCACATCGAATGAGATGTGATCCACCGCCGTGAAATCCCCGAATTTCTTCGTAAGGTCGCGGACACTAATGCTCTTGTCAATGTTATCTGTTTTCATCTCCGCTCAAAATCCAAGTAAAAACCACTAGGTCAATGTCTTATGACAACCGCATAAAGCAATCCTCTATGCCAGGCTCTATCTGGACCACTTTACAGTCCGTAAATCCGGCCTGTTTCAGAACTCCTTCCAAATACGCGGCATCAGGCCCGCCATCACCCACAGATACATGACAGACAGACCCGAAGGAATTACAGTCTTTAACATCCTTTATCGCCCTGATGGCTTTAAGAATACCGAAAATATCACTGCCGCTTGCCGCATAAAGTTTGTCCGGGAATGTCTCACGGATCTTGTCAGGGGTACCGCTTCCCAAAATATGACCTTCAGAGATCATTGCAATCCTGTCACAACGCGCCGCCTCATCCATATAAGGAGTTGAGACGAAAATACTTACCCCGCTTTCCCGTATTCTCTTCAGCATTGACCAGAACTCTTTTCGACTGACCGCATCGACGCCGGTAGTCGGCTCGTCGAGGAACAGGACCTTAGGCTTGTGGACCAATGCGCAGCATAGTGCCAGTTTTTGCTTCATACCGCCAGACAGCGCACCTGCCCGCCTTTTCCTGAACGGTTCGAGCTGGCAATATATTTCTTTGATATTGTCATAACCGGATTTCGTATCCATCCCGAAAATGCTCGCATAAAACTGAAGGTTCTCATCGACACTCAAATCCTGGTAAAGAGAGAAGTGTCCCGGCATGTATCCGATTTCGGAACGTATTCTGACATAGTCATTTACCACGTCAAGTCCACATACACTTGCTGTTCCGCTGTCTGCGAGAGACAATGTCGTAAGGATACGAAAGAGTGTGGTCTTCCCAGCACCGTCAGGCCCGATCAGACCGAAAATCTCACCTTTGTCGATTTTCAGGGAGATATCTTTAATGGCCGCAACCTCTTTGTATGACTTACAAAGGTCATCGGCAACAATCGTCGCATCCATGTCCTTCGAATTTATTTTCTTACATAAGCATACATACCAAGTCTGAGAACACCGTCATTAGGTACCGCAACCTTCACGGCATAAACAAGTTCGGCACGTTCATCCCTCGTCTGGATATCCTTAGGAGTAAACTCAGCATGTGAAGAAATCCATATCACACGGCCGGTATATTCCTTTGGACTTGCGCTTCCATCGTCAGGAATGACCTTAAGTTCATCGCCCAGTTTCAGAGTCGCTAGCTGCGATGTGGTAAAGTATGCTCTCACATATGTTTCGGCGAGATTTGCGAGTTTGAACAGAGGTTTGCCCACTGTAACACTCTCACCTTCATTGGCATATTTGGTCAAGACAGTACCGGCAACAGGCGCACAGATACGGCATTTAGCCAATTGGTCTTTCTTCTCGGCAATCTGGATTTCATAAGTCAATATTTCCGACTGCACCGAGCTGTTGTTCCTCTCCCATGTCTGTTTCTGAGCGGCCATCTGACTTTTCTGGATATCGATTTGGCTGCGCAGGTCATCTACCTGCTTCTGGGTTGCAGCATTATTGGCCAACAACGAACTATAACGTCTGTAATCATTTTCAAGGCTAGCAAGCTGGTCTTTCTGAGGAGTCTGCTGGCGGTCAATGTCTATGAGTCGTGACCTTGCACCATCCCGCCTCTGCTCCAGTTCGCGAATCTGAAGTGCAGTCTGCACCGAATCCACGGCACCCACCATGTAACCGGCATCGAGCATATCCCCCTCTCTGACATTGAGAGAAAGTATCCTTCCACTTGCTTCCGCAGAAACCGTAACCTGTTCAGCATCAATCTGTCCGCAAGCATCGAAATCAATGTCATTCCGACAGCCTGCCAATATTGACAAAGCAGCCGCAGCTGCCAGCATTTCATATCTTACCATAACTTAAATTAATTTCAATGTTATTGTATTCCAATGTCTTTTTGCATGATCATTCTGTCAATGCCGGACTATTTTCCGAGGGTATTCTTCATGTCATAAACAGCCATCATAAGCTGGACTTCATGCATCGACTCATTTGCCTTTGCCTTATACTCCTCATCCAGCATTGACAAATAATCATTCATCTTTATCGTTCCCTCGCGATACTGGTTTTCTCCGGCCTCGCGGATTCTCTGACGGAGTGCAATTATCTCCGAATCGCGGTCGAGCACATCGCGGGCCTTCACGATAGCATTGTTCTTCTGCTCTGCCTCAATCGAGTTATTGAGCACAAAAGTCTTTCTCGTGAGTTCAATCTTCTGCTCGTCAGCTTTTATCTTACGTTTGTCCATGCTGCGAGTATAGAGAGAACCGATATTCCACTGGAGTTTAATTCCGGCCACGAAATAAGTCGAGAAATCTCCCGAAAGCATATTCATGCCGGGCCGTCCGTAACCGCCTTGAAGACTAAGATTCAGTTTTGGTGAAATGAGGGTATTCAGCTGACGGAGTTGCAATTCATTTTGTCTGAGCTGAGCCGAATAAAGAGCCATCTCCGGACGAGTCGCGAAATCACGGCCTCCGTCATCCTGGAAATCAACGGCTTCCTGTGGAATTACGAGTTCAACGCCTGTCATGTCACGTCCTGTCATCAGGCCCAGCAACTTCACATAGGACCTGCGGTCGGCTTCAAGTGAGGCACGCTGCTGAAGACAACTTAAAATATTGACACTCACCTGGTCCAGGTCCGTAGGAAGAGCAACACCTCCATTGATAAGGCTCCTTACTTCTTCAGCGTTTCTCTCAAGGTTTTCCCTAAGGAGGTCATTGAGCTTCATCTGCTTATCAATCAATATTATACCGAGGTAAATATTCTGAACCTTCGATCTGATTGCCCAAAGATTGGTCTCAAGTTGTGTCCTTTTCACCTCTGCTCCCGCCTCGGCCAATCCTCTTTGGCCATGGCTGGTTCCGCCGTCCCAAATCTGCTGTGTGAATTCTGCAGTCAGGCCATACTGGTCATGCGGAATGTTGATATCCATCCCAGGTATTTCAATCGGCATCTCCACGACCTCAGACTGCAATGTCGCTTTGCCCGAAATGTTCAGATGTGGAAGCCAGGCAAAAGCCGCAGTTCTAAGGTCAATGTCCTTAGTTGTCTCAATAAGTGACATTTCCCGGATCTGAGGATAATTGTCGTAGGCAAATCCGATACACTCGTCGAGAGTAGTCTGCGCACTTGCGACATTACCGGCAAATATTGCAGCCAGCGAAACGCACACAGTTTTCAATATCGGTTTCATAATGTATGTGTTTAGATATAGTTCTTCATTTTCTGACAGCGAGATAGTCTCTTACTCGTCTCACGGCATTCTCCCTCTGTTCTTCGAGGAATGCGGACAACTTCTCCGGATCGTTTCCCAATGCCAGGCGTATCATCGGCAACAAAGCAAATACTGAGTAATCTGCCATAATGATTTCCAGAATCAGGTTCGCCATCGACACTGGTGCCACAAGTCCCTTAGACACAGCCTCTTTCAGTCTTTCATCGTGTCGTGAAAATGCCTGTCCTACCATCACGCTTATACCATCACGATATTTCTTCAGGTACTCCGGATGAGTCTCAGCTATCTCAAGCAGCAGGCGCAGCTCTCCCTGATGTGTTTTCATGAAATCGAAGAGTTTTGCCGTGACCTCACAGACAGTCTCCATCATACCTTTGTCCGGAGACATTGACAATCTCAGTTCTCCATGCATCTGCATTATATATCCGTCCAGGACTTTTATGAATATCTGTTCCTTCGTCCTGAAATAATAGTGAAGCATGGCATGTGTAACACCTGCCTGCCCCGCTATCAATGTAGTTGTCGTACCTTTGAAGCCATTTTCCTTGAAAAGTCTGTCGGCAGCTTCCAAAATCGCCGCCTCTGTATTTTCTCTCATTTTCATATATCCTGTTCTTAGTAAATCTTCTGGTCACCTATCCGAAGATTTAGAATAACTCTTTAATCTTCAATGCATTATACATGTATTAACACTTAGTTTTTAAATTAACACATGTGTTTAACAGTATTGTTAACATGCGAATATAATATTTTTTCTGTTACATTGACACAAACTTTTCAATTACCTGATTGTTACGCTATTATTCAGCTATGACTTTCCAGCGGACACGCCAGATTCCGTCATTGAAATCATGACTTATTATCTTGAACTCCCCTATCTCAGAGGTGTTGGCCACATGAGCTCCGATGCAGGCGCAATCATCATAGTCCCCGATACTTACGATACGGAGGGTCTCCGATGCGTCTTCAGGCAACTTGCTGAGATCGACGATGTCAGCGGCCTCTTCCTTCGACACGAAACGTATAGTCACCGGCAGTGCAGCATTGATAATTTCATTGACCTTTGCCTCGATTGCGGCAACCTGCCCGTCCGTAGGACAGGTTTCGAGAATGTAGTCGCATTTGCTTTTCTTCCGCTCGACGTGGGCATTGCGGGAACGCGGGCACCCGAACATGTTGACCATAGTGCGGTTAAGTATATGCTCAGCCGTGTGCGCCGGCTCGTATTCTGCTTTGTTATGTGAATTCAAAATTGGCTCTTCCATGATAAGTGTTATTTTTCCAAAGATAGCACATTTTCCTATCTCCACGAAATATGCTGTATTTGAGCAGATTATGATTGATGCTCCTTCTGAAAATCATGATATAGAGCAACAGGACCAAGATGCCATAACTTAGTGGATTCCTGTTCCAACCTCAAATATGTATCTGAAGAATACAACAATTTCATGGCATCCACGATAGTTATGCCTTTGTCTTCAGCCAACATGGCAGCCATCCAACTTAATTTGGAGGGAAGAAGCAGATAAACATTTTGCTGTGTAATTTTCATATTCATAAGGTAACCTCATAAGCTCCTTTAAACCTGACATAAAGAAGAGACCTGTCAGTATGAAAAAGATACTGATCAACAAGCCTATATGCTTTAAGCTCAGCAATCAAAGTCTGCTTGTCGATTAAGCCGCCTTCATATAAAGCAAATGCCGCATAAACACGGTCATTGGCCACAGGTCCATAAACTATATCATATTCGTGGTGAAAGTTCTTCTGTGTGCGATTCTTCATTACGAAATCCACCCATTCCTCAGTAGGAGCATCAAACACAAGAGCATTTAAATTTTGAAGCGCATCCTCTGCCAATTCATACTCGCATACATATCCGCGCAGAACTTTCTTCTCGTCCATCTTTCGCTTAACCCAGGCCTCCGCCTGTTCGTATGAGGTCGTGGTATAAAAACCGCTGCCATAGTCAAGCGTTCGATTTGACTCCCTAATCTCAGGAGCCACAACCTTTTCCAAACTACCATGAAATATCATCCTACTCATTCGACTGTCTCGTTCTAATAAATTCATCTATATCTTCTAAAATCCACCGGCTGTTTTGCGTATGCAGGACATCGAAATGCTCTGCCAAATAATCCAAAACATTGTATCTCGAAAATAATTCCATCGCCGCATAACCACTCAGTCCCTTTTCATTTTTGTATTGTTCAATGCAAAATGAAAGAAAATATGCTACATCTTGATTCTTATTATCCGCCATAACATTATCAGCCAGAGCTAAAATATTGTTTTTCTTCTGACTCTGCGAATATAATGAGAATTTATCAAAAAGCACATACATGAGTCAATTACAATCTATACACAAGATATCGATTGAATATTATTAGAAAACTTTATTCATTCAGGAAACGGGAGACAATCCTGACGGACTCATGAAAAGCAGTTGGCTGGCCAGGGACTGTGATAAAGAGATGTGTCGCTGTCGGAAACACATGATATGAAAGAGGATGTCCAAGGCGCTGAAGCCTTCGGGCAAACTCTGCAGTCTGGTCGAAAAGTATATCATGTCCGGCAGAAATGATGAGTACAGGAGGGAGTTCCGTCAATGTCTCATCACTGGCCAAACCTACGGATACCAGTGGGTTATGCGAATTACCGGAAGAATATGCCTCATTAAATGCTTCCAGAAGTTCCGCATCATCACCATAGCCTTGAGCATACTCCTTCCATGACGAAGTGACCTCGGTAAATAGTTTTGTCACCGGGTAAATTGGGATTACCTTATGAACGCCTGTCAATGACATTGACGCAGCCAGAGCCAAGTTTCCTCCTGCGCTGTCGCCTCCGATAGAGATTCGCGACGAATCGCATCCCCATTCTTCCGCATGTTGTTTCAAATATTCAAATGCATCCATGCAATCATTCAATGGCATTGGAAACGGATATTTTGGCGCCAGACGATAGTTCAGGGCAGCTACACAGCAGTCTCCTGCTTCAGCCAATGCCGCACAAAAGCGGGCACAGCTGTTTATGCTTCCGAAACACCATCCTCCGCCATGAAGATAAAGCAACAAAGGACGTTTACGTTCAGTAGCATTGACAGGATAAAAGAGACAGAGATCAGGCGTAACATACTTGGATTCAACAGTTTCCGGCAGCACAGGCGCCTGATTACGGCTCTGGCGGATTTGTTCCAATGCTGAATAGTCTCCTTTCATGGCGTCGCGTACAGCCAACATCTGGGTGTGCTGCAATCCCGGTTTCATATTCGCCAAGAATGCGGTCTCCTCTTTCTGCATCTGCAGCTGGAGATCTTTACTAGGATATGTCTGTCCACTGGCATTGAGCGCAGAGAACGAAATGGAGATTGTTGTCAATATGCTAATAATTGTGGTATTCATGGTACATTTATTATTACATCGGACGCATTCATGGCAATCCATCGGACAAAGATATATTCATTTTCGGTATTTTCTCGGGATTACCAAACCAAGGAATCATTTTTGCAGCAAAATGCCGGTTTCGAATAACAACACAAAACATAAAAATCTGTTGATATGAAAAAATTATTGTTTTCACTTCTGGCCGGTATGGCCATGGTGTCATGCGCAAATGACACTGTAAGTCTGCAAGTCAAGACCAGACAGGGAACTCTGGAAGGTTTTGACCAGAATGGCGTAAAAACATTTTTGGGAATCCCTTTTGCCCAGGCACCTATAGGAGAGCTCCGCTGGAAAGCACCGCAGGCACCGCAGAAATGGGAAGGCGTACGAGAGGCCAAGACTTTCGGCAATGACCCTATGCAGCCAAATATCTTCGGTGACATGTCGTTCAGAGGTCCGAAACGCAGTGAGGATTGCCTTTATCTGAATGTATGGACAACTGCCAAGACCACTAAGGACAAACTTCCTGTCTTCATCTATTTCAATGGAGGTGGCCTGAGGGCAGGTTCCGGTTCCGAACCACGTTATGATGGAGCCGCCATTTCCAGAGAGGGTGTAATCGGCGTCACGGCCAACTATAGGGAGGGTCTTTTCGGATTCCTGTCCCATCCTGAACTTACTGCAGAATCGTCTTATGGCGGAAGCGGAAACTATGGTTTCCTTGATCAGGTTGCAGCTATCGATTGGGTAAAGGACAATATTTCCGCTTTCGGCGGAGACCCTGACAGAATCACTATAGTTGGTGAATCAGCCGGTTCGTTCTCAGTCAGCCTTCTTATGGTTTCACCTCTTTCCAAGGGCAAAATCGCAGGAGCAATGCTTTCTTCGGGAGCCGAGGTTATCCCTTATGCAGCTGTGCCTCAGGCCAATGCAGAGGCAGAGGGCAAGGCGAATCTCGAGAGCAAAGGTTTGATGAGCATCGCTGAGGCAAGAGCTTTGGATGCTGACAAACTTCAGGATCTTCTCCCTCCGACCAAGATGTACAGTGTCGTTCTTGACGGCTACTTCATGACAGAAACTCCTGACGCCATATATGAGAAAGGTGAACAGGCCAGAGTTCCGCTTCTTGCAGGATGGAATTCTCTGGAAGGCTCCCCTCTTCAGGCTCTGGCCGGTCAGGAACCGACTCTTGAAAACTACAAGAAGGCCATGTCCGCAAGATTCGGCGACATGACCGATGAGATTTTCGAAGCCTATGGTCTTCTTACAGATGCTGACGTAGTCAGCCAGAAAGGCATTGACCTTGCTTCAGATCTTTTCACCGGTTTCCCGACCTGGAAGGTATGTGATTATCATGCAAAGACTTCCGGCCAGCCGGTTTACAGGTATAAATACAATCATCCGCGTCCTGAAGTCTCAGCCAAGATGGGCGACAAGGTAGCGGCTCTTGCCGGTGGCGTCCGCGAAAAGACTGCTGAAGAAAAGGCTGCAGAGAAGAAGCCGGCTCCTGTCATCAATGGTGCGGTCCATTCTGCTGACATTGAATATGCAATGGGCAATCTTTCCACTAATGAATATTATGCGTGGACTGAAGATGACTACAAGATTTCAAAGCTGTTCCTGAGTTTCTACGCGAATTTCTGCAAGACCGGTAATCCTAATGGTGAGGGACTTCCAGCCTGGACTCCTATCAATGATAAACTGGATGCCGCTCCTGTGATGCAGATTGACATTGACTCTAAGGAGGTTGCGGATCCGGCCCGCGAAAATGCCTACAGGACGCTGGAGAAATTTTACCGCAGCCGCATGTAGTCTTTCATTGACTTTTAGTAACATGAAAAAAACAACTTGCCTCAGATTAAGAGAAGATTTTCGAGGATAGATTTATTTTCGAAGAAGGAGTGTGCCGGTGGCACATGACTGATGAGAAAACAGATATAGACCGAAAAGATTCCTTAAGATGAGGCAGGTTATTTTTTGAAGGTTGCTTATGGCAGTTTTCGCAAAAAGATACTATATTTGCAGCTGAGTCGGAAACGACGCACACAAACCAAAGAGTAAAGAGGTGGGACGCTCTATCGCGCTGGCCATATGGCCGGTGAGGAAAGTCCGGACAGGAAAGGGCACCCTGCTGCGGAAAGCGCAGATGGGAGTAATCTTTTGAAACCGTAACAGAAAATAACTGCCGTCCGTTACCGGATGGCGAGGGTGAAAACGTGAGGTAAGAGCTCACGACGTCCGTCAGTGATGCCGGGCGGGTACGGTACCAGGGCCTGCAAAACCAAATATACTGACAGATGAGGGCTGCCCGCCCGATGTCAGGGGGTAGGTTGCGCAGATAAATGATAGGGATAATAACAGAAACCGGCTTACGGCCCCACCTTCAGAATTAAGGTGACTGAAACAATGTTTCGGCCACCTTTTTTTAGATTCTGATTTGCAGACAATATACATTTCGCGTCATGGGGAAACCCTGTATTCCGCGGTTGCTTACTCTTGTTGTGTAAGCGTCTCCGGATTTACGTCTGTTGTCGGGACGGTGCCACATCTATTTTTGCAATAGTCTGATTCATAGAAAGTTATAAAATTACGTGTGGATTAGTGGTCAAAATATCTTTGGAAATCCACGCTTCAAATAAATGGTGCTTGATTATCAATGTATTACAGAGGTGGCCGTGGCGTCGTCCCGCCTGCCTGAATTCGTCGTGGACGGATGATTGAAAACTCAGAGGGTAACCACGCGAAATGGCCAGGCAGATGTGCCTGAGGCATATTAGTGTGGCCGGACCACCATATGTAAGGCTTCCTCTGACATGTCAAATAGCCCTGGAACATTGTCAATGCCATATAGGCTTGGCCAACTACGGAAATATGTGGCATGGCAGTAAATCATTGGTCAGTCACAGCATCGTCGTTGTCATGTGGCACAGTACGGCGGAACTCACTCCGCTGCGCTCCGTTCGGCCCTCCTACCGTTTCCTGCGTCCTCGCTCCCGCGAGAACTTGTCTCCGGCAGGCACCTCCCACTTCCCGAGGCCGTGGGTTGGCCACGTCCGCCGTACTGCACCATCTGGCAGACGACAGGCAGATCACGTGAGAGTTAAAAAATAAGTGGTAAAGATTTGTGATGGATTTTCGAAGAAGGAGTGTACTGGACGTACACGACTGATGAGGAAAGAAATATAGACCGAAAAAACTCGCAAAGATTACCAAGTTATTTTTTAAGGATTACTTAATATCCACCAAACAGTAACAATACAGATTAAAGTTGTATATTTGGGGCCGTGAAACGGATTTTTGTCATATTATTGCTTTGTTTGTCGCTCTTGTCGTGCGACAAGCGGGAGTTGTGTGATGCCGTTTCACAGCAGGTCGTTTCTGTAATGGATACGAGTTATGTCTCTCAGCCTCAGACTAATGATCTTTTTGGCGTCAAGAGCAGCAACATCTTCTCAGTCAGGACCGCACCTCAGTGCCAGAGGACTTTCCGCACATTCAGACATTGCAATTATTGTTTCAGAAACGGAAAGTGTATAAATCCTCGTATTTTCGATTTTTCCATCGGAGAAATGATTTCCGGACGGGTCGGAAAGTTATCCGCAGACAGATACATCTATTCAATTTGTTTCTTGAGATTGTAAAGTAACAGTCTTATTCCCAAACTGTCATTTCTTGCACTCATTGGCTTACTTCCACGTTGAGAGCAAGTTAGTTATTCATGCTTTTTCAGACAGAAATAAGCAAATTCAAAAACTCAAGAAGTAAAAACATGATGAATCTTATATTATTGCTCATCGGCCTCGGACTTGTAGTTCTCGGGGCTGACTGGCTCGTAAATGGAGCCTCTTCTATCGCCAGGAGAGCCGGTATCAGTGAGTTTGTGATAGGCCTGACTATTGTCGGATTCGGAACTTCCTGTCCCGAACTCGTAGTGAGTCTTACTGGAGCGATAGAGGGGAATTCCGACATTTCTGTCGGTAATGTCGTCGGGTCAAATATTTTTAATGCGTTGTTTATCTTAGGATTAACCGCACTGGTTCTACCCGTGGGCATGACAGATAAAAATAGGCGCATAGATATACCGATTACCCTTGTCGTTACCATTTTGCTGGTCGTGCTCGGAATAACCGGTTCCATGTCAGGACCCGTCATTTCGCGATGGGAAGGAGTCGTGATGCTTCTGGTGTTCTCCGTATACCTTTTCTGTTGTTTCAAATCAGATTCAAAAGACGAGTTTTCAGAGACGCAACAGGCGATGCTGTCTTTCCCCAAAGCAATTGCATTGACCCTGACCGGGCTGTTTCCCTAAAGCAATTGCATTGACCCTGACCGGTCTGGCAGGCCTCATCTTCGGCGGGGACTTGTTCGTGGACAGCGCGACAGCCCTGGCGCGGCAGATCGGGGTGAGCGACAAATTTATAGCGGTCACGATTCTCGCCGGCGGCACCTCTCTGCCGGAACTTGCTACGAGCCTGACAGCGGCAATCAAGGGGAAGGAGCAGCTGGCGCTTGGTAACATATTGGGTTCCAATGTATTCAATGCGATGCTGATTCTCGGATTGTCTTCGATAATCACGCCATTGTCTTTCGCGTCCATGACTGTTGTCGACGTTGCAGCCCTGATCCTAAGTTCCGTCTTGCTTCTGATTTGGGCATATACCGGCCGCAGAAACAGGATAGACCGCTGGGAGGGAGCCGCCATGCTATTATGCTATGTCGCGTATAATGTATTCTTGTTCAGCAGATTGTAAATTCTCAATATCATTGACAGTGACTGAAACACTTACGTTTCGGTCACCTGTTTTTCGGGTCTGGGGGAAATATATTCTCGAAAGTTTTGCTTATATTTGCCGATGAACTTTTGATAGCATCTCTACAGATACACACATTTAATGTCAATTCAATCATCAGATAACAACAAACGAATAGCTAAGAATACCCTCTTACTTTATGTAAGAATGTTGTTTACAATGGCTATCAGCCTTTTCACCTCACGAGTTATTTTGAACACCTTGGGAGTAGAAGACTATGGTATATATAATGTAGTTGGTGGAGTTGTGGCTATGTTTGGCTTTATCAATGGTTCTATGTCATCAGCTACCCAACGATATATTACCTTTGCTTTAGGTAAGGAAGATAAGAATAGATTGCAGAAGGTATTTAGTACTACCCTGCAGATACATACATTAATTGCCGGAATCATTGTATTGCTGGGAGAAACTATAGGCCTATGGTTTTTGTATAATATAATACAGATTCCGGCAGATAGAATGGATGCTGCCTTTTGGATACTGCAATGCTCCATTATGTCCACTGTGATAATGATAATTAGCGTACCTTATAATGCAGATATTATTGCTCATGAGAAGATATCAGCATTTGCATATCTCTCTATTTTAGAGGTAATCTTAAAGTTGGCCATTGTATACATGCTGGTTGTTTTTCCATTTGACAAACTTATAGTGTTTGCATTTCTCATGCTAGCTGTCCAGTTGCTGATACGTTTTTGTTATAGTATATATTGCAATCGGCACTTCGAAGAGACAAAATACAAGCACGTATGTGATAAGGATTTATTCAAGGAAATGACAGAATTTGCAGGCTGGAGTATGTTTGGCAATTTGTCTGCGGTTTTGTATGGACAGGGATTAAATGTTTTATTGAATGTATTCTTTGGACCAGCTGTAAATGCCGCTCGTGCCGTTGCTTTACAAGTACAAAATTCGATACAAGGTTTTGTAGGTAATTTCCAGATGGCGATTAATCCGCAAATTACCAAGACTTATGCAAGGGGGGACATGAGCGACATGCATAAACTGATGTTTCGTAGTGCCAGGTTTTCTTTCTTTTTACTATTCTTTTTGTCATTGCCTGTATTGTTTGAAACAAACTTCATCTTGACAATATGGTTGAAGACAGTGCCGGAAAATACAGTAACTTTCTTGCGTATTATAATATGTACATCACTGATATATTCATTGGCAAATCCCCTGATAATTGCAAATCAGGCAACGGGAAAAGTGAAGAAATACCAAGCGGTTTGTGGAACCATATTATTGCTGATATTGCCGATTTCTTATGTCTGCCTCCTGCTTGGATGTCCAGCTTATACTGTTTTCATTGTCCATTTCATAATAGAATCTGTGACGCAGGTGGCCCGCATGATTATGCTACGTCCATTGATTGGTATTCGTTTGCGAGATTACTTCCAGCATATTTATGCAAAAGTCTTGCTCGTAGTAGCAGTTTCCGTCTTTCTGCCATCATTGGCTTATTTCAATATGGAAGATAACTTCTTACGCTTTTTGTCTGTAGGAACTCTGTGCGTGATTTCAGTTTCTGCGTCAGTATATATATTAGGTTTATCATCCAATGAAAGAGCCTTAGTAAAGGCTAAAGCAATCGCGATATTAAGCAAATTTTTGAAGAAATGATTGAGATTCAAGACAAAGCAAATTGCTGCGGTTGCTCTGCCTGCGTGCAGCGTTGCCCAAAGCATTGTATATCCTTGCAGGAAGATAACGAAGGTTGTCTATATCCAAAGGTAGATGAAGAGGCTTGCATTAGTTGTGGATTATGCGAGAAGGTGTGTCCTATCATTAATCAAGCAGAAAAGACAAGCCCTCTGGAAGTTCTAGCTGTCAAGAACACTAATGAGGAGGAACGAATGAATAGTTCTTCGGGTGGAGTATTTTTACCATTGGCTAGAGAAGTTATAACTAATGGCGGTGTGGTATTTGGAGCAGTCTATGATGAGCAATGGGAGACGCATCATGTTTTCGCCGAAAAGATAGAAGATGTTTATCCCATGATGGGCAGTAAATACTTGCAAAGTAGAATAGAAAATACATACATGGAAGCCGAACAATTTCTGAAGCAAGGACGTGAAGTAATGTTTGTCGGCAGTCCATGTCAGATTGCAGGCCTTCATTCCTTCCTGCAGAGTCAGGAGTATCCCAACCTTTTAGCGGTTGATTTAGTGTGTCATGGCGTGCCAAGTCCTGGAGTATGGAGAAGATATTTAGCTGAAACATATAGTGGGGACAGACTGAGTAAAAAATGCCGATTCCAGAAGGCGGAAAAGGACTCCGCTTTGCTTCTGTCTCTAAATGCAACGTCTCCTATAGGGGACATTAAATTTAGAGATAAATTTGAGAGTGGTTGGAAAGACTTCCGTTTTGTCGTCAGGAAACAGTCCGACATGAATTCGGACAAAAATATCGTTTTGTCGTCCGAGATTCATTATACAAATCCTTATATGCAGGGCTTCTTGTCCAACATCTACTTACGCCCATCTTGCTATGCGTGCAAATGCAAAAGTGGTGTGAGCCATAGCGATTTAACGATTGCAGATTTCTGGGGAATTCACGAGATTTCTCCAGAGTTTGACGATGATAAGGGTGTTGGTTTAGTGCTAGTGAACACACCAAAAGGAGAGGAATACTTTTCAAGATTATCTATGGATATCTTGCCATCCACCCTCGAGGTTGCACGGCATTATAATGGAGGCTTTAATGAGCATACTAAGGCTCACCCGAAGCGAGAAGAGTTTTTCAAACTGATAGGAAATGGAAGAAGCATAAAGGATGCTGTTGAGATTTGTCTCCGTATGCCATTTAAACAAAGAGTGATTTGCACAGTTAAGAAAACAATTATGAAAAGTGCAAAATGCTTCCTTTCCGATTCCAAAATTAATGCGCTCAAGAAAATGGTGAAAAGATAATCTTTCCAAACTGCATTGTTCCTAATAATAACTGTTTACAAAAATGTTATTTCACTCATAACAATTTACAAGATGAACACTTTTTCGATAAAAGAATTTTTAAACAAACCATTGTATCAATACGGCAAAACTAAGGTCAATTGGCTAAAATCTATCTTGCCCATTATAATAATTATACACCATATTTCAAACCTTGGTTTTCCGGGGATTGGGATAATAGGCGCAATGGGTAGAATCGTAATGTATATATTCTTTGCAATGTCAGGATATGGTCTTGTCATTTCTTATATAAAGAATGAACATTATATCAATGGATTTTTACGAAAATCCTTAACCAAACTGTTTATTCCTTATTTTGTTACGCTAGCTCTGTTCATTATATACAGATATTTTGAAGGAATTGACCAAGTGACTTTGTTTAAGGTGAATGGTTTATATTCTTTTGTTCCTACTTCGTGGTATATTTGGACATTGTCTTATTTCTACATCTTCTATTTCCTAGTCTTCAGGTATGTAAAATCAAATATTTTTATCAAAGTCGTATTAACTTGCGCACTTGTTTCAGGCTATATCATAATAGCTCCTCTTATTGGAATTGAATCATGGCGATATACCCGATGTCCAGCTTTCTGTATAGGGATGCTCTTCGGTTTATTTGATAATACAATTAGAACTAAATTTGTCAGATGGCACGCATTAATAGCATTAGCGTTGTTAGTTTTATTCTTCATTCAACCTCTCGGACATCGTTTGGATGTTTGCATATATCCAATAGCCTTCTTCATTTTTATGTATATTGTCAGAGATTTAAAGGAAATACGTATCGTCAAATTTCTCAGTTCAATATCATTAGAAATGTTCATTATCCAATATATCCCTATCTATATTGTTACCAATGATTTACATCTAACATCAACTTACATTGTTGTCTCATTGGTACTAATACTTGACATCATACTTGCCTATATTATACACTTCTGTATACAGCGGGCAAAACACTTCATGGAAAGATGGAAGGTCGGATAATCATACTCGATAGTATCGATAAGATCACCAACAGTAATCTCCATCTCCAATTCCTCACGAATCTCACGGCGAAGCGCATCCTCGTGGCTCCCCCTCAGGACATCCGAAAAGTGTCTTTCGGACGGCCTGAGGGAGGCTAGCAGTGCGGCGTCATGTCCTTCAAGTTCGACAGCATGCTTCCGGAAATGGGCCTAAGGCTCATGGTCGAGCGTACGTCCATCGACGATGTAAGAATGAGGCGAGCAAAGCCGCCAACAGAACTGATCGGACAAAATAGTTTTATTTTTCACTAAAATCATCAAATCAGTATTTTCTTATAATTCACCTGACATAAGCAAGATTATTATTACTTTTGCCGTCTAAACAGCAACAACACATGTTCACACTATATACATTGACATCCAGCCTGCATAGCGAGGCGGCATGTAATCCGGCAGAGGAAAAATTCATAAGAGAGATCGAAGAGGTGCTTGGAGAAGATTTCGACTTCAGGGGCGAGGATTTCTCGGGATATGGGGAAACATTGAACAACCTCATATATGTCAGGACAGGAGGGACTGAGGGGATATTCAAGAGCGGATTCTTTAGAGATGGACAGATGCAAGTACCTGACCATAAGCCGGTAAGACTGCTTACCAGCGGAAAAAGCAATTCATTGGCAGCTTCAATGGAAATATTGTCATACCTGAACCGCAACGGATATCCTGGAGAAATCATACATGGAAACACGGATGATATCGTCAGAAAGTTAAAGGCCGGATATTCTAAGAGAGACAAGAGTCATGTACGCAAATATTACATGGGACGGATACTGGAGGGAATGAAGGTCGGCGTTGTCGGAAAACCTTCGGACTGGCTGATATCCAGCGATGTAAACTACGATGCAGCAAAAGAAAAACTGGGTGTCGAAATCATTGACATTGACATAAACGAGCTTGTCCTGTCAGCGGAAAATCCCGACAGGAAATATCTCGAAAGCCTGAATCTCAATGCATTGAACAAGCCTAAATTCGGACACGATATTACGGAGACGGATTTCGGGAAGGCCCTTGACATTTACTGCGCGCTAAAGTCAATGACAGAGAAATATGACCTGGATGGCGTGTCGCTCAGATGCTTTGACCTACTCACCGCTCTTGGCAGCACGGGCTGTATGGCATTGGCAATACTTAACAGTCAGGGAATTGTGGCGACATGCGAAGGCGATGTTCCTGCGCTGTTGTCCATGTGCGTTGCGATGAAAAAATACGGCACACCTGGATTTCAGGCGAACCTCTCACGCATCGACGGAGACAAATTGCTGTTTGCCCATTGCACGGTACCACTCAACATCGTAAGCAGTTACTGCTATGACACACATTTCGAATCCGGGATAGGAGTCGCCGTGCATGGCATCATTCCTGCAGGCCCGGCAAGGATACTGAAAATATCGCCAGACTGCACCGAAATGTTTTTGGAAGAGGTCGATATCATTGAAAATCAATACAATGACAATCTTTGCCGCACACAAATAATCGTGGCGGCTCCGGGACTTGCAGACTACTTCCTGCACTCGTCCATCGGGAACCACCACATTATCATTCCTGGAAGATAAAATACTCCAGTCCCTAAAATTTAAGAACGGCCATAACCGGGTAATGGTCAGATATATATGGCACGTCTGCGAAACTTTCCGTGACAGTCCGGAAACTTGGGCACTTGGAGAAGCCGGAGTAATAGATGTAGTCAATGGTCAGGCCTGCGGTCGTCGCGAGATCCACGAACTGGTCCCCAATCGCGGCGTGCCTGAGAGGCTTGCCGAAAGCATTGAAAGAAGGGATGCTGTCGGTCACATCCGCTGTGGCGCGGGCGCTCGACATGATCCGGTCAAGGTCATCCAGAACGGCATCTGCCGGAAGAACATTGAAATCACCTGTCAATACCATCGGATATTTCTTAGGATTGATACTGTCAATGCGCTCAACTATAAGCTTCAGGCCATTCTTCTCAGCGACACGGCCCTGATGGTCAAGATGAGTATTGACATAATAGAATTCCCTGCCGGACTTGCGCATTTCAAGCAGCGCCCAGGTTGCGGTACGGCGACATGCTGCATCCCATCCGAAAGAAGGCACTTCGGGAGTTTCAGAAAGCCAGAACGTACCCCAATCCTTGAGCTCGACCGTCTTGGTATTATAGAAAATCATCATCATTTCGCCCTCTGATTTTCCGTCATCACGTCCGACTCCGACACCCTTGTAATCAGGACATTGTTCCTTTATGAACTCTGCCTGGAAATCAAACGCCTCCTGCAGGCCCATGATATCGGGACGGATTTCATTGACCATCGCGGCGGAAGCTTCCCTGCGGAACACCCAGGAATTCTCCCCGTCATCAGCCACGCCCATCCTAATATTGAATGAGACGACCCTGAGTTCATTCGATGCCGGCCTGCATTGTATCAATGTCAGTAGAACCGACAGCACAATGAATAGTTTCAATGTTATTTTTTTCATCTGTACAATTTTTTCAATTCACAAATATACAAATCTTAACTCATTATCCCACAGCCGGCACCGGTGTTTTTGTACTTGGAAAATTTATCTTATCTTTGTTTTTGTCGAGCGGTTCGACAAACTTCACAGCCATTGATCCAAGAAATGCCTCAGCAGTTGACATCCGCTTCGATGCAAACAGAACATATAATTTCAATCTTATAATTGGAGAGAGCATAAACAACAATGGTCTGTCGACTGAAAGTTTCAACAAGTCGACATTTCCATGGTAGCAAACAAAAACAAGCAAGTGTTATGAGAAAATTTTTATTGCCGGTCTTGCTGAGTCTTACACTGACCTTCTGCTTCGAAGCATGTAAGCCTGAGAAAATACCGGAAAAACCAGGACAAGAAACCCCAACCCCGGAACCCGAACCAGAACCGGAGCCAGAACCGGAACCAGAACCGGAGCCTGAGCCTGAGCCTGAACCGCAGACGAGGGATTACATCGAACGTCCGACAACGGTTATCGCCAATGCCGACTACAAATATGTGGACCACAGGGGAACGACTTACAAGTCCAGAAAGAATGTCCGCAACTATGAGGCATGTTATGACATCCGCAGACACAATCCTATGTGGGTAGCATATCCTTGCCACGAGATTTACTGGGAAGGCGGCTATACCCGACCTGCAAAGGACCCGTGGAGACCCGATCCGTCATTTAGTGAAAGCGAACAGTCCATAATATATGCGTCTGACTGGAACAACTGGCCATGGACATCGACGGGAGGGACACCTACAGACAAGTATATGTACTGGTCTCCTATGCCATCCGGCAAGACTGTCACCAAAGGACATCTGATGCGCTCGGCAGAAAGGGGATGCGGAAACAAGAACAACCCTATAGACCTCAATATCCAGACGTTCTATCCGACCAACATCGCACCGGAAAGATATCTGAACGAGACCTCCTCAGATTCACACTGGAAAATGATCGAGCAGATTCTTCCAAACAGATGGAGGTGCAGCGACACTCTCTATGTAGTCGTCGGATGCTACTACGGGGACAATTCATGGATTCTCCAAGATGCGTGCGACTGGAGCAGAACTTCGTCAGTGTCAAAGGATTGCCTCATGCCGACAGCCAGATACAAACTCGTGCTCAGAACCAAGAACGGCAATACCGGAAAGCCGATCTGGGAATGTTCAGCAGACGAAGTAATGGCGATCGGATTCTGGTTTCCTCAGAGTTTCACTGGAGAAAAGTTGTCCTCACTTCCGCCGCTTGCCGATTACATCTACTCCGTATCAGAAATTGAGAAAAAGATTGGAGGCGAGTTCAACTTCTTCCCTCTCGCACCTGCAGAAGCGAAGAAAAAGTATAATATCAATGATTGGCCAGGTCTCTCCTCTATCGCCGGCACGCCTTCCGGCAAGAGAATGACCACAGAGGAATTCACCTCGAACAGCAATGTCTCGTGGTAAGTCCAACGGTCCGGAAACAGCGATCTGTTCCGGACCTTTTTGTATCCTGTCAAAACAAAGGACTGAAATTTCAGTTTGCCAAGAAAAAATATAATATTAAATTTGTAAGATTAGATACATCGTACAGACGGATAATCACTAATTTATAATATGAGAAATTTGAACAAATTTATTAAGGCAGTCTGCCTCGGAGCAGGACTGCTGGTCGCTACTGTCAATGGCTATTCATGGGGCCAGAAAGGTCATGATGTAACATGTGCTCTCGCAGAAAGACACCTCACGAAGAAAGCCGACAAGAAGATTACAGAACTTCTGGACGGAAAATCCATCGTATATTGGGCAAACTGGATGGACAATGCAAGCCATACACCTGAGTACAAATACACCAGCACATGGCACTACAAGAACATTGACGCAGGCCTTACTTTCGAAGAGGCTCCCCTCAACGAGAAAGGAGACGTAGTACGTGCCATCAATGAGCAGATTACGGCTCTCAAGAGCGGAAAACTCAGCAGAGACGAGCAGGTACTCTCCCTCAAGTTCCTTGTCCACCTTATGGGCGACCTCCACTGCCCTATGCACATGGGACACAAGTCTGACCGCGGCGGCAACAGCTGGCAGGTACAGTATTTCAGAAACGGAACAAACCTCCATTCCGTCTGGGATTCAGCCCTTATAGAGAATGCCCACAAGTGGACTTACTCAGAATGGGTGGACCAGATTGACATCTACAATAAGGAAGGAAACAAGAAGATTGCAGAAGGCAATCCTGAATCATGGGCCAAAGAGACCTTCGAGATTTGCAAGAAAATCTATGACGCTACCCCTGTCGGTTCAAAACTCAGCTACGACTACGCAAGCGACTGGGCTGAAACAGTCGAGACCCAGCTTCTCCGCGCAGGTATCCGCCTCGCCGCAGTGCTTAACGACATCTTCAAATAGACCTTGCCAGACAAACGATAAAAACGCCATCGGAAATCCCGGTGGCGTTTATCATATATAAGCTAATCTTCAAACAGTCAGTTCGTTATCTTGCTCATTCTCTCCCAGATACATTGCGGAACCAGGCTCCACAGGAAAGTCAGGACCCCGAACTTCCAGTCAATGACCACGACACGGCGCCTGCGCAGAATAGCATTGACAGCAGCCTCACCTACCGGCACCTTGTCCATAATCATCGGATATTTCTTGTTACTGTCGAGGATGTCAGTGCGGACAAATCCCAGGCGGATATCGGTAAAGTCAATGTTTACCTGGCGCATCCGCGCAAGCTGGGCCAATGCGTCTATATAAGTCGTCTGCATCCTTTTGGTCGCAGAATAGGCAGGAGCGGTACCCATTCCCCTGGTTCCGGCAATGGAGGTAACCGCCGCTATCTGACCACGTTCCCCGGGGCGAAGATTATTTGCAAACCAGTTGAAGGCATAGTCCATCATTCTGACAAAACCGGTTACATTCAGTTCGGCCGTGCGGATTTCAATCACCGGGTCCAAAGCCTTGTTCTGATTTCCACGACCGGAGACATTGACAAAAAGGTCCATTCCCCCAAGCTTGGAAATCAATGAGTCAAGCAATTCCACAGACTTCTCTTCAGTGATATCAATGGCCTGGATTTCGACTCCGCAACCTAAAAATTCGGCGGCCAGAGACCGGAGGAGTTCCTCCCGTCTGGCGACAATACCTACTTTCCAGCCATTACGGATAAGCCCTGAAGCTATTTCCCGGCCAATGCCAGAAGAGGCACCTATGACAACAGCTTTTTTCATTGACCTACTTGTCTTCGATTTTATGTACAAGATTGATTACAAGACTTCCGAAAACACCTGCACTGAGGGATCCGAGCAAAACCGCGACCTTACCCATATCTCTGAGTCTTGCAGTAACTTCAGGCAACTGGTCGCCGAATGACAATGTATCGACGAAAATTGACATTGTGAAGCCTATACCACCGAGGCAGGCAACAGCGATAAGCATCTTCCATGAAGCCTTGGCCGGCATCTCGCCCGCATGGAACTTGATTGCAAGGAAACTTGCAAGTGAGATTCCGAGAGGCTTTCCGATAAGCAGACCGAAGAAAATACCCATACCTACGCTACCAAGTGCAGGATCGAAATGGAACACATTGAAATAAGAAATATCAGGAATCTCCACACCGGCATTGGCAAGAGCGAAGATCGGCATAATCAGGAAGTTTACCCATGGCTCAAGAATGTGCTCCAGGTGATAGCTCATACCCATTGTGCCCTTCGAAATGACAGAAAGTCTTCTCAGGCAATGCCTCTGCGGACCATTAGGGAACACGTCTGATTCAGAGGAAAGCGCATCATACTCATCGATACGACGGATGTACTGACGCTCCTTTCTGTTGAAGTAAGCACGCGGATAACGTGGCGCCATAGGAACAAGAAAAGCCATTACCACACCTGACATGGTAGAGTGGATGCCTGCATAGTAGAACAAGCTCCAGACGATAACCGCACAAAACATATAGAAGGCTCCGCGTTTCTCTCCCAACTTATTCATTCTCACCGCGAAAATGATGACCAGTACGGCAATTCCCAAAAGGACGAAGTTGATTTTTCCGCCATAGAACAGGGCAACGACGAGAATCGCAATCAAATCATCCGCAATCGCGAGGGCCGTAAGGAACACTTTCAATGATACCGGAACCCTATCACCCAGGATCGACAAGATGCCGACTGCAAAAGCGATATCAGTGGCGGTCGGAATACCCCATCCGGTAGCGGCAGCCGTACCGTGGTTAATGGTGAAGAAAATCAATGCAGGTGCAACGACTCCTCCGAATGCGGCTATTACCGGGAGCATTGCCTTCTTTACAGATGACAACTCTCCGACTTTCATCTCTCTGCGGATTTCCAGCCCCACGGTGAAAAAGAATACTGTCATCAATATATCATTGATAAAAGACTCAACTGTCATACCGCGAGGGAAAAATATTCCGTTCCCGTCAGGAGACTGGCAGAACAGGGAAATATTGGTTTCCAGAAGGTTATGGTAGAAATCCTTTGTTGCAGGAAGATTTGCGAGCAACATTGCAACGATTACGCAGGTCAAAAGAACGACTCCCTGCGCCCACGGCTGCTTGGCGAAAACTTTACGACGATGGTCGAAATTACGCACACCTTTTGTCCAAGTATAAATAGGTATAAGTCCCATAATACTACAAATTAAAATTATTTATTAAGTAACGTTTCCAACTCACCTCTGACATTGACAATGTTGTCAAAGCGTATCGCATTGATTCCAAGCCGCTTTGCCATATCTACATTATCTTTGTTGTCATCTACAAAGACACATTCTTCAGGTCTCAGAGAATACCTTCCGAGCAGGATTTCATAAATCCTCCTGTCCGGTTTGACTATCTTCTCGATACCTGAGACGACTATTCCATCGAACAGGCTGAAGAACGGATAATTATTAAAAGCATAGCCTATTTTCTCTGCCGACCAGTTGGTCAGGCCGTAAATGCCGTAACCCCTCGATTTCAATTCCCGGAGAAGGTCAATGCTATCAGGCAATTCGCATTTGAGCATCTTCTCCCAGCCTTCGTCATACATCTGGATAGCCTCAGCATATTCAGGAAATTTCGCCTGAAGCTCCTTCACGCCTTCAGCAAATGGCCGCCCGGCATCAAGCTGTGCATTCCATTCTCCATTACAGATGTCTGCCAGGAAATGCTCCATTTCCTTGTCGTTATGGAAATATGATTTATACAGATAACGTGGATTCCAGTCGAGAAGAACTCCTCCAAAATCGAATATTATATTTTTAATCATTCCTAAGTCAGTCTATTTCAAATAGATAATAATCTACCGGTCTAGATAAAGCGTTTCTGCTCTCCCGAGTATGAAAAACCGGCTTCTGCAAGCTTCTTTTCAAGTTCTGCACGGTCTTCGTGATAATAATCACAAATCTGGTCAAGATTGTCGAATTCCTCATCCCTGAGGAGAAAATTGATTGCCGAAGCTAGCATCGGCATGTCGTTCTGCGGCAAATGTTCCATAATAATACAAATTTAGTTTCTCATGTCGCTGGACTTGAGTTTCCGGAGTGCAAATTTAGAAATATAATACAATTAGTTGTCCCTGAAATGAATATTTTTTAGACTTCTGAACCTAACAAAAAGGTATAATAAAGGCTTAGCCTCAAGTGCAGAGACTAAGCCGTCCTCTAATAAAAACTGATATAAATAGGGCCTCACGGCTTTTTTTCGTCATTGTAAAGTTAATAAATCAAATTCAATCTGCAAAATAATTCGTTCATATTTGGTTCATTTCTATACAAACGAGACTTTTTGCACACCAAAGACCAATATTTTTACGAAAAAACAGCTGACAATACTACTTTTTGAATACTATTCTATAACCTTGACCTCATACAGGCGGCACCAGTTCTTTCCGGTAAGATATATTTTGCCATCGGCAGGGTTATAGGCAATGCCATTAAGGACATCCGTATCAGTGGTCCTGAGCTCGTCAGGGAGCAGACCGGAGCAATCAATGACGCCGGTGACTGCACCATCTGAAGGGTCGATGATAACTATCATATCTGTCAGATACACATTGGCCCAAACCTTTCCGTCAATGTATTCCAACTCATTCAGCCCGGTCAGTGCTCTTCCGTTAAGTCTCACGGTGACAGTCCTTTGAGTCTGGAATCTGTCATTCATAAAGAAGAGTTTGGAAGAACCGTCGCTGGCGATAAGTTCTTTTCCGTCAGTAGTGATTCCCCACCCCTCACGCGGATAAGCATAGGACGCCTTGTACTCTAATGTCTCAGCATCATAGACAAAGGCGACATTGTTCATCCAAGTAAGTATGTAGATGTTTCCGTCTTTCTCCACGGAACCTTCCAGGAAATACTTTCTGTCGAAATCGAGCCTGAAAGTCGGATTCCCGGTCGCAATGTCCACTCTCCTGAATGTCGATAGTCCGTTCATTCCGGTACTCTCATACATCTGTCCCTTGTAGAAGAACAATCCCTGGGTATAGGATGTCACTTCATGTGGGAACTCATTGACAATCTGAAGTCTATATGGCTTGGCATTGACATTCCTCTTCGCCGGCGTTTCCATGGCGGCGGCAGAAGCGGCTGCAGTTTCTCCGGATTTATTTTTGGAGCCGGATGCGTTGGCGCAGGAACAGAATGTCAGCGGCAGCACTGCAGCCATTAAAGTCAACATTGACAATATCGGTCTCATTCTTCGCCTCTCTGCTTGCGGAATTCCATGGCGGCCTTTACGAATGCCACGAAAATCGGCTGCGGCTTCTCCGGTGTACTCTTGTATTCAGGATGGAACTGTACGCCGATGAAGAAAGGATGGGTAGGAATTTCGACAATCTCGACAAGGCCGGTCTCAGGGTTACGTCCGGTAGCCTTGAGTCCTCCCTCCTCCATTCTCTCGAGGAAGTCACCGTTGAACTCATATCTATGTCTGTGGCGCTCGGAAATAATCTCCGTGCCATAGATCTTGTATGCAAGAGAATCTCTGTCGAGCTGGCACTCGTAAGCACCGAGTCGCATTGTTCCACCCTTGATGGTGGTGCTCTTCTGATCCTCCATAAGGTCAATGACAGGGTATGGTGTAGAAGGATTGACTTCGGCAGAAGAGGCTTCCTTCAATCCGAGGACGTCTCTTGCGAACTCTACAACGCACATCTGCATACCGAGGCAGATTCCGAAGAACGGCACGTTGTGTTCACGTGCATATTTGATGGCTACAATCTTTCCTTCGAGTCCTCTCTCTCCGAAACCAGGGGCAACGAGCACTGCGTCCATTCCGCCAATCTTCTCCTCTACATTGGAAGCATCCACGAATTCACTCTGAATTGTATGGACATTGACCTTGCACTCGTTTGCTGCACCAGCGTGGACGAATGACTCGAGGATTGACTTGTAAGCGTCCTGAAGCTCTACATACTTTCCGACAAGGGCGATATCTACCTGATGCTTAGGATGATAGAGTTTATCGAGGAAGCCCTTGAGGTTTGTGAAGTCCGGAGCCGGAAGGTCATTGATATGGAAATGGTTCAGAATCATCTCATCGAGTTTCTCGCCTTCCATATTCAGAGGAACCTGATAAATGGACGGAGCGTCGATGGACTGGATGACATGGCCAGGTTTCACGTTACAGAACAGAGCCACCTTTCTTCTGATATCTGTGGTAAGTTCCTTTTCTGTACGGCATACGATAACGTCAGGATGGACACCGGCCTGCTGGAGCATCTGTACAGAGTGCTGCGTAGGCTTGGTTTTCAACTCCTTGGCCGCACGGAGATACGGAACGAGTGTCAGATGGATGCTTGCAAGATCCTCCTCCGGCAATTCCCACTGCAGCTGACGGATAGCCTCAAGGAACGGCTGTGACTCCATGTCACCGACTGTTCCGCCAACCTCTGTGATGATTACGTCGAACTTGCCGGACTTTCCGAGAAGCAGCATGCGCCTCTTGATTTCATCTGTGATATGAGGAATAATCTGGACGGTCTTTCCAAGATATGCGCCTTCGCGTTCCTTATTGATGACTGTGAAATAGACTTTTCCTGTAGTGACATTGTTTGCTTTGGTCATGTGCACGCCCAGAAATCTTTCGTAGTGTCCGAGGTCAAGGTCAGTCTCTGCGCCATCATCGGTCACATAGCACTCGCCATGCTCGTATGGATTCAATGTACCCGGGTCAATGTTAATGTACGGGTCAAATTTCTGGATGGTGACTCTGAGACCTCTGGCTTGCAGAAGTTTAGCCAATGATGCAGCGATGATTCCTTTTCCGAGTGAGGATGCCACACCCCCTGTTACGAAGACGTATTTTGTATTCATATAGTATAGTTTACCTTAACAGGGATACAAATTTAGCCATTTTTTAGAGATAATAAAGCATTTTCAGGAAACTTTCCCATGTAAAATGATTTTGGAAAGGCTTTTCTTTGAAGTTCGTGTAATTCTCCCTCAAAGCGTGTCGTGAAACCTGCCAAATCCGTTGCCCTGCCTGTCGTGTTCCAATTATTAAACTTATATTTCATTTGGGACATTGTTTCTCAGAATTGCTATATTTGGAGAAAATTACAAATGGCATGAAAAAGATAATTGGCATCGTATGCTGCTTGATTTCAGCAATTTGCATAAGCAGCTGCAAAGAAAACTATTCAAACGGCGAAAAGGTCGGCAATCTCATCGAATTCACCAGCAAGGGCGTCTTCTGGGACTCATGGGAAGGCAGGATGAACATGACACAGACAGGAATGAATACCAGCGGTGAGCCGTTTTCATTCAGTTTCGACAATGACAGGCATGACCAGGATTCATTGATCAATCTCATGAAGCAGGCTCAGGTCGAGGGCTGGAAACTGAAGATCAGGTACCACGAGGTCTGGGGTCTCCGCAACTGTTTCTACAACCGTGGCGAAACCGACTATTTCGTCGATGATGTGACAGTACTGGACAAAGATTTCGCCAACCCTCTGCGCAATCTCGGAGCACAGACACAGGGACGCGTCGTAGATACCGTCTGGGTAGTCATTGACAAGTCCGAAGTTCTCAGACGCATGAAAAAATAAGACGGCACGTCTGTTGTTTCCGAAATCGGGGATAACTTGCTAACTTTGCCGCGATTCCCGAACATCCGGGAAGAAAACGGATAACTGATAAATCATATGTACTACGTCAGCAAAAGATTTGAAGTCGCAGGCGCGCACTATGTCACCACAGAGCACAGAAGCAAGTGCGAAGAACTGCACGGACACAACTGGATTGTCATTGTCCATTGCAAGTCAATGGAATTGAACGACGACGGCATGGTCACGGACTTCACGATGATAAAGAAAAACATCATGTCCCGCATTGACCATAAAAATCTCAATGAAGTTCTTCCTTTCAGCCCGACAGCCGAAAACATTGCAAAATGGATTTGCGACGAGACTGAAAACTGCTACAAGGTCGAAATCTGGGAGTCGGAAAACAACAAGGCTATCTACGAAAAAGACTAAGTAATCATTAAAAAATAAAACAATATGACAAAAAGAATTGTAACAGGCCTGTTAGGCGTTATCTTCACTTTCCTGTTGCTGACAGGATGTTCCAAGGATAATGATTATGGGACTTTGACTGTGAATGTATTGAGACCTGGCAATAACACTAGCGTCTTAGTTTATCCATACGTTACGGGCTATGATGAGCTACCTCCAATCGAAGAAGCAGTTGTCAATACCAATAGGCACACTGTCTCTTTTAAATTGGCTGAAGGGAATTACGTAGTAAGATGCAAATTCAGCTACTACTCATATCAGGAACAAAGCGTTCAAATCCGCTCCGGAAAAAGTGTAACCCTTCAATCGACTTCACAAGGTCTCAATAAAAAATAAACATAGAACAGGCGATGAAGTCGGATACTACGACATCATCGCCTCTAATGCATTGACAGCATCCTTCAGGTCCTCCGCGAAGCGTGAATGTTCCATCAGGAAATCCGGACGGCCCGCCGCAAGACATTGATACAGACGACGATTCATGCCTATCGCATACGAAGACACGGCACACTCTATCTCATCCTTCTGAGTCTTGCTGTCGGAAAATTTATAGACACGCTGCTTCTGATGGAAAATGCAATATGCCGATTCAATGGCATCCGATGGAATCCTCACCTCCCCCAGAATCTTGTCAATGACAGGATATATCTCATCCTCTGAAGTGTACGGATGGACATTGAAATAACTGTCGCCAGTAATCATGGCTGACATCTGCGTCCTTGTCCTGTCATAGAAAACATGGCAAGGCTTGCCGAGGCTCTCGGCAAAACCAAGTTCGTAACCGACACCCAAAGAAGGATTCGTGCACTCGCCTATCAGCACGTCACTCTCGCGAAGCCATGACGTATCCTGCCTGTAAATATCAATGTCGCCAACACCTTTCTCCTTGACGGCCAATGCTTTATCGCCGATATGCTCAGTCAGGACAATGTCAGTTTTCTTAATATATGATATAATACGGGAGTAAAGTTCAGCATCGGTCCTACCTCCCCTGATAGAGCCGGCAAAATATACTTTAACTTTCATCAGATAATACTCAAGTGCCGCAGGCGCGGAAAAACCAGTTTCAAGCCTGGACAAACTATTTGACAATACCCTTTTCCAGATACTCCACCAGATTCATGCGCACATGCTCACTGGCATTGTCTCCTGCGACCTTGGCCATATCATGGTCCACCATCAGCTTGACAAGGTCCTCAAACGACGTCTTTGCCGGATTCCACCCGAGTTCAGCCTTCGCTTTCGTCGGATCTCCCCACAAATTGACAACATCAGTCGGACGATAAAAATCCGGAGAAACCTCGACAAGCACGCGACCTGTTTTCTTGTCAATGCCTTTTTCATCAGCGCCCTCGCCGACAAATTCGAGGTCAATGCCAACATGCTTGAATGCCAGATAGCAGAATTCACGCACGCTATGCTGCACTCCTGTTGCAATCACGAAATCTTCCGGTTTCTCATGCTGGAGAATCAGCCACATGCATTCCACATAGTCCTTGGCATAGCCCCAGTCGCGCAATGACGACAAATTTCCGAGATACAGCTTCTCTTGCTTGCCCTGAGCAATACGTGCAGCGGCCAATGTTATCTTTCTGGTGACAAAGGTCTCTCCCCTGCGCTCCGACTCATGGTTAAAGAGAATACCGGAGCAGCAGAACATATTATAGGCCTCACGATATTCCTTGACAATCCAGAAGCCATACAGTTTGGCAACTGCATAAGGGCTGTATGGATGGAATGGCGTATTCTCATTCTGAGGCACCTCTTCCACTTTACCATAAAGTTCTGATGTTGACGCCTGATACATACGGCATGTCCCCGCCAACCCACATTGACGTATTGCCTCAAGCACGCGAAGCACGCCGACCGCATCGGCATTGGCTGTATATTCCGGAGAATCGAAGCTGACCTGGACGTGGCTCTGGGCCGCGAGGTTATATACCTCATCAGGGCGTACCTTGGACATTACCTGGAACATGCTCATGGAGTCGGTCATGTCAGCATAGTGCAGATGGAAATGCGGACGTCCCTCCAGATGAGCTATCCTTTCACGAAAATCTACTGAAGAACGGCGTATCACACCATGCACGTCATATCCTTTTTCCAACAGGAATTCTGCAAGATAGGATCCGTCCTGTCCCGTCACGCCTGTTATCAATGCTTTTTTCATATTGTCAATGTATTTTGCTTGTATATCCGGAAACCTATCCTATATGCTGAATCATTCTCATGAACGGTTCTCCGAAGAACATCACCTGTTCACCTTTTTCGAAGCCGACGGACTCATAAAGTTTATGAAGCCATGGCTTGACGACATCCACGAGCAATGTCACCTTGGTAAATCCCAATGCCTCAGCTGTTTCCAGCGCATTGTTCATAAGAATCTTGCCTATACTGTGACCTCTGAACTCTGGCAGGACTGCCATAGAATCCAGATAATATTCGCCTTCTCCTGTCTCTGTTCCTGGTTCCATCTCAGGAATTCCCAGCGATTTTGCAACGAGCGAGAAAGTCCTTTCAGCGAGTTCCTTGTAATCGCCGCCATTGTAGGACACCAACGCCCCGGCAACTTGACCGCCAAACAGCGCGATATCCGTATTCCTGTAACTGTACAATGTATCTTCTCTTGCACAGATGTCTGTCAATGCTACAAGAATGTCTGACAATTTTCCTAGCGGAGAGGTACCGTTAGCGGCAACCTCTTTGTCAAACACATTATATCCCATCGCAACCATGACCACATGAGCAATGAATCCGGCATCTCCTTTCTGCGCCTTCCTCAATTCGACCTGATTTTTTTTCATTTCGTCAAGAGGATTGGCAACTGGCTTGCTATCAATGCATTTGTTGTTCCGTATATTGTCCGGATCTTTATAAATAAGGTCCATAATTAAAATTTTTGCTAAATTATTTTGTAAATATAAAAATTTGTTTCTACATTTGCAAACGCAAACGGGGATATAGCTCAGTTGGCTAGAGCATCTGCTTTGCAAGCAGAGGGTCGTCGGTTCGACTCCGTCTATCTCCACTTAGAGGCTTCTGAATTTCAGAGGCCTCTTTTTTTGTGTCAATGCCAGCAAGACGTGGCGGTCAGACATTCCGAATATCTGAACCAGTTCAAGATATCTGTCATAGCACTCCTTGATGTCCGGATATAGTCTGAAAAGCACATCCGTACGCTTATGCTGCACGTCAGAGGTCAACGTAAAAAAACGAGATCAAAAACATACAATTTGTCCGTAAAAACCGGCCTTTTCCCTGACAAAAGTGAGCGAGTATCCATTTTGTATTATACTGAAAAAGGTTGACTCATAAAAACGAG
>FR890668.1:8157-49947 GCA_000435075.1 Bacteroides sp. CAG:770 | reverse complement strand
GGACGACGCCACGGCCACCTCTGTAACACATTGATAATCAAGTATCATTTATTTCGAGCGTGGATTACCGAAGATTTTTTGACCACTAATCCACACCTAATTTTACAACTACCTATGAATCAGACTATTGTAAAAACCAATGTGGCGCCGTCCCGACAACCGACTTAACTCCGGATACGCTTGCCGATAACAATAGTCCGGCCAACATGTAACAGCGGTGACGCTTAAAATAATACTACGTCCCCGCGTAACACATGATTTTCCACTTACCCAGTTACTTCATGTTCTTGGGATAGCGTACCGTGAAGCATGCGCCCTTGAGCACAAACGAACGTCCGTAGAAGATTTCGCCGCCGCAGCGTTCGAGAATATTCTTGCAGATGGCAAGTCCTAGACCGGTACCGCTGCTCTTGGTCGTGAAATTAGGCGTAAACAGCCTGTTGCGGTTCTCATCCTTGATACCCGGGCCATTGTCCTCGATGACGATGTCGTAGAAACCATCCTTGGTACTGTTGCGCAGCGAGAGCACAATCTGTCCGTGAGCCGGTTCCTTGCCTTCTTCCTTGTCCGCAGTCTGCTGGTTTTCAATTGCCTGTACTGCATTGGTGAGAAGATTGACGAAAACGCGTATCAGCTGAGGCTTAGGACCCATTACCATGGCGTCCTTCAGACCATAATACTGGAACGTGATATTGTCCTTGTCATCGAACATTGACACCTGGTCTGAAGCCATCTTGTCGAGGTCGATAGGAACCATCTCCTCCGAATAGAGCTTAGCGAAAGTCGAGAACTCATTGGCAGTATCGGTGAGAACTTCAATGCTGTCCAGGATAAGGCGTGAAATATCCTCGAATTTGGCCTCCCATGAAGGGTCGTTCTTGCTCTTGAGCCGTATGAGCCTCTGTATCTGAAGCTTCATAGGAGTAAGCGGATTCTTGATTTCATGCGCAACCTGTCTGGCCATCTCACTCCATGCCCTTTCGCGCTCGGCCTGGGCAACCTGCTTGCTGGACTCATAAAGGTCATGAACCATCAGATTATAAGCCCTGACCAGCCCGGAAATCTCATCCTCATTGTCATAGATGATATACTCCAGTCCGCCGGTACGTGCATAAATCATCTTGCGGCCCATTTCAATGATAGGCCGGAACATCTTATCTACCACTCTTGTGGTCATGAACCTTGTGATTATCAGCAGGATAAAGAAAACGGTAATGACAAATACCGAGTGGAAGAGCGCATCTGCCTTGAAGGATATTCCAGGGTCGGTGTATGGTGCGCTTACGATGGCCAGAATCTTGCCGTTGTCATTGAAGACAGGCGCATACATCGTATAGAAACCTACCCCGCCTATTTTCTCCTTGTGGATATAGTAGCGCTTGTTTGCATACATTATATTCCTGTAGGCATCCGGATTTGTTCTCGAACCCAGAATCATCTTTTCGAAAATCTCAGGAGAAGTCGTATTGAACACTTTTCCGCCAGGACTATACATGGTGATATCCGACCTCGTGTAGTTTCCTATGTCATCCATCACTGCCGTCATGTCCTGGGTGATCATGTCCTTGTATGACGAGAATCCTCTGGTGCGGTTTTCCATGAGGGACTGGATTGTGGAAATCTTACTCGTCATCAGCCTCATGACATTGGCATCATTCCTCTTATAGACGAAGATGACCATGATGATGCTCATCGTGACCAAAGTCATCAGCATTGATATGAACAGCACCGTGTTTACTCTGGATTTGTAATAGTTTTTCTCGAACTCTCCTTCTTTCTTCTTCCTGAGTCCCAGCAGGCTTATCCAGAAATATGCTGCCAGACAAAGCATGCAGGCCGCAAGTATGTACTGGACCACGGAAATCTTAGGCCTGGAGATTACGATAGTCTCGTCAGAAGAGATATTGCTTACGAAATGGACGTATGAACTGTGCTTCAGTTTGCCTGAGCCATCGTCATTCAGTCCGTCCTTGAACTTGCCTGTCAGAATGGTCGGATAAGGGTAGTCGCCCTGATAACTTACGAGATTGCCGTTTATGTATTTCGCGTACGAATACTGCTGAGGGATGATTACGGACCCCGGAGCTCCGGAATCCATGATGAAAGAATATCCGCGCTCCTCCCTGTCAGCCTTGGAATTGACTCCGAGAAGAAGCTTGACAGTGCCCTTGTCCGGCGAATAATATACGAACATGCCGGTATATTGCGCCCTTCCGTTGCTGTTCCTGCTATATACGAAACGGGAGTTCGGAGAAATCGGCACTGCACCTATCACCCTGTCATTGAAAAACTTGGCTATCTGGGGGTCGGAGACATTATCATTGAAAATGAACACACTGATGTCGAAATCCTTCGAGATTCGGCTCATGTAAGTCTCTGTGATTCTGTTCAGAATGACGCGGTAATCGTTTGTCGTGCGGATGACATCCGGAATCGAATTGTCGGCGGCGATGGCATTTTCGACGCCCCTGAGCTGCAGCTCGAGTCCGAGGTCCCTGTCGATGGAAAGACGGTTGATCCAGATTTCGACTCTGTTTGCCTCTTTCTCGTTGCCCAGAACTGAAAACAGCCCGAGGAAACACAGGGCGCAGGCCACGGCGAAGAATGACCTGCCGAACCTGGAGAATACGTCGTATTTCAGACCTGTCAGATAGAAGACATTGACACGGATTATCTGAAGCGAAAGCGGAATCACCGAAAGCAGCGCGAGGTAGGAAATGTAGATGTAGAGCGAATAGCGCCCGAGCTGCATGAACTTGTAGAGTTCCAGCGAAATGTTGGAATTGAGGATGAGGCTGCGGAAAGTGAAGAAGAGCCAGGTCAATGTCAATGCATCTGCTATGATGACGATGAATATCAGCCAGATGGACCTGTGCTTCAAGTCCTTCTTGACATACTCGCTGATTGCCGGCCTTGCAATGTATATGCAACTGAAGACCAGCACAATCCAGATGTTTATGATGAGTACCGCGCCGAGAGAATACAATAACGTGCCGCCTGCATAGACGGTAGGGGAGAACAGGCTGGAAGACCCCTGCATACCGTAGCCCGTCGCGTAGAAAGTTCCCATCACCGCGGTGAGCGCCAGTATGGATATCAGCATTGTCTTAATGTTCCGGTGTGACCATAGATATATGAGAACACCGAAGATGAAGAATGCGACTGACAGCCAAAGCATCGTGGTGTCAGGCAGAATCGGCATTATCCTGGCGGTCTCCTGCAGAAGTTTCATCAGCGGCTGCCCCTTGACGGAAATTACTGCCCCGCCGCTGTAATTTATAGGATATATGGAGAATCTGTCAGAAATCCTGAACTTGGGATTGATACCGTTTATGGACCTGGTATCCATTGTGTTGCGGATTTCTAGACCGCCGATTATCTTGCATCCGTGCCTGTCCTGTATAGACTTTACCAGATACCACTTCGGACCGATGTTCATGTACTTGACGGAGTTGTCGACCTCTGCAAGCGGGGATACGAAATTATATCTGAGATTTACAAAACGCTGGACTACAAGCCTTTGGCTGACATCATCATTGTCCAGAGAGAACTGGTTGCACCATGACTGGAGGGAGTCTCCGTAATACCGGTACACCACCATGTCGGAAGGCAGGCCCTTTAGTTCCAGCCATCCGCCCTGGTTTTCCTTCAATGCCCTTTCCATGTAGGATTCGAGCTGGCGGAATCTGGTGTTGACCACCTTGTTCATGTGACGTGCGGCGAAATCCGAGAAATCGGCACGCCTGTCCAGAAAGACATTGGCCAAGAACAAGAGGCCCGCAACTACGAAAGAAAACAGCCAGATGTTCTTGTTGAGCCTGCTTTTCAATGATTCTTTTTTCAATGCCATTGTCCGTTCCTCCTATTCGTGGTGATATGGCTCTCCTTTTATGATTGTGAATGCCCGGTAAAGCTGTTCAGTGAAAATAACCCTTACCATCTGGTGGGAAAAAGTCATTTCAGACAGGGAAATCTTGAAGTCGGCCCTGTCATAGACCGCCTTGGAAAAGCCGTATGCACCACCTATTATGAAAACAATGTTTCTTCCGCACGTGGACATCCTTTCCTGGAGCCACGTCGCAAATTCCATGGACCTGAACTGCCTGCCGTGTTCATCCATGAGCACGACAAAGTCGGCAGGCTTTATCATTGACAATAATATTTCTCCCTCCTTCGTCTTTATCTGCTCTTTGGAGAGGGCAGAGACATTCTTCAGTTCGGGTATCTCGCTGACGGAGAACTGGGCATAATGCACGAGTCTGGATTTGTACAAGTCCAGCCCCTCTTTTACCCATTTCACGTCTGTCTTTCCTACTGTAACTAACGTTATCTTCATTGTCAATGTGCATGTTGCACATGGCCGCACGACCATGCAAGTCTTTTGGCAAATATACACACGTGGCTCGGTATTTGCAAAATGATTATGGTCTTTAAAAGCGTGTTTAAGTGATATGGACATCAGAAAATTCATAGTTTTCTTCGTTGCAGCGGTTTCTTTCTGCGGCAGTGCAGCCGCAATTCCTCAAAATGAGGGCTACGACGTGTTCATTCCTATAGCCAAATATATCAGACAGGGCGATGCGGACAAACTCTCGGCTTGGTTTGATTCCAACCTTGAGATCTCCATAATTTCCAACACCAGCGATTCCAGCAAGAATCAGGCGCGGCAGATATTGAAATCATTCTTCGACAGTTATTCTCCGAGAGGCTTCGATATAACCCATACGGCCGGACGGGCCAATATGAAATATGCAGTGGGCAGGCTCAATGCCGGTGGGGAGACTTTCGAGGTGACAATCTTCGTGACTTTCAAGAAAGATTCATATAAGATACAGCAGCTGAAGATAATGAGGGAAAAGTAATTTTTTTTTCCTATTTTTGTCCCAAACCAACATTCAGATGCACATTCCTGATATCATTATAGCTATAGACGGATATTCGTCCACCGGAAAAAGTTCTTTTGCCAAACTTATAGCGAAAGAATTTTCGTTCCTGTATCTGGATTCCGGGGCACTTTACAGGGCGATAACTCTTTATGCGATGGAACATGATATGGTCCTCGCTGACGGCAGCATTGACACCCGGTCACTTGTGGCTGCACTTCCTGACATTGACATACACTTCGAATATGCTCCTGAAGGGAGCAGGACTTTCATCGGCGACAGGTGCGTTGAGAAGGAGATCCGCACGATTGAGGTTTCTTCGCACGTGAGTCCTGTTGCAGTGATTCCGGAGGTGAGGGATTTTGTCGATGGCATCCTTGTAGGCTACGGAAAAAACAAGCGGATCGTGATGGACGGCAGGGATATCGGAACTGCAGTGTTCCCTCATGCCGATTTGAAGATTTTCATGACGGCCAATGATAATGTCAGGGCGGAAAGGCGTCTGAAGGAGATGAGGGCCAGCGGACAGAATCCTGATTTCAATGAGGTTCTGGAGAATCTCAAGAGCCGTGATTACATAGATTCCCACAGGGAGAAGTCACCACTCCGCCAGGCGGAGGATGCCGTTGTCCTGGACAATTCTGACATGACACTTGAAGACCAGATGGTCTGGGTTAAAAATCTTGTTAAGGAGAAATTCGGAGAATAGTATCAGTCATGGCTATTTCAGTAGAAATCGACTCGTATTCAGGTTTTTGCGGTGGTGTTATCCGCGCGGTGACTAAGGCGGAGGATGTTCTGAAAGACCCCGAAACCGACAAACTTTATTCATTGGGCTCCATTGTCCATAATGAGGCGGAACTGAACCGCCTCCAGAGTGCAGGTCTCGTGACCATAGGACTGGAGAATCTCAAGGACCTTCCTGAGAAATCCAAAGTTCTGATACGCGCACATGGGGAACCTCCCGAAACATATCTTGCGGCGCAGCGCCTCGGTCTGGAGGTGATAGACTGCACATGTCCTGTGGTGCTGAAACTCCAGAGGAGCATACGCGAGGCATATTCCAGAGTGCATGACCTGGGCGGCCAGATAATCATATTCGGAAAGGTCGGACATGCTGAAGTACTTGGCCTTCTCGGTCAGGTAGGGGGTGACGCCGTCGTGGTGGAAAACATGGCGATGCTTACGGATGCATTGGAACACAATAAGATACGTTTGGAAGGCCCTGTGGAAATCTTCTCCCAGACCACCAAGAGTCCTGCCGGCTATGCAGCCATCTGCACCGCTCTGGAAGAGGCCATGGCCAAGCATCATGAACTGTCACGCGAGATGTTCCGCGGAAAAGGTCTGCTCAGCATCCATGACACTATCTGCCAGCAGGTTGCCGGACGTCACGAGAAACTGTCAGAGTTTGCTCTCAGCCATGATATCATAATCTTCGTTTCCGGAAGGGACAGCTCCAACGGAAAGGTTCTGTGCGAACTGTGCCGTTCCCTCAATATCAGGACCTACCATGTGTGTGAGGTCAATGATATTCGTCCGGAATGGTTTCGTCCTGATGACCATGCCGGAGTCTGCGGAGCCACGTCCACTCCGAAGTGGCTGCTGGAAACAGTAGCTGACCGGATCAGGAATCTGTTCTGATTCACCGGTCCGGCCAGCCATAAAGTCTTGAAGTAAATTCCTTTTATTTGCTTCTCATGAACATCTGTACGGGACAGCCTGTGAGGTCGAAGTGCGAGCGCAACTTGTTCTCAAGGAATCTCTTGTACGGATCTTTTATGTACTGAGGAAGGTTACAGAAGAATGCAAATGCCGGGAATTTCGTAGGCAGCTGTGTCATATACTTGATTTTCACGAGCTTACCTTTCCACATAGGAGGTGGATAATTCTCGATTTCAGGAAGCATCGCCTCCATGAGCCTGGATGTGGAGATCCTTCTGGAGTAGTTCTGCCATACATGCTCTATCTCATTCAGGACGTCGAGGATTCTCTGCTTCTTGAGTACTGAAGTGAAGATGATAGGCACGTCATTGAAAGGAGCGATGCGGGCCTGCATAGCCTTCACATACTCGGCCATGGTATTGCTCTGTTTCTCGAAGAGGTCCCATTTGTTGACTACGAGTACGCAGCCCTTCTTGTTTTTCTTTATAAGGTTGAAGATATTCATGTCCTGAGCCTCCATACCTGTCGTCGCATCGATCATCATCACGCAGATATCACTGTGCTCGATGGCACGGATTGACCTCATCACAGAATAGAACTCGAGGTCCTCATTGACGCGGTTCTTCTTTCTGATTCCGGCGGTATCCACGAATACGAACTCATGACCGAACTTGTTGTAATACGATGAGATTGAATCTCTTGTCGTACCGGCAACGTTCGTGACAATGTTCCTTTCCTCACCCAGAAGCGCATTTGTCAATGATGATTTCCCGACGTTAGGCTTTCCTACGATAGTGATTCTCGGAACGCCCGGATGTTCATCCTCCGCCTCAGCATCTTCAGGAAGTTTCTTGACAATCTCGTCGAGAAGGTCACCTGTTCCGCCTCCGTTTGCCGCCGAGATGCTCCAGATGTCGCCGAGTCCAAGGGAATAGAACTGGTAAGTATCGAAAACCTTGTCTCCTGAATCGACTTTGTTTACGGCTACGACTACAGGTTTCTTGCTCTTTCTGAGGATGTCTGCGATTTCTGCGTCATAGTCAGTGATTCCGGTAGCAGCTTCTACCATGAAGAGAATCACGTCAGCCTCTTCAATGGCTATGACCACCTGTTTGCGGATTTCTTCTTCGAACACATCATCTGATCCGGAAGTATAACCTCCCGTATCTACTACTGAAAACTCATTTCCGCACCACTCACATTTACCATAATGTCTGTCACGGGTTACGCCTGCTGTCTCATCGACGATAGCCTGCCTCATTCCTACCAGGCGGTTGAAAAGTGTTGATTTGCCGACATTAGGACGGCCAACAATTGCTACTAGACTCATCTTTACTTGTTTTTTGTCCTCTCACGAGGGTTACTGTTGCTTGTTTTGTGATCCTTCTTGTAAAGCCCGCAGGCTGCACAGGATTCACTATATGTTCCGGAGCATACGGCTCCGTCTTTGTTCTCTTTGCCCATGCGGGAGAAGCGCTCGTCGTCCTCCTCTCTCATGCAGCGGATACCTATGTTACGCATGTTCTCATTGGCACCGACATCGCTTTGAGGGAAATCCTTTTTCCGGAATATGACATTGAAGCACATCCCGAAAACGCCTGCTCCGATGAGAATCAATGCTGCAATAAAAATCTTCATGCGTCTTTAGACAATCATGGCCCTGAATCCCGGTTTCCGGGGCATGAACATCCCCAGACTGGATTCAGGACCTATTTACAATATACTTCTAGAAAATAAATTCAGGGCTGATAGGCTCGTTGTCGCAAACCTTGCGGATGATTCTTGCGAATGTGCTGGTCATGGAGACAACTTTAATCTTGCTTGTGTCAACGCCAGGGGCGGCTCTCAGAGGAATTGTGTCTGTGACATAAACCTCAGAAAGCTTGGAAGCATTGATCCTGTCATATGCAGGACCTGAAAGGATTGCGTGTGTCGCGCAAGCCCTTACGCTCTTCGCGCCTTTCTCGATAAGGATGTCGGCAGCCTTTGTAAGTGTGCCGGCGGTATCGATCATATCATCCACGATAACTACATTCTTTCCTTCAACGTCACCGATGGCTGTAATGGAAGCTACCACATTTGCTCTTTCTCTGGACTTGTGGCAGATGATTACCGGGCAAGCGAGATCCTTTGCATAGGCATTGGCTCTCTTTGCGCCTCCCATATCAGGAGCGGCGATTGCCAAGTTCTCGATATTCAATGACTTGAGGTAAGGTATGAACACCTTGCTTGCGTAGATATGATCGACAGGAATGTCGAAGAATCCCTGAATCTGGTCAGCGTGGAGGTCGCAGGTCATGACTCTGTCCACTCCGGCTGCGCTAAGGAGGTTGGCGCAAAGCTTGGCTCCGATAGATACTCTCGGCTTGTCCTTCCTGTCCTGACGTGCCCATCCGAAGTAAGGCATAACCGCGATGACCTTGTATGCGGAAGCTCTCTTGGCTGCATCAATGGTAAGAAGCAGTTCCATGAGGTTTTCAGTCGGAGGGAAAGTGGACTGGAGGATGAAGACAGTCGCTCCGCGTACGCTTTCAGTAAATGATGGCTGGAATTCTCCGTCGCTGAAGACAGAAACTTCTGAGTTCCCGAGATGTACCGGACCTTCTCCTTCCGGCTGGATCTTGTTCAACTCGTCAACAACTTTTGCTGCAAAGTCTTTGGAAGCCCTGCATGCAAACAATTCCATTTTGTGAGGTGTGTTCATTACTTTTTATATTGGTTTGTAGTATTCTTTTCCTCTGCTTCTTTCAGAACATCTGAAATGTATTCGAGAATCTCGTCTTTGCCAAGCCCTGTCTGTGAAGAACTTACGAAACTGAGCGGGAGCTCTTCCCAGGATTCCAGAAGCTGGGCCTTGTCCCTCTCTATCTGTGCGGCCCTGGCTACAGGTCCCATCTTGTCACCCTTGGTGAAGATGATTGCGAAAGGAATGTCACTGTGGCCGAGCTCTTCCAGAAAGTCCATATCGACCTTGCCGATGTCATGGCGTACGTCGATGAGAACGAAGAGCAGGAGAAGTTCCTCGGAATGGTTCAGATAGTCGCGGATAACATCCTTCAGTTTCTCGCGTTCCTTGTCAGGAAGTTTGGCGAAACCATAGCCCGGAAGATCCACCAGATACCAGCTGTCGTTTATGAGAAAATGGTTCACGAGCCTGGTCTTGCCGGGAGTTCCGGAAGTCATGGCAAGCTTTCCGTTTCCGGTAAGCATGTTTATCAGGGAAGATTTGCCGACGTTCGATCTCCCGATGAACGCTACTTCCGGCAGTCTCTGGGCCGGTTTCTGCGAGACCATCGTGCTGCTGCCGGCAAACTTAGCGCTGGAGATTTTGGTGCCAGGTTTCATTTGTTCCGAAAAAGTGAAATTTGAGTTACAAAACTGGCGCAAAGATAGCAAAAAAATCAGAAGTATGAAGAAAGACGGAGAAAACATTTCCGGACGTCGCCGGAATGTTCTTTCATGGTGATTTTATTTTGAAATAAGTGAAACGGATTCTAAATTTGTAACTTGTGTTCCGCAGGCGCGGAACGTCGCTTTCCGGGCCCGGTCAGGGCTGGGGGAGTCCATTTTGTGGGGCTGTCCGTGGGAAGGCGGAGACATAATTAATGACAGGTGGTATGGAAAAAAACGTAATAGACCTTTACACGCTCCAGACGCATCTGAAAACAGTGTTGGAGGGGGCTTTTCCGGCCCGTTTGTGGGTGAAAGCCGAGATAAGTGCCGTGAAGGCCAGGCCGGGAGGGCATTGTTATATGGAACTTTCCCAGTCGGACGGAAACGGACTTGTAGCAAAGGTTACGGCCATAATCTGGAGTTCCAAATTCAGGTTCCTGGCTCCTTACTTCGAGTCGGAGACCGGAATTCCCCTTCAGGCCGGGATCAATGTTCTTGTACAGGTTCAGGTCAATTTCAGCCAGTTGTACGGACTGTCCGTGATAGTGGATGACATTGACCCTCAATATACTATCGGAGACAAGGAGAAGGAGAGGCAGGAAACCATAGAGCGTCTCAGACGCGAAGGCCTGCTCGACAGACAGAAAAAACTGTCATTGGCCTCACTCCCTTACAGGCTTGCGGTAATATCCGCTCCTGACGCTGCCGGATATCGTGATTTTATGCGGCATCTTCATGAAAATGAATACGGATTTGTCTTTCACACAGACCTTTACGAGGCCGTGATGCAAGGCGTGTCCGCTCCGGAATCCATTTCCGGGGCGGTCGGAAGCGCAGCCGCTGCGGAATGTCCGTATGATGCCGTGCTGATATTGAGAGGCGGCGGGGCCAAACTGGACCTTGCTTGTTTCGATGACTACGAAGTCGCTGCAGCCATTGCAAAGTGTCCCGTGCCGGTGCTGACGGCAGTCGGTCATGACCAGGACTTTCATATATGTGACATGGCCGCATGGAACTACGTCAAGACCCCGACGGCGCTCGCGGATGTCTTTCTGGATATCTATATGGATGAAGACCAGAGGATTATGTCCTATGGCTCCAGGCTCAGGATGGCCTTTCTGAACAAGATTTCCGGGATGCAGTCCCGCATTGACCTTCTCGAATCCAGGATTTCGGGTGCGGATCCGAGGCGAATCCTTTCACGCGGCTACGCATTGGTGCTCGACGGCGACGGTGTGGTCATGAAGGGTGCCGGAGGCAGAAAGAAGGGCGACAAAGTTTCGGTCATGTTTGCCGACGGGACATTGGATTGTATTGTCAATGAAAGCAGATGACGGTTTCAACGGATTGGTATATGGATAAATTTGATTACAGAAAAGCTGTTGAGGAATTGGATAAAATCGCGGCTAAAGTCGAGGACCCGGCTACGGGACTTGACGATATTGATGCCTATGTGAAGCGGTCCAAGGAACTGATTGCGGAGTGCCGCGCGTATCTGAGGAGCGTGAGGGACAAGGCTGACGACATGGATATGGCTTGAGGAATCGCTTGGTTCACAGGGCTTTAACGAGAAATTACCAGGATTATGAAGAAGATATATGAGACCGACCCTTATTTGGCTCCGTACAAGGAAGCCATAGAGAAGCGTCATGAAAGAATATTGGAAGAGCGCGACAAGATAGCCCTGGACGGCTCCCTTGCCGACGGGCTGAACAACCATCTGTACTATGGCCTGCACAGGGATGCCGACGGGGGCTGGGTCTTCCGTGAGTGGGCTCCCAATGCCAGCAGGATATACCTCATAGGCGAGTTCAACAACTGGAGACGCACGGCGGCCTATTCGCTTAATCCTATCGGCGGCGGAAACTGGGAAATCCGCCTGCCCGCCATGTTCCTCCACCATCAGGAACTCTACAAACTCTTCATCGAATGGCCTGGAGGAGGCGGGGAAAGGCTCCCTTCCTACGTCAGGAGGGTAGTGCAGGACCCTGTCACCAAGGTGTTCTGCGCGCAGGTGTGGGAACCGGACGAGCAATATCAATGGAAGAGTGCGAGGCCGGGCGCGAGACCTCATCCGCTGATCTACGAGTGCCACATAGGCATGAGTTCCGAGGAGGAAAAAGTCGCTACCTTCGAAGAGTTCCGTGTCAATGTTCTTCCTCATATCGAGGCGCTTGGCTACGACACCATCCAGATTATGGCTCTTCAGGAGCACCCTTATTACGGCTCCTTCGGATATCAGGTCTCCAACTTCTACGCACTTTCCTCCAGATTCGGAACACCGGAGGAATTCAAGCATCTTGTGGATGATGCACATGCCCGCGGCATAGCCGTCGTGATGGATATCGTCCATTCCCACAGCGTGGACAATGAGGCGGAAGGGCTCAGCCTGTTCGACGGCAGGGAAGACCTGTATTTCTATAAGGGACCCCAGGGACGCCATCCTGCGTGGGGCTCCAGATGCTTCGACTACGGAAAGAGTGAAACCAAATATTTCCTCCTGTCCAACTGCAAGTTCTGGATGGAAGAGTATCATCTGGACGGATTCAGGTTCGACGGTGTCACGAGTATGTTATATTGGGACCACGGCCTGGGCAAGGACTTCGTCGGATATGACAATTATTTCAATGCAGGTGTAGATGAAAATGCCGTTACTTATCTGGCATTGGCCGCAATGCTCGTGAAAGAGATTGATCCTGACGGAATTACCATTGCCGAGGATATGAGCGGAATGGCTGGGCTGGCGGCTCCGTTCGAGGCCGGAGGACTTGGCTTCGAATTCCGTATGGCCATGGGCGTTGCTGACCATTGGATCAAGTGGCTCAAGGAAAAGACAGACGACCAGTGGAGCATGGGTGAAATCTGGTGGGAACTTACCAACAAGCGTGAGGATGAGAAGACCATCAGTTATGCCGAGTGCCACGACCAGGCGCTGGTGGGAGACAAAACCCTCATATTCAGACTTATAGATAAGGAGATGTACACATCGATGAACATTGACTCCAAGAGTATTGTCGTCGATAGGGGCATCGCTCTGCACAAGATGATAAGGCTGGTCACCATCGCGACGGCAGGTGACGGGTACCTGACTTTTATGGGAAATGAGTTCGGTCATCCCGAGTGGATAGATTTTCCTCGTGCCGGAAACGGATGGTCGTATAAATATGCCAGAAGACAATGGTCTCTGTGCAAACCTGACTATCTCCGCTACAAGTATCTGATGAATTTCGATTCTGACATGATTCATCTGTTCAGAAAAGAGAATCTTCTGGCTTATAAACCGGAATTGATCAGAGCCGACGAGGAGAAGAAAGTCTTGATTTTCAGACGCAAAAATTATATCTTTGCACTCGATTTTAACCCTTCAGAATCATTCACCGGCTACGCTGTCGAAGTTCCGGAAGGAGATTGGGAACTTGAACTGGATTCTGATGAGAAGAGGTATGACGGATTCTCCCGACTTAAGGAAGGAGAAGTGCATCATTCCGATACCGGCATCACCATGTATCTTCCTAGCCGATGTGCGCTGGTATTCAGACGTAAATCATAAAAACTAAATATAGAATATGGCATTCCTGAATTTCAACAAGGCGGAACTTGTGAATCTCTCGTACTCATTGAAGAGAGAGATTATATGTGCCAATAAGACAGGTGCTTACTGCAACACCTCCATTGTCACATGTAACACGAGACGCTATCACGGACTGCTGGGCGTGCCCGTTGACAATTTCGGCGGCAGCAAATACATGCTGCTGTCATCTGTCGATGAGAGCCTTGCTGTGAACGGAAAAGTATTCAATCTCGGAATCCATTGCTATGGAGACATTTATGAGCCGCGCGGCCATAAATATATTGTTGACTTCATGGCAGACCAGATTCCGCAGATTGTCTATAGGGTAGGCGAAATGGAGTTCGTCAAGAGTATCATGCTTGTTCCTGACAGGGACCAGGTGATGATCCGTTATGAACTCAGAAAATCACCTGCCGAAGTAACATTGAACCTGAAGCCTTTCCTGGCATTCAGAAACATTCATAGTCTCACCAAGCAGAATTCAGAAGCTTGCACAGACTACAGGGTTATCGGCAACGGTGTCTCTTTCAATATGTATGAGGGATTCCCTGACCTTAACCTTCAGCTCAGTTCTTCTTCATTCGAGTTTAAATCCGCACCATACTGGTACAATGGAATAACATATTCCGACGAGGCAAGACGCGGTTTCGAGTGCAAAGAGGATTTGTTCGTTCCTGGAGCCTTCATACTGAAGATGAAGCAGGGGGATTCAGTTATCCTCTCAGCTTCTGTCAATGAAGAGAATCCTCGCGTGATAACGAGAAAATTCAATACTGTCCTCAAGGGCATGAAGAATATCGGAAGTTTCCACGACCAACTGGTGCACTGTGCTGATCTCCTTATCCGTGACAGAAACGGAAAGAAGAGCATAACCGCCGGATTCTCATGGCTTTACACCGGACTTCTCAGAGAGTCATTGTTCTCTCTTCCGGGACTTACGCTTGCAACCGGAAAGAAAAACGAGTTCGAGGAGATTCTGGACAACCTCATCGCCGACAACCAGGAAAGGTTCTTCCACCGCACGACTCAGGTTGAGGCACCTATGATGCTTGCATCTGTTCTCCAGGAATATATCGCAGCCGGCGCATCCGCCAAGAAGGTCTGGGCAAAATATGGAGACGTGGTGAAGCGCGTCGTGGAAAGCTATTCTCCTGGTAACAGAAAGGAGATTTCCCTCCAGCCGGACGGACTGCTCTGGGCACAGAAAGACAGGACGGCATTGACATGGATGAACGCATACGTTGACGGCAACCCTGTAACGGAAAGAGCGGGATATCAGGTAGAGACCAATGCCTTGTGGTATGACATTCTCTGCTTCTCTACAGAGATGGACGAGAAGTTCGGCGACGGCAAATTCGCCGCGGTTTGGACTCCGGTAAGGGACCTTGTCAAGGCCAACTATCAGCCGACATTCTGGATGGAAGACAAAGGCTACCTTGCTGACTATGTGGATAATAACGGTCAGAATACCGATGTGCGCCCGAACCAGCTGTTCGCACTTGCAATCTTCCACCAGCTTGTGGATGACAGCGTGATGAACAGTGTCATGAATATCGTTGACAGGGAACTTGCGACATCCAGGGGAATCAGGACACTGTCTCCTCGCGACATGAAATACAGAGGCGTATATGAGGGTAACCAGACAGAGCGTGACAATGCCTATCAGCAGGGTTGCGCATGGCCTGCGCTGCTCCTGTTCTATGTCAATGCCAAGTTCAAGATGCAGGGCGCAGCATATTGCCGCAGGGCCGAGATGCTCATCGAAGGATTCTATGACGATCTGAACAAGCACGGCGTGGGAGCATTCTCCGAACTTTATGACGGAGACCCTCCTCACGAACCTCACGGAGCGATTTCGTCTGCATTGAGCACGGCGGCTCTTCTTTATGTGGAAAGTATGATCAATAAATATAGGGAGGAAAGATAATGAAAGTGCTGATGTTCGGATGGGAATTCCCTCCACATATCGCCGGCGGACTCGGAACAGCCTGCTACGGAATCGTCAAAGGCTTGGCACACAATGGTGTAGAGACCATGTTCGTGATGCCTTCGGCATCGGGCGATGAGGATAAGAGTGCTGCGGATATTATCAATGCCAGTGATGTTCCTGTTGAGATTACGGACACCATGAACGTGGATGACTTCCTCGACAAGGTGCAGTTCGTGCATATCGGTACCAACATGGTTCCGTACCTTGATCCCGAAGAGTTCCATACTCTCGTTGAGGAAGACAGGAAGCGTCAGGTCCGTGACTTTACCGTGAACTACGGTCATACCTACAAATTCTCCGGAAAATACGGCTCGAACCTGATGGAAGAGGTTGCCAGATATGCTATGGTGGGCGGAACCATCGCCATGACACACAAGGATGAGTTCGATGTCATCCATGCGCATGACTGGCTTACATACAATGCCGGAATCGCTGCCAAGAGGCTCTCCGGAAAACCGCTCGTAGTGCATGTCCACGCGACATCGTTCGACAGAAGCAGTGACAATAACATTGACACTCGCGTCTATGAAATCGAGAAGCGCGGAATGGAGGCTGCGGACAAGGTGATTACCGTGAGCGACCTTACCAGAAACATCGTGATTACGAAGTACGGCATTGACCCTGCAAAGGTCGTTACCGTGCATAATGCCGTGGATTTCAGCGGAAGAAGTGAAGTGAAGGTGGAAAAGGGCGTGAAGGACAAGGTCGTGACATTCCTCGGCCGAATCACTTTCCAGAAGGGTCCTGAGTATTTCATCGAGGCTGCAGCCAAAGTGCTGAAGAGATGTGACAATGTCCGTTTCGTGATGGCCGGCAGCGGAGATATGATGAACAGGTCCATCCGCCAGGTGGCAAGACTCGGAATCTCGGACAGGTTCCACTTTACAGGATTCCTCCGCGGAAATGAGGTGCAGAAGATGTTTGCACTGTCAGATGTATATGTAATGCCTTCTGTATCGGAGCCTTTCGGAATTTCCCCTCTCGAGGCTATGCGCTCAGGAGTGCCTTCAGTCATTTCCAGACAGTCAGGTGCTGCCGAGGTCCTCAAATATGCATTCAAGGTGGACTTCTGGGATGTGGATGCCATGGCGGACGAGATTTATGCTCTTCTGCAGTATCCTGCACTTTCCCAGTTCGCATCCAAGTTCGGCTATGACGAGGTCAATACCCTCAAATGGAACAACGCCGCCGCCAAAATCAAGAGCGTTTACGAATCAGTTGTAAAATAAAATGATATAGATATGACCCAGAAAAATTTATGCCTGTATTTCCAGATCCATCAGCCTACCAGACTGAGACTTTACAGGTTTTTCGATATCGGCAAGGATTCTCATTATTATGATGACTTCACGAACAGGACCATTCTCAAGAGAGTGGCAGACTTGTGCTATCTTCCGATGAACAAGCTCCTGCTTGAACTCATAAATCAGCACAAGGGCGCATTCAAGGTGGCTTTCTCCATAAGCGGTTCAGCATTGGAGCAGTTCGAGAGATATGCACCTGAAGTCATTGACAGTTTCCGCAAGCTTGCGGACACGGGATGCGCCGAGTTCCTCTGCGAAACTTATTATCACTCATTGGCTTCCCTCGCTTCAGAGCCTGAGTTCAAACATCAGGTCCTCAAGCATAAGGCCGCCATCGAGCACTATTTCGGAGTTACCCCGGTTACATTCAGAAATACCGAGCTCATCTACTCTGACACTATCGGCGCACAGGTTTATGACATGGGATTCCACACGATGCTTACCGAGGGCGCAAAGCATATCCTCGCATGGAGAAGCCCTGATTTCGTATATTCCGATGACAGGCAGAACAGACTGAAACTCCTTCTCAGAAACTACTCTCTCAGCGACGATATCGCATTCAGATTCTCTGACAGGAGCTGGGCTGAGTGGCCTCTTACTGCCGAGAAGTATCTCGGATGGCTCAAGAATGACATCAATACCTCTGCAGGTGACGTGATTAACCTGTTCATGGATTACGAGACCTTCGGCGAGCACCAGAATGCCGCTTCAGGAATCTTTGATTTCATGAAGTACCTTCCTGAGACCATCCTCAATGACGGTACATTCCGCTTCAGTACCCCTTCAGAAGTCGCAAAAACATGCAAACCGGTGTCTTCACTCGAAGTTCCGGAGCCTATTTCATGGGCAGACGAGGAGCGCGACGTCACGGCATGGCTCGGAAACGAACTCCAGCAGGAGGCCTACAACAAGCTTTACGCCCAGTATGAGAAACTCGCTCTTGTCAATGACCCTGCACTCTACAATGATTTCGGCCATCTGCAGGAGAGCGACCACTTCTATTATATGTGCACAAAATTCTTCTCAGACGGAGAAGTCCACAAATATTTCAACCCTTACGACACCCCTTACGAGGCGTTCATCAACTATATGAACGTTTTGAGTGATTTTATTATCAGGGTGGATGAGGAATATTCCGCAACTGTTGCTAAATTTGCAACTTCTGAAAATCAGGAAACTGAGAAAAAGAAGCCGGCAAAAAAAGCGGAACCGGCTGAAAACAAGAAGACTAAGACGACCTTGACATCTGAAAAAACTGTGAAGGCCGCGAAAAAGTCTGTGGGTAAAGCGGTGAAACCGGAGGCGGCAAAGGAGAAGAAAAATTCGAAGCCGGCCGTAAAGAAAGCCGTAAAAAAGAAAAGTGAATAATGACTAAAGAATTGAACAGACCGGATTATCTGTTTGAGGTCAGCTGGGAAGTCTGCAACAAAATCGGCGGAATCTATACCGTCATAGCGACTAAATCGCTGTTCCTTAAATCACAGCTGAAGAGACATCATATTCTTGTCGGTCCGGACGTATGGATGGATACCGATGCCAACCCTGACTTCTGCGAGGATCCTCTGCTTTGGCAGGACTGGAGAGTCGAGGCAGCCAAGAGTGGCCTCAGACTCAGAATCGGAAGATGGAACGTACCTGGAAACCCAGTGGCTATCCTCGTGGATTTCAAACACTTCCTTACCGATACCGATAATATTCTGGCAAAATATTGGGAACTTTACAAAGTAGATTCCATTACAGGAAACTGGGACTACAAGGAATCAGTTCTTTTCGGATATGTTGCAGGTAAAGTAATCGAAAGTTACTGCAATTTCTATCTCAGCTCATCCGAGAAGGTAGTGGCACAGTTCCACGAGTGGCAGACAGGTGCGGGTATCCTGTACCTCAAGGCAAGGAAATCGCCGGTTGCCACGGTATTTACCACACATGCCACGGTGATAGGCAGGTGTCTCGCAGGCAACAATATGCCGTTGTATGATTCCATGGAGTCATACAACGCAGAAGATAAGGCTCGTCAGTTCAATGTGATGGCTCTTTATTCCCTGGAGAAGAAGTCTGCCGAGAATGCTGACATATTCACTACAGTCAGCGAGATCACGGCACGCGAATGCGAGCACTTCCTCGGAAGGCCTGTCGATGTGGTGACACCGAACGGATTCGAGAATAGCTTCACTCCTTCTACAGAGGAAGAATATGATGAAAAACGCAGAGCCGCCAGACTCAGACTGAAGGAAGTGGCTTCCGCAATGTCCGGAGAGGAGGTTGCGGAGGATGCCGTCTTCATCGGAATCGGCGGAAGATACGAGTACAGGAACAAAGGTATCGATGTTTTCATCGACGCCGCCAATGAAATACGCAAGTCGGATTTCCGCGGAAAGGAAATCCACGCGTTCATCATGATTCCTGCCGGCCACAACGGACCGGACCGTGAGCTTGAAGCCAAGCTTGCCGGAAAAGGCAATGCTTCATACAAGACTCAAGTGTCTCATTATCTGATGAATCCTGAATATGACCAGATAACCGGGCGATTCAGGGAACTCGGATTTGACAATGCTGCGGGAGCGAACATCAAGACATACTTCATTCCGTCATACCTGAATGGCAACGACGGCATTTTCAATATGAAGTACTATGACCTGATCATCGGTCTGGACTTGACATTGTTCCCTTCCTATTATGAGCCGTGGGGATACACACCTCTCGAAAGTCTGGCATTCAGGATACCGACATTGACAACAAGTCTTGCCGGTTTCGGTGTCTGGGTGGACACTCACTACAGCAAGAAGCACCCTGGCATCTCAGTAGTGGAGAGGAACGATTCCAACTACAATGACGTCGTTGCTGCCGTAGCGGAGAGAATCCGCGAGGCTGCATTGATGACAGACGACCAGAAGCATGAATATATGGCCAATGCTAAAGACGTTTCGGCTATAGCGTTGTGGGAAAACCAGATCAAATATTATCAGGAGGCATACTCCAAAGCGATTGACAAAGTGATAGCCGTGAACGGAGCCTATCCGGAAGCGGCAGAAAAACCGATTATGAAGTACGAAAAGATACAAGTAAGTACACCTTCATGGAAGAGTGTAATGGTGACAAGGCATCTTCCTGATGCACTGAGCGGTCTTGAGACCCTCTCTAAGAACCTTTGGTGGTGCTGGAACGAAAGCGCCAAGGCATTGTTCAAAGCCATTGACCCGACTGTATGGCATAACTGCGGACACAACCCGATGGTTGTTCTCGACACTGTCAGCCTCAAGAGGTTCAATGAACTCAGCAAGGATGCCGCATTTGTCGGACAGTATGAGAGCGTTATGCAGGAATTCAACGCATATATGGCCCTCAAGGCAGAGAGAAAAGACCCTTCTGTCGGATACTTCTGCATGGAATACGGTCTCGACTCATCCCTGAGCATCTACTCCGGTGGTCTCGGTATTCTTGCCGGCGACTATCTGAAGGAAACCAGCGACATGAACGTGAACCTCGTCGCAGTAGGTCTTCTCTACCGTTACGGTTATTTTACACAGGTACTTTCTGCACAGGGTGACCAGGTTGCCAAGTATGACGCGCAGAACTTCTCCAAGATTCCTGCTGAGCCTGTCATGGACAAGGACGGTAACTGGGTAACTACCAGCGTAGCATTCCCTGGACGTACTATCACAGCCCGCATCTGGAAGGTGGCAGTCGGCAGAACAGACCTCTATCTCCTTGATACTGACTACGAAGCAAACATTGACGAGGACCGTCAGGTTACATATCACCTCTACGGAGGCGACTGGGAGAACCGACTCAAGCAGGAACTCCTTCTCGGTGTCGGCGGTGTCCGTGCCCTCCGTGCTCTCGGCCTGAATCCTCAGGTTTATCACTGCAACGAGGGACATGCTGCATTCATCGGACTCGAAAGACTCCGTGAATATATCCAGAATGACAATCTCGAATTCCCTGAGGCACTGGAAGTCGTACGTGCATCATCCCTGTTCACGACACATACCCCTGTTCCTGCAGGACACGATGCCTTCGACGAGGGAATGTTGAGAAAATACATCGGACATTATCCGCAGCGCCTGAAAATCGACTGGGAGACAATGATGGGGCTCGGAAAGCTCAACGGAAACGACATCAACGAGAAGTTCTCCATGAGCATTCTCGCTGCCAACATCTCACAGAATGTGAACGGCGTGTCAATGCTTCACGGAAAGGTCAGCCAGGACATCTTCGCAAACATGTACCCTGGGTATCTTCCTGAGGAGCTCTATATCAGCTATGTGACCAACGGTGTCCACTATCCTACATGGGCTTCAAAGGAGTGGAAGGCCATCCACGCGAAAGTGTTCGGTCCTGAATTCCAGACACATCACTACGATAAGAAGTGCTTCGAAGGAATCTACAAGGTTTCTGATGACGAGATCTGGGAGACCAGGAAAGAACTGAAGAGGACTCTTATCAATGTCGTTAAGGAGAAACTTTCAAATCCTGCCGTGGCAAACCACTATTCACCTAGACAGGTGGTTACCATCAAGGAGACCCTCCGTGATGACGTGCTCACAATCGGATTTGCAAGACGTTTCGCAACTTACAAGCGTGCGACATTGCTCTTCTCTGACCTCGACAGGCTCGATGCAATCGTGAATAACCCTAAGATGCCGGTTCAGTTCCTCTTCGCAGGAAAGGCACATCCGGCAGACAAGGCAGGTCAGGACCTTATCCGTCAGATTGTGGAAATCTCCAAACAGGACAGGTTCATCGGAAAGATCGTCTTCGTACCGGGCTATGACATTTCACTTGCCAAGAGACTCGTACAGGGTGTCGATGTCTGGATGAACAACCCTACAAGACCGCAGGAGGCTTCAGGTACATCAGGAGAGAAGGCTGCCATGAACGGCGTAATGCATTTCTCAGTGCTTGACGGCTGGTGGGTAGAAGGCTACAAGAAGGGCGCTGGCTGGGCTCTCCCTCTCGAGAGGACTTATGATGACCAGTATTATCAGAACGAGCTCGATGCTGCGACCATCTACACCACAATCGAAAATGAAATCGCACCTGTTTACTACGATGTTGACAAGAACACCGGACATTCAGAAGCATGGATTGAATATATCAAGAATACAATTGCTCAGGTAGCTTGCAACTTCACCACAAACAGAATGCTCACTGACTATGTGAACCAGTACTATGCTCCGCAGTCAGTCAGGGCAGCATCTCTGGAGGCTGATGATTACAAGGTTGCACGCGAAATCGCATCATGGAAGAAGCAGGTGCGCAGGGAATGGCCTGACATTGAGGTACTTTCATACACTCAGCCGGACTCTTCATACTCACTTTCTCCAAGCAACGCGCTCAAGGCAGAGGTCGTTCTGAACATCGGAGACCTCAAACCGGAGGATATCGGAGTGGAAATGCTCTTCGCCGTAACCGACAACAACGGCAAGCTCCACATCCAGGACAAGTGTGATTTCAATGTTACCGAGGCAAAGGATGGCGTTGTCAAGTATCAGGCATCCATCCTTCCTGAGCGTACCGGAATGTATCAGGTGGCAACCAGGATTTATCCAAAGAATCCGCTGCTGCCTCACAGACAGGATTTCGGACTTGTAAGATGGTTATAGCCACAGGATTTTTCGACGGTGTCCATCTTGGACACCGTTTTATTTTACAGCAACTCTTGGAGGAGGCCAGGAAACGTGGTGATGAGAGCATGGTCGTCACTTTCTGGCCTCATCCGAGGAATGTGCTGCAGAATGATGCCAGGAATCTCCGCCTGCTGACCTCGATGGAAGAGAAGAAGAAATTGCTGACGGATATCGGCATTGACAAAGTTGAGGTCATTCCTTTCTCCAGGGAATTCAGCCGCCTTACGACTGAAGATTACCTTCGGGATTATGTGATTGCAAAGTTTGGAGGAAAGGCTGTCCTGGTGGGATATGACAACAGGATAGGCTCAGACCTCTGTACTCCGGAACAGACTGCCGGAATCGCGGAAAAGCTTGGACTTGAAGTAATCAGGCCAATGAGTTTCAAGACGGACAACGGCATTGTAATAAGCTCCACCAAGATAAGGAATGCCCTGTCGGAGGGTAACATTGATGAGGCCAATGCCATGCTGGGCTATCCTTATCAGCTCTACGGAGTCGTCGTCTCAGGCAACCGCCTCGGGCATACGATAGGTTTTCCGACTGCCAACATGCAGTTGTATGAGCCTCTGAAACTCGTTCCTGGAAACGGGGTATATCTCGTTAAGGTAGAGACACTTGGCCGTCAGTGGGATGGTATGTGCAACATTGGCGTGCGTCCTACATTGGGCTCGGGAAACGCATTGACCATCGAGACCAATATCTTCGATTTCGAAGAGGATATCTATGGCCTTGACATCCGTCTTTCCTTTGTGAAGAAGATAAGGAATGAGGTGAAATTCAATGATTTGGCTCTCCTTACTTCGCAGCTTGACAAGGACAGGGAGCTCTGTCGCAGCCTTCTGTAGCTAGTGTGCGTGGGCGAAAGTTTCCCGCTGCTTCCCAATGTGTCCAAAAAATGACTATATTTACCGGAACGATATTATAGGTGTTATGAGTTTTTACGACATATTGACGATAGTCATATTTCTCGGTCTGCCGGTGGTTTCAGCAGTCATCTCCGCTAAGGAGAAGAAGAACAAATCCAAGAAACCTCTGCAGGGCGGACAGGAACACGGAGAAGACATTAAGGATATCTTCAAGAGCATTCTTGCTGAAATGAATGGGGAGACGCCGGCTCAGCAGGATGAAGATCCTGAGGAGGAGCCGTCCAGACCATGGCAGGAGCCTGTAGTAGAGGATGATGAGGAACCGTCGATGCCGTGGGAAGAACCGGTTCTGGAGACTCCTTCTCAGACAAAACCATGGTCCGAACCTGTTGTCATTGACCCGAAACCTGCGCCTGCGGCGGTTCAGGCACCGGTTGTTGTTGCTCCTGTGGCGGCAGCGCCTGTTGCGGAGAATTCCGGTATGCGTGTCCGCGAAACTGCGCCTCGTCGTCCTGAAGGCCTCAGGCCGGTATCCCGTAAGGTAGAGGAAGTGTCAGAAAAGCCTGTCATGGAGAAGATTGATCCTAAAAAGCTGATAATTTATGACGCAATTCTGAATCCCAAGTTCAAGGATTGAAATATCTTTGCGTCAGAACTAAAAATTCACTATATTTGCAAAGGTCAGGGTTCTGTCTATCGGCAGGACTCCTTTTGTTTATCTTATTGAAAAACATTTTAAATTAACAATATTATGGCAGAAGTTCATTTCATGACCCAGGATGGTCTTGATAAACTGAAGAAAGATCTTGCTGATGCATTGGCTCAGCGTCCGGTCATATCTGCAGCCATTGCAGAGGCTAGGGAGAAGGGTGATTTGTCAGAGAATGCCGAGTATGATGCGGCAAGAGAGGCACAGTCGCTGCTTGAAATAAAGATTGTGAACCTTAAGAATCTTGTGGCAAATGCCAAGGTTATAGATGAGTCTCAGGTCGGAACCGACAAGGTTCAGATGATGAACAAGGTCAAGGTGGAGAATATGACCATGAAGAAGGTGATGGAATTCACCATCGTAGGTGAGACCGAGGCTGATTTCGCTCATGGCAAGCTCGCATCTACCACTCCTATCGCGAAGGCTCTCATCGGACATGCGAAGGGAGATGTCGTAGAGGCCAAAGTGCCTTCTGGAGTAATTAAATTTAAGATTCTGGATATAACTCTGTAGCCTTATGCCTACTATTTTTACAAAAATTGCAAAAGGGGAGATTCCTTCTTACAAGGTAGCCGAGAATGACGAGTTCTACGCTTTTCTCGACATCAATCCGCTTGTAAAGGGTCATACCCTTGTCATCCCCAAGAATGTAGAAGATGATTATATCTTCCATCTTGATGACAAGACCTATCTCGGACTTTGCGCTTTCGCCAAGAAAGTTGCCCTTGCAATCCAGGCAGCAGAACCATGCAAGAGAATCGGCGTATGTGTGCTCGGACTGGAAGTCCCTCATACCCACATCCATCTGGTCCCTCTCCAGCAGGAAAGCGACATCGACTTCAGGAAGGAGAAACTCAAGCTCAGTCAGGAAGAGTTCCAGGAAATCGCATCTTCAATCCTCGCTGAATATGAAAAGTTATAGAATTGCCGCCGCGCTCCTGACACTGGTTGCAGCGGCCACATCTTGCAACAGGTCTGCAAGAATTGAAGGTGTCCTCGCTGAAGCGCCTGAGTCTGAAGTTATTGTAAAGCTCCTTGACGTAAACCACTACAAGGTGCTGGACACAGTGAAGACCGACGACAAAGGACGTTACACATACAAGCTTCAGGTCGCTGAAGGTCAGCCGGAATTCATCTACCTGTTCTATAAGAACACCCGCATCGGCTCCCTCCTCCTCCAGAAAGGGGATAAGGTCAATGTCAATTCGGATACCCTCGGAAAGTATTCCGTAACAGGCTCTGACGAGACATTGAAACTCATGGAAATCGAGAAAGATGAGGCTGACTTCAATGACAAATTCCTTTCGACGGCAGCTGAACTTGCCGACATGAACCAGTCTTCAGAGCAGGCCCTCAGCCTCAAGAAGGAACTCATGTCCCAGTTTGTCGCATATTACAGAAGCAGAGTAAGATACATTCTCGCCAATTCACATTCATTGACCTCCATCCCTGTGCTTTATCAGGTTGTGGGCAATGGTACACCTGTTTTCGGCCAAGCTACTGATGCACTTCATTTCAGAAGTATCAGCGACTCGCTCAAGACCGTATATCCTGAGTCAAAATATGTCAAGGCATTGGACAAGGAGGCTGTCAGGCGCCAGCAGTTGCTCAGTCTCGGCGCACGTCTCCAGGATGCGGACGAACTCGGTTTTCCTGACGTGGAACTTTCTGACGTGAACGGACAGAACAAGCGTCTCAGCATGATAAAGTCCAAGGTCGTAATGGTTTATTTCTGGAATCCGGGCGATGCCGCACAGAAGATGTTCAACCTCGATGTGATGAAGAGCGTGTATGCTGACTATCACCAGAAGGGATTCGAGATTTACAGCATCGCGGCTACCGCAGACAAGGCTGCGTGGGCTTCCGTCGTGAAGAACCAGAATCTGGGTTGGGTCAATGTCTGTGATCCTCTCGGGACAGCCGTTACCCTCTACAATGTTCCAAGCCTTCCTTATGTATATCTTATTGTGGACGGCACCATTGCAAATGTTCCAAGCATAAAGGACGGCCCGTCACTCCGCAAATACTTGGGCACAGTGCTCTAGCATTGATATGACATAATAAATGCTGCTTCGGGAAACTGGAGCAGCATTTTTCGTATGTCATTGACTTATATTATCTTCTTTTTGGATACTGTCGGTACGAACTCCTTCAGATAGAAAGGCTCGAAGTAGGCGGTATCCTCGAACTTCTTTTCCTCGAAAAGACGCTCCGCAGGCACCAGCATTGACTCGGCCTTCGGACAGGTCTGGACGAAGAAGGCGTTGGGGGAGTTGAGTGTTTCCCTGCATTTCTCGGCACCGTCACCTATGAACAGGACCGGACCTTCCGACAGATATGAGGAGAAGCTCGAGGTCTCGACGATTTCAGGCTTGGTCTCTGTAACCTGCTTTCCGTCAGGGGTGAAGACTGCCGTATAGACCTCCATCCGTCGCGCATCGATCATGGGGACAATGTACTTGCAGCCTTCGGGGAGAAGATTCTCACGGATAGCCTGCCATACCAGAGTGTCCAGTGAACCGACAGCCATAAGGGGGAGTCCTGCACCGAAGCAGAGTCCTTTGGCAGTGGAAACGCCAACTCTGAGTCCGGTGTATGAACCCGGGCCCATGCTGACGCATACTGCATCGCAATCTTTTACTGTGATGTTTTTCTCGTCCAGCATTTCCTGGATGAAAGGTGCTGTCAGCGATGCGTGTTTGCGGTCCTGATTTTCACGGGTGGAAATGATTTTCCCGTCCTCCGACAGGGCGGTGGAGCAGAGCGCTGTAGAAGTCTCTATGAATAATATACGTGCCATAATTACCTTATTGTTTGAATAGCAGTTCCTTGAAGTAAGGGAAAACCGTGTAGGCGATTCTCTTGAGAGTTCCGTATAGGACGGAGTCGTCGATGGCGGATTCCGGTACGATGTTGAACGCTGAATTCAATGTATTGAAAAGTATAATGAGTATTCCGAGGATTAGTGCTGCTTTCAGCACGGCAAAGATTCCTCCAAGAAGTTTGTCGAGCCATCCGAGCATCACGAAATCAATGCTGGCCTTGATGACTTTTCCGATCAGATGAAGCACCAGAATCACTGCTACAATCATCAGTATGAAGACAATGACGTGCAGTATTCTGTCGGACATGTTCAGATACGGCTGGACCATGCTGCAGACCAGACCTGTGAACTTATATGCGGCCCATGTGCCTGCTATAATCGCCACAAGGGCAATTACTTGCTCTGTGAAACCCTTGAATAATCCCTGTATCAGAGCGGCTGAGAGGCATATTGTCAAAATTATATCCAGTGTGCACATTGTCTTTGGGAAAAATAATGCATTTTAACAAGATTCTTACTATCTTTGCAAACTGCAAAAATATATAAAATAATATGACATTCAAAGAGTATAAGGGCTTGAATCTGGTCTCAGTAGGCAATGAAGTACTGGACAGATGGAAATCGCATCACGCGTTCGAAAAATCTCTCGAACTGAGAGAAGGCGCCCCTGAATTCATTTTCTTCGAGGGACCGCCGTCAGCTAATGGTATGCCGGGCATACACCATGTAATGGCCCGCTCTATTAAGGATGCTATTTGCAGATACAAGACCCAGTCAGGATATAAGGTGAACCGTCGTGCCGGATGGGATACCCACGGACTTCCTGTGGAAATCGGAGTGGAGAAGAAACTCGGAATCCACAAGGATGACATCGGACGTAAGATTTCAGTGGCTGAGTATAATGACACTTGCCGCAAGGAAGTCATGAAATATACCCGCGAGTGGGTTAACATGACCGAGCGTATCGGATATTGGGTGGATATGAATGACCCGTATATCACTTACGACAACAGATATATCGAGACTCTCTGGTATCTCTTGAAGAAGATTTATGACAAGGGGCTCCTTTACAAAGGATTCTCTATCCAGCCATACTCTCCTTCAGACGGAACCGGACTCAGTTCTCACGAGTTGAACCAGCCTGGTTGCTACAAGGATGTGACTGACACTACAGTTACAGTGCAGTTCGAGGTTATCAAGGATGCGAAGAGCCAGCCGCTTTTCGGACTTGAGACTCTCCCTGTATATTTCCTCGCCTGGACTACGACTCCTTGGACCTTGTCCTCAAACACTGCGCTCTGCGTAGGTCCGAACATTGAATATGTGAGGGTGAAGTCCTTCAATCCATATACCGGAGCTGAAGCTATCTATGTGGTAGCCAAGGCATTGGTGTCAGAGTGGTTCAGCCCTAAGGCTGCCGGACTGGCATTGGAAGATTACAAACCTGGCGACAAGCTCATTCCTTTCAAGGTGCTTGACGGCTCTTTCAAGGGTTCTGAACTTGCCGGCGTCAGATACCATCAGCTCATTCCATGGTTCAAACCTATCGACGGAGACGCTTTCCGCGTAATTACAGGTGACTATGTATCTGTTGATGAGGGAACTACAGGTATCGTACATATTGCTCCGACCTTCGGTGCGGACGACAAGAAGGTGGCTACTGCTGCCGGAATCGGTCCGATGATGGTCATTGACAAGAATGGTAACCATCAGCCTCTGGTCGATCATGACGGAAGGTTTTTCCCGCTGGAAGACCTTGATCCTGAATATGTTGCCGCTAATGTATCTCCTGAATACAAGGAATATGCGGGACGCTATGTGAAGAATGCCTTCGATGACACCCTTCCGGCTGATGCGCCGACACTCGACGTTGACCTATGCATGATGATGAAGATGGACGGCCGTGCATTCAAGATTCAGAAGCACGTCCACAGCTATCCTCACAGCTGGAGAACAGACAAGCCGGTGCTTTACTATCCGCTCGACGCATGGTTCATCAAGACCACGGCAGTCAAGGACCAGATGGTGGCATTGAACAAGACCATCAGATGGAAACCTGAATCTACCGGTACAGGCCGTTTCGGTCAGTGGCTTGAGAATATTCAGGACTGGAACCTCTCCAGAAGCCGTTTCTGGGGAACTCCGCTTCCTATCTGGCGTACTGAAGACGGCAAGGAGGAGAAGTGCATAGGCAGCCTGAAAGAGTTCTATGCTGAAATCGAGAAGGCGGTCGCTGCCGGATTCATGGAGAGCAACCCGTTGAAGGACAATGGCTTCGACCCTGCTGACATGAGCAAGGAGAACTACGACAAGATCGACCTTCACCGTCCTTACGTTGACAATGTATATCTCGTTTCTGATTCCGGAAAGAAGATGACCCGCGAGAGCGACCTTATCGACGTGTGGTTCGACTCAGGTGCCATGCCGTTTGCCCAGGAAGGTCTCCGTGCGCTCGGCGAGCCTAAGTTCGGATGTACGGCAGACTTCATCGCGGAAGGTGTTGACCAGACACGCGGATGGTTCTACACCCTTCATGCTATCCATACGATGATTAGCGGAACACCTGCATTCAAGAACGTGATTTCCAACGGTCTTGTCCTCGACAAGAACGGCAACAAGATGAGTAAGCGCCTGGGCAATGCCGTGGATCCGTTCCAGCAGCTCGACAAGTTCGGACCGGATGCCCTCAGATGGTACATGCTTACCAATGCGCAGCCATGGGACAACCTCCGTTACGATGAAGAAGGCGTGGATGAGGTCAGAAGAAAATTCTTCGGAACTCTCTACAACACATACTCATTCTTCGCGCTTTACGCGAACATTGACAACTTCGACCCTCAGGCTCCGGCAGTTCCATACGCGAACCGTCCTGAAATCGACAGGTGGATTATCTCCCTGCTCAACACATTGATAAAGGATGTCAAGGCTTCTTACGAGGACTTCGACGTCACTTCTGCAGGCCGTATGATTCAGGATTTCGTTTGCGACCACCTGAGCAACTGGTACGTGCGCCTGAACAGGAAACGTTTCTGGGGAAGCGCCGACAACGAGGACAAACTCGCTGCATATCAGACACTTTACGAAGTGCTCAAGACCATCTCCATCCTGGCGGCTCCTATCGCTCCGTTCTACATGGACCAGCTCTACAAGGACCTCGTTCCTGGCGGAGAGGAGTCAGTTCACTACGTGCTCATGCCGGATTACGACGAATCTGTCATTGACAAGGACCTCGAAGAGAGGATGGCGCTTGCGCAGAGAGCATCGTCGATGGTACTTGCGCTTCGCCGCAAGGTGAACATCAAGGTCCGCCAGCCGCTCTCGAAACTCGTTATCCCTGTCATCTCAGACAAGGTCCGCGAGCAGCTCGAGAAAGTAAAGTCGCTCATTCTGGGTGAGGTCAATGTAAAAGAGGCTGAATTTATCTCCGATACCACCGGTATCATCACCAAGAAGATACGCCCTAACTTCAAGACCCTCGGAAAAACCTACGGAAAGAGGATGAAAGAGATTGCAGCAGCCTTCGGCCAGATTTCCCAGCAGGAGATCAATGCCATACAGGCAGCTGAGGCACAGGGCAATGCATATACCCTTAATCTTGAAGGCGGAGAGGTTGTCCTCAATCCTGGCGATTATATGATTTCATCCGAGGATATGCCGGGATGGCTCGTCGCTACGGACGGACCTCTGACATTGGCTCTGGACATAGAGGTTTCTCCTGAACTCAAGAACGAGGGAGTTGCACGTGAGTTGGTAAACAGAATCCAGAATATCCGTAAGGAGAGCGACTTCGACGTTACCGATAAGGTGGAAGCAACGGTGTTCGCGGATGGCGAGGCTTATGCCGAAATCGAGGAAGCGCTCAAGTCATACAAGGATTATGTTTGCTCACAGACATTGGCAAATACCTTGGTTCTCAAACCTTTGGCAGACGCTGACAGCAGCCTTGCCGAGGTCGAGTGGAATGAAACTGCAATTAAAATTGCGGTAACCCGCAACTAATAATTATTGATATGGAAGACAATTTGAAGAACGAGCAGGCTGAAAAGACCCGTTACACCGACGAGGAACTTGCCGAGTTCAAGAAGATCATTATCGACATGCTTGAAAAGGCTAAGGCTGAGTACAATACTCTCAGACATGTCGTTATGCACAACGGCACGAATGACATCGAGGATACCACTCCTTCATTCAAGACCGTTGAGGATGATGGTGCCATGCAGCTTTCTCGTGAGGAGGCAAGCCAGCTGGCCCAGCGTCAGTATAAGTTTATCCAGAATCTTGAGGCGGCTCTTGTCCGTATCGAAAACAAGACTTACGGCGTCTGCCGCATGACAGGAAAGCTCATACCTAAGGAGAGGCTTCGTCTTGTCCCTCATGCGACACTTACTGTAGAGGCTAAGGAAAAACTCAGCAAAGGCGGCAGGTAATATATGAAGAACAACAGAGGAAGGTTACTTCTCATCTTAGGTATTATATTGGTTGTTGCCGACCAGATCATAAAGGTTCTGGTCAAGACCAATATGTCCATCGGAGAGCACTTCAGCGTGTTCGGGGACTGGTTCCAGATTCTCTTCATCGAGAATGAGGGCATGGCTTTCGGCATGAAGTTCGGCGGAATGGCTGGAAAATTCGCATTGACCTTCTTCCGTCTGCTCCTTTTCGGATTCCTCTGCTGGTGGATTACTGCCCTTAATGTGAAAGGCCGCAAGATATCTGCAAAGGATAGTGCTGAGGTACGATACGAGCATGTTCCGACCGGAGTCCTTGTCGGACTGACATTGATAACGGCGGGGGCGCTGGGCAATATCATTGATTGTCTTTTCTATGGACAGGTGTTCTCGGCCTCGACGCCTTATGAGGTCGCTCAGTTCGGGGGAAGTTATGCACCTGTGATGTTCGGAAAAGTGGTGGATATGTTCTATTTTCCGCTGATCGATACGACCTGGCCGTCATGGATGCCTTTAGTGGGCGGACATCCGTTCCGCTTCTTCGAACCGGTGTTCAATTTTGCGGACAGCTGCGTTACGGTAGGTGCCTTTTACCTGATTCTGTTCCAGTACAGGTTCTTCACTTCCGACCAGGAATAGTCCCATTTTGGTGAAGTCAAGTGGGCTTTTCCGGGCGGATACCATATAATATACAGGTCACATACTCGTGCTCATGCGTGTATGTGATTTTTTTTGTTGAATTTTTCTAAACGTTTAAACCTTGAAATGGGATGTATAGGTTACGTTTTCCTGCTATGTCTTAAAATTGTAAATTCCTGATTTTTAGACTTTTATAATAACATATTGTAAGAAGATGTAACTTTTTTCGCAAAATTACAGATAATTTAATCGTTAAAAGTCATTGAATGCTAATAAAAACATAGTCTAGAGTATTTGTTTTTTACAAATTTATTTTACAACTTTGCGATAGAGCATATAAGAAAAAAACGAAAATATATTAATGTTAAACTAAAGTAATTGCTTATGAAAAAGATTTGTCTTCTTTTTACAGTCATGGCAATGTTCTTCACAGCACTGTCGGCTTCCGCGCAGAACGTGGTAGTGACAGGTACCATTGTGGACTCTTCTAACGGCGAGACTATCGCGGGAGCTTCTGTAATGGTGAAGGACACCAGGATAGGTACTTCCGCTGATGCTGACGGAAAATACAGTATTTCCGTTCCTGCAGGTTCCAAGGACAATGCAGTGGTTGTGTTCAGTTTTATGGGTTACAAGACCCAGGAAGTTGCCCTCAATGGTAAAACAGTGCTTAACTGCAAACTCCAGCCGGACGCAACTGTCATCGAGGATGTTGTCGTTGTAGGTTACGGTACCGCCAAGAAGGTCGGTTCCCTCGTAGGTTCAGTTACCACTGTAAAGTCCGAGGCTATCAAGAACGCTCCTTCATCTTCAGCTCTGGACCAGCTTCAGGGACAGGTTGCAGGTATGTCAGTTCTCACATCAGGTGGTGTGGCCGGTGATAATAACGTATCCATCAAGATTCATGGTACAGGTTCTCTTTCTTCAAGCACGGAGCCTCTGTACGTCATCGATGGTATGCAGTCATCTTCAAGAACCATCATGTCGATGAACCCTAACGATATTCTCAGCATTTCCGTCCTCAAGGATGCGTCAGCTACATCTATCTATGGTTCACGTGCGGCAAACGGTGTCGTTTACATCACCACAAAGGCTGGTTCTTATGACAACAAGGCTACTGTCACCATCAGAAGCCAGGCAGGTATCTCTACCATCGCTGACATGACTCTCTACAAGAACATGATGTCAGGTCCTGAACTTAAGGAATTCTGGGTACGTGCAGGTATCAAGAGCCCTGAGGCCATCAAATCTACCTTCACAGACAAGGGTTATGACGCTGATACCAAGTGGTACAACTACTATCAGAGATTCAACAACCCTCAGTATCAGAACGACGTTACTGTAGAAGGCGGTGGAAAGAAGGTTGCCTATATGGTAGGTGCTTCACAGTTCCATCAGAGAGGTACTACCATCGACAACTACTTCGACAGATACACCCTCAGATCAAATGTACAGGGTCGTCCTAAGGATTGGTTGAAAGTCGGTGTGAACCTTTCAGCATCTTATACCAGAAGCCAGAAGAACAGCAACTGGGGTAGTGTTTCAGGCGGTAACGCAGGCTACATGATGGGAGGTCTTTCTTATCTCCTCAACCCTCTCTATCCAGCTATCGACTCCGCAACAGGCGAGGAATATCCGGAGGTATATCCTACAGGATTGTATAACTCATACTACTATGCGAAGATGCTCGTTCCTAGGAATGACCGTTACGGATTCATCGGAAATGCTACTATCGAGCTCAATCCTTTCAAGAATTTCTACATCAAGTCTGTTGCCGGTATCGACGGAGGTTTCTATCTTAATGATACCAAGCGATATCCTTCATTCGTTGCTTCTCCGGGAAATGGTGCAAGAGTCCGCAGTACTCAGCTGATGTACACTGCTACCATCACCAACACCATCGAGTATTCATTCGACATCAACAATGATCACGAGATTTCACTTCTCGCAGGTCAGGAGGGTATCCGGAACTACAACGACTTCTATTCAGCATCTGTACAGGGAATCACTGATGACAGGCTTATGCTCATGACCCAGGGAAAAGCTGACACAAGAAGCATTTCCCAGTCGTTCTCAGAGAGCCGCTTCCTTTCATTCTTCGGTCATGCCGACTATAGCATGTTCGGAAAGTATATCTTCGACTTGACTGTCCGTAACGATGCTTCATCCCGTTTCGGTAACCAGAGCCGTAATGCGCTTTTCTGGTCAGTCGGCGGTATGTGGAAACTTAAGAAAGAGTCTTTCCTCAGAAGTGTGAATGCTATCGACGACCTCAATATCAAGGTTAGCTATGGTACCCAGGGTAACGCATCTATCGGTGATTATCAGCACCTTGCATTGGTCGGTGCCACAACTCAGTATGCGAACTCATCATCGATGATTATCGGCCAGCCTAGCAACCTTAAACTTACATGGGAGAAGCAGGGCCTCTTTACAGTTGCCTTGACAGGTAGAGTGTTCAACGTTCTCGATTTCGATATCGAATACTACAACAGAACAACTACTTCAATGTTGATGGCTGTTCCTTATCCATATACTTCAGGATTTTCATCACTTACAGCCAATGTCGGCAGTCTTGCAAACAATGGTCTTGATGTCACTCTCGGTGTGGATATCCTCAGGGGAAGGGATTATTTCTTCAGATTCAACACCACATTCAACTACAACCGCGAGAAGATTACCAAACTTTTCAATGGCCTCAACCGTTGGGAAATCGCAAATACCGGTCTTGCTTATGTAGTAGGACAGCCGGTATCATACTATTCTCCTGTCTGGGCAGGTGTGGATCCTGCTGACGGACGTCAGATGTGGTATGTTCCAGGAGAGAATAAGGATGTTACCACAAAGAACGAGACAACCAAGAAGTATGCTGAGGCAGACCTTACCCAGAACACCGGATTCAAGCTTCATGCACCTATCAACGGCGGTTTTAGCCTTTCAGGAGGATGGAGAGGAATCTCTATGGTTGCAGACTTCTCTTATGTCATAGGCAAGTATCTTATGAACAACGATGCTTACTTCTATTCGAACCCAGTCAAGTTTGCAGATGACAACTTGAACAAGGAAGTAAACGACTTCTGGACACCTGAGCATACAAACGCCAAGTTCCCGGATTGGTCAAAGGGTCAGGAAATGCAGTTCGATACCCATCTTATCGAGAACGCAAGTTTCCTCCGTCTGAAGAACCTCCAGGTGGCTTACAACTTCCCGAGGAGACTTCTCGGCAAGCAGAATGTGGTCAATGGTCTCAAACTCTCATTCACAGGACGTAACCTTCTTACTTTCACCAAGTATTCAGGTATCGACCCTGAGATCGACTCGAATGTGACATACGGTTTCGTAGGTAACTCCAAGCAGTATCTGTTCGGTCTCGAACTCACATTCTAATCATGATGCAGAACTTATTTAAAATGAATGTTATGACAAATATTCTCAAATATACATTTGCGGCAGGCGCGGCAGTACTGATGCTTGCATCATGCGACCTGAACCTCACTCCGGAGAGCGCAATTGCCTATGAGGAAGGCAAACGTCTCTTTGTGTCGAAGTCTGACATTACCGCTTTCGACAATGGTCTTCATGCTTCATTCAGGGCAATGTTCTATGGAGCAAACTCGCAGACCTCAGAAATCATGTGTGATGGTTTCAATGCTACAGTGAACTTCAGTAACCACTATGGTGCCGAGCACATGGCAAATGAGACTTTCAATGCCGGTAGCCAATATGTGGAGACTGTATGGGCAAACAACTACGGTGCCATCAAGAACTACAATATCGCTATTGCAAATGCGGACAACGTGGATCCGTCGCTCCGTGCAGCTGCGCGTTATTTGAAAGGTGACGGTTATTTCTACAGAGCATGTTCATACCTGACACTTGCACGTCATTTCGCAAAGGCTTATGATGCTTCTACTGCAGGAACCGATCTCTGCGTTCCTCTTGTATTGGTTTACAATCAGCTTGAGAAACCTGCCAGAGCTACTGTGAAGGCCGTTTATGATCAGATCAAGGCTGACCTCGATTCGGCTGCGGTTATCTTTGCGAAAGTGCAAGGTGAGGCTCGTGCAATGGCTCCTACAATTGATGCTGTCAATGCGGTTTATGCAAGATATTTCCTTGATACCAAGAACTATCAGATGGCAGCCCAGTATGCTGAGAAGGTCATTTCTTCAGGCCACTACGCATTGGCTTCTACAGCTACGGCCATGGATAAGGAATATACTGAAGATGCAGGTACTGAGCCTATCATGCAGATGTACGCTTCCAAGCAGGAAGGCGCAGCTGCCAACCAGATGTACATGGGTGAAAATGGTGTGAGAAGTGACGCTACTGGAAAATACTTCTCTTCATACTATATCCCTACCCAGGTCCTCATCAATTCTTATGATGCAGGTGATGTCAGAAAAGCAAAATGGTTTGCTACTGATATGTATCCTTTCATGGCTAATGGTTCTCGCTATGAGGATATAACAGTATTCACAAAGTATCTTGGAAACCCTGCTCTTTATACAGGTAACGACAATGGTGCTCAGGCAGTCAAGCCATTGCTTATCGGCGAACAGTATCTTATTGCTGCAGAGGCGTACCTCCAGGCAGGCGATGCAGGCAAGGCTACGACTTACCTGCAGGCTCTTCAGGAGAAGCGTGGTGCCGTAAAAACTGCAGCTACCATGGCCAACATCAAGAAGGAGTGGTTCAGAGAGACAGTAGGTGAAGGTCTCCGTATGTCATGCCTCAAGAGATGGGGTGACCCTGCTGGTGTCAGAACTCCTCAGACAGCAGCAAGCAGCAAGCACCTTCTCATGACAGGCCCTTATTACGAGCAGAGAGTACTCGCTGCAACAGACTATCATTTCTGCTGGCCTATCCCTGATTATGAAATCAAGGTCAATAATAACCTTGTTCAGAATGACGGTTATTCTCTGTAGTGTTTTTCAAAATCTCTAAATTGAACAATATGAAAACAATAAAATATATGCTTTCAGCTGTTGCGGTACTTGCAGTACTTGCATCCTGCAACAGAAAGGAAACTTTCCAGCATGAGAAGTTCGTGTCATTCGGTTCAGGCAGTTATACTGTTTCCGAGGATGCTGGTATTGTTTCGGTTCCGGTTCATGTATATAATGTGGGTTCAGATGAAGTTACTGTTACCATTAAGGCTACTGACGGATCAGCCAAGACTGGAACGAACTACGAAATTATCGAGCCTGCTTCTGGCGTGCTCAATTTCGCGCCTGGCGAGACTGAAAAGAATGTCCAGGTTCTTGTTAAGAATCTTAGGGATAAATTTACCGGAAACCTTAATTTTACTCTTGCTCTGACAAGCGTTACTGATGGTGTCGCTACCGGTGGTTTCAGTAATATCAATTTTACTATCAACGATAAGGATCATCCTCTCGCTAAATTCTTCGGTACTTGGGCTGGATCAATTACCGGTGCCGAGGGAACTGTCTATCCGATGGAAATTACAGTCGAAGCTGTTGAAGGTGACGAGACATATAGAAAGCTCCGTATCTCGAACTTCGAGCCTATGTTGGCTAAGTCTGGTCTGACTTCAAACCTTGGATTCAATATCTTCACCGGAATTGTTGATGAGTCTCTTTCAACCATTACCATTTCTGCAAAACAGAAGACCGGTTATGAAGATGAAGACACTGGAGACCCTGTATATATCAAGAGTACTAGTACTGACGGCGGTGACATTGTCATCAGTTATTCTGACGGTGCACTCGTGGTTCCGGGATTCGGTCTTTACGTTACTTTGTCAACCGATGGCAATGAATACTATTATGAGAAGTATGCGCAGGGCTGTACTCTTACAAAGAAATAAGTTTGACTCTTTTTTGACTTTTTGGCATGAGGTTGGCTGTATTCCAGTCAGCCTCGTGCTGTTTTAAGTCAGTTTAGTCAAATCGTTTAAATTAAACATTATGAAGTATTTACGATTTTTTGCCGTGGCGGTCGCATCGTGTCTGCTCGGTCTTTCGGCTGCAAAAGCCCAGAATTATGAGCCTATGGATACCTGGCCTTATCTCGTTCAGGATTTCGTCAGGGGAGACATCCGTATGACTAATGGCAATGTGCTGAAATCCAAGGAAGTCAACTTCAATATCATTGACGGAAAACTTCATTATATCGAAAACGGTGTCATCATGTCGGCAGAAATGGTACAGGTTTCGTCTGTTGTGACTGAATCTGCAACTTATCTCAACGTTTGGGGCAGGATGATGAAGGTCGTCGCTTCTGACGACAAGGGCTATGTCCTCAGGAGCGTCGAGGTCGATAAGGACAAGATGGCAAAGACGGATATCGGTTACGGAATCTCGTCGGCTACTGCTTCCAGCCAGAATGTCACTTCTCTGCTTGGGGACAGTGCGACACTGCTTGTCAACATGGATATTACCCAGGCATTGTCCAAAAGGGCTGCAGGAAAGGTATTTCCGACGATGGAAACACTTTATCTGAAAATAAATTCGGATATTTTGCCTGCTACGAAAAAAGATGTATTATATTTGTCGTTTGTGGATAAATCCGCGGCAGACGCCTTTTTCAAAGCCAACAAGATCAAGTGGAAGAATGAGGAGTCACTGCTTAAAGTCGTGGATTTCATTCATGACCTAAAAGAAAATTAAATACAATAAATTACAATGAAAAGAGTACTTATTGCACTTTCTGCTGCCGTGCTCATGTATGGCTGCGCAAGGGAGGAAGTTGTAGTAAATCCTGCTGAGAAACAGGAGCAGACTTCTTCTGAAAACGGAGACTACATCGAAGGTGAGGTCGTTGTAAAGCTGTCTGATGAGCTTACTTCCCTTGTGGAAGAGGACCTCGCTGCAGGAAACACCGCAACCCGTTCTGCGGGATTGAACGCCCTGATGCAGGATCTTGGTATCAAATCTATGACAAGACTGTTCCCTGACGCGGGAGAATTTGAGCCGCGAACCAGAAAGGAAGGTCTCCACAAATGGTATATCATCCGGTTTGACGAGTCTGTATCATTGACAAAAGCTGACAATGAACTTGAGTCCCTCGACGGTATCGAATTGGTGGAGAAGCGCAGGAAGATCAAGAATCAGGCATTCGATGACACATATTTCGGCAATCATTGGGGATATGTGAACAATACCAGAAAAGGTTATGACATCAATGTGTCTGACGTATGGGCAAACTATACTACTGGAAGCGAGAAAGTCATTGTCTCTGTAGTCGATGAAGGTGTGGATCTGAACCATCCTGACCTTGCATGGAACTGCCTTGAGTCAGGACACTATAACGCTGTTGACGGAAACCAGGTCATTTATGCAGGAAGTCATGGTACTCATGTGGCAGGAACAGTTGCAGCCGTAAACAATAACGGCAAAGGTGTTTGTGGTGTTGCCGGCGGTGATTTTAAAGCCAGTTCCAAGGGCGTGAGAATCATGTCCTGCCAGATTTTCAAGGAAGTCAATGGTGCTACAACGGGTGGTAATACTGCTGCTGCCATCAAGTGGGGTGCTGATCATGGTGCTGTCATCAGCCAGAACAGTTGGGGCTATAACTATGATGCAAATCAGGACGGCAAACTCACAGGTGACGAATATCAGGCTGCAATGAGTGCTACCATTCAAGATTCAGACAGAGCCGCTGTGGATTACTTTATCAAGTATGCAGGCTGTGACAATTCCGGAAATCAGCTGCCTAATTCCATGATGAAGGGTGGTGTGGTAATCTTCGCTGCCGGTAATGACGGAATCGAAAATGGTGCACCTGCCAATTATGCTCCTGTCATCGCAGTCGGTGCCATTTCCAAGGATGGTACGAAGGCGAGCTATTCAAACTATGGAAGCTGGTGCGATATCGCTGCCCCTGGTACGGATATCGTAAGTACTCTTCCTAACGGACAGTACGACAATCTTACAGGTACATCTATGGCATGTCCTCACGTCTCAGGCGTTGCCGCCCTCGTGGTTTCATATTGCGGAGGTCCCGGATTTACCAATGATATGCTTAAGGAGAAGCTCCTGAAGAGCGCCAATACCTCACTTCTCAGTTCTTCATACAAGATTGGCGGTCTCGTAGATGCTATGGGCGCGATTACTTATGGCGCGGATGAGGCCCCTGCTGCTGTTAAGGATATGAAGGCTGAGGGACGCTCAAACAACATTGACCTTACCTGGACACTTACTGCCGATACCAAAGGCAAGAAGGCTTTCGGTTACATGGTAATCTATGGAAGGGATAAGGCTGCCGTAGAGAGCAGTACATTCAAGAAGCCGTCTTCCAATGTAAGTTATACTTCACTTTCTCCTGAAGGAAAGGTCGGAGCCAAGGTTACCGGCTATGTTTCAGGTCTTGAATTCAACTCGAAGTACTATGTGAAGATGGCGGCTTATTCATACGGACGCAATTATTCTGAAGGTACCTCTGTCGTTGAGATTTCTACAGGTTCGAACAATCCTCCTATAATCAAAGTCGATTATGCTGGAGAGCTTTCTTTGAGGGCATCTGATGTGCTTGAGATTCCTGTCACTGTCACCGAACCTGACAGCCATGAGTTTACCGTAACTTATACCAAGGGTTCAGATGCTGATGTAATGTTCAAGACACCTTCAGGGAACTGGTATATCACCATCACCGGAAGCGATGCCGAGGCAGGTAACTATACCGGTACTATCACAGCCAAAGACTCTTATGGCTTGTCCGCTACTTATGCATTGAAATATACAATCCGTGAGAATCAGGCTCCTGTAAAGATTAAGGATATCGAGAACCGTCTTGAGAACAACAAGGGTGAGTTTACAATCGACCTTTCCGAGTATTTCTCTGACCCTGACGGTGACAAACTTACATACGAGGTCGTTGCAAGTGACCCTTCAGTCGCATTCTTCACTCCGAGGGAAAATTCACTTATCTGCACTGTTCTCAAGTATGGCCATACTACAGTGACCGTAACTGCAAAGGACCCGAGAAACGCTTCTGCAACAGCAGAGTTTGTGATTCTCGCAAGGGCAAAGAGCACGGTTTACAGTGCATATCCTAACCCGGTGACCACGACATTGAACCTTGCTACAGGACAGGATTTGGCTGCAGCGAAGGTGAAGATCGTTTCCCAGACCGGTCAGGTTGTCATTGACAAGACTGTCAATGCAAGTGCGTTCGAGCCTGCGAAGATTGATTTCAAGAATGTTGCGCCTGGTATCTACAACGCTACATTCACAATCGGTTCCAAAGAGTATAATCAGACAATAATCAAGAAATAATGAAACTTGTTCTTAAAATATCAGCGGCCGCCCTGTGTCTGGTCGCTTCTGCAACAGGACTGAAGGCTCAGGGTGATGTGGCAATGCCGTTCATGGCCATCGACAGAAGCCCGGTAACATCAGCAATGGGCAGCGCCGGTCTCGCATCTTCATCTGAGATTGCATACGCTTCTTTCAGAAATCCGGCAGTCATTCCGTTCAGCGAGAAAAAAGGCGATTTCGGCCTTTCATATCAGAACTGGGCACCTAAGGGAGTGAAATCGACCAACTTGAACCTCGGTGCTACAATGCGTTTCGGAAAGATTATCGGAGTCACTATCGGCGGTGCTTACCAGATGGGTGCCAAATATGATGTTATCGATGGCAGCGGCAATCCTAAAGGAACATTTACTCCTTCAGATCTTATGTTCAATGCAGGTCTGGGTGTGAAGATCATAAAGAACCTCTCTCTCGGAGCGAATTTCCACTACGCATCACAGAGCCTTGCGGAGGGCGTTTCATATAATGCGGTTTCAGCGGACGTATTCGCCCTTTACAGAGTAGCAGGCGTGAATATCACAGCAGGAGTCTCCAATGTGGGCTCCAGCGTAAAGTCTGACAAGACAGGTTCTTTCAGCATTCCTGCA